>CAZUBX010000153.1:0-1579 GCA_964619035.1 uncultured Syntrophaceae bacterium | reverse complement strand
GCGCGGGAAACGCGGAGGTCGGCCCTCGTCACCACCCGGGAGGGGTTGGGCGCGGGCCTGCGGTTTCTGCAATCGCAGGGGAAGCTCCTGGAGGCCCAGCGGCTCGAGCAGCGCACCTGCTTCGACATGGAGATGCTCGAAGAGATGGGCTACTGCCAGGGGATCGAGAACTACTCCCGCCACCTCACGGGGCGCAAGCCCGGCGAGCCCCCGCCGACCCTCATGGAATACCTGCCGGCCAACGCCCTCTTGATCGTCGACGAGAGCCACGTCACCGTTCCGCAGATCGTGGGCATGTTCCGCGGCGACCGCTCCCGAAAGTCAACCCTCGTCGAGTATGGCTTCCGTCTTCCTTCGGCCCTGGACAACCGGCCGCTCATGTTCGAAGAATACGAGCGCTTTGCCCAGCGGCGCCTCTACATCTCGGCAACACCTGCCGAATACGAGATCACGAAGGCCCGGGGGCGCGTGGTGGAGCAGATCGTGCGGCCCACGGGGCTCATGGACCCTGAGATCGTCGTGAAACCCGTGACCTACCAGGTGGACGATCTCCTGGGCGAGATCCGCAAGCGCGTCGAGAAGGGCGAGAGGGTCCTCGTGACGACCCTTACAAAGCGCATGGCGGAAAATCTCACGGAATACTACGAGAGCCTCGGGGTCCGGGTGAAATACCTGCACTCGGACGTCCCTACCCTGGAGCGCGTGGTCATCATCCGCGATTTGCGGCTGGGCAAGTTCGACGTCCTCGTCGGCGTCAACCTCCTGCGGGAGGGGCTCGATATCCCCGAGGTGTCGCTGGTGGCCATTCTCGATGCCGACAAGGAGGGGTTCCTTCGCTCCAAGCGCTCCCTCATCCAGACGAGCGGCCGGGCGGCGCGAAACGTGGCGGGCCAGGTCATCATGTACGCCGACAGGATTACCGACTCCATGCGGGCCTGCATCGACGAGACTCAACGCCGGAGGGAGATCCAGCGCAAGTTCAACGAGGACAACGGGATCACCCCGGAGACGATCCGCAAGTCCATCGACAATGTGCTGGCCTCCATTTACGAGGCAGACTACGTCAGCGTACCTGTCATGGAGCAGCAGGTCGAGTACGTATCCATTGCCGAGGTTCCGGCCTTGATCGCAAAACTGCGGGAGGAGATGAAGGCGGCGGCCCGGGATTATGATTTCGAGCAGGCAGCCGCGCTTCGCGACCGGATCCGCAAACTCACGGAACTGGAGATCGGGTTCGGGGGCGAAACGACCGAGGACGAGGCGGATGAGGGCGAGTCCCCGAAAGCGAAAAAGAAGAAACTAACCAGTGCTTCGGCGCGGAAGAGATTAAAAAGGTAAGACTGGGGAAAATCCCCCTCTTTGCCGCCCTGTTCCGCTTCGCGGGGCGGCCCGGTAAGGAGCGAACCGGACATGGCTGCGCACCCTGACGGGATGCGCCCCCGGTCCCCCTTTGTAAAGGGGGATGACAAACAAGGGATTCCCCCCCTTTTATAAAGGGGGGGCAGGGGGGATTTGGACGGGACAGACGGAAAAGACCGAATAGCAACTGTGTTCCCTGTCAAGCGGATTTGATCAAGCC
>CAZUBX010000152.1:0-1627 GCA_964619035.1 uncultured Syntrophaceae bacterium | reverse complement strand
CGCAGGATGGCGATGGTGTCCTCCACGGAGGGCTCCTTGATCAGGACGGGCTGGAATCGCCGCTCCAGGGCGGGGTCTTTCTCGATGTTTTTGCGATACTCGTTGAGGGTCGTGGCGCCGATGCAGCGCAGCTCGCCCCGGGCAAGGGCCGGCTTGAGCATGTTCGAGGCGTCGATGGCGCCTTCTGCCGCCCCCGCGCCCACGACGGTGTGGATCTCGTCGATGAAGAGGATGATCTCGCCTGCGGCGTCGGCCACCTCCTTCAGGACCGCCTTGAGGCGGTCCTCGAACTCGCCGCGGAACTTGGCACCGGCCACCAGCGCTCCCATGTCCAGGGAGACGACCCGTTTGTCCTTGAGCGTCTCGGGCACGTCGCCGTTGACGATCCGCTGCGCGAGGCCCTCGACGATGGCCGTCTTGCCGACACCGGGCTCGCCGATGAGCACCGGGTTGTTTTTCGTGCGCCGCGTGAGGACCTGCATGATCCGGCGGATCTCCTCGTCGCGGCCGATGACCGGGTCAAAGGACCCCTTCCTGGCCAACTCGTTGAAGTCCCTCGCGTATCTTTCGAGAGCCTGATATTTCTCCTCGGGGTTCTGGTCGGTGACCCGCTGGCTTCCCCGGATGTCCACCAGGACCCGGTAGAGGCTGTCCCTGGTTACGCCGCCATTTCGCAGAATTTTCCCTGTCGGGCCGTCCTTGTCCTCCGTCATGGCAATGAGGATGTGCTCGGCGCTGACGAACTCGTCTTTGAGTTTTTTTGCCTCCTCGAAGGCGTTCTCGAGAACCTTGTTGAGCCTCGGAGTCATGTAGGCCTGCGTTGCCCCCCCGGATACCTTCGGCAGGCTGTTGAGGGCCTTTTCAACCTCCCGCTGGATCGTCCGGGTGTCGGCCCCGAGCTTCTTCAGCGCGGCCGTAACGATTCCCTCGGGCTGGCGGATCAAGGCCGCAAGCAGATGCTCCATATCTACGGCCTGGTGGCCGAGCTTTCCGGCCAGGGACTGGGCGTCCTGGAGGGCCTCTTGGACTTTCACGGTGAATTTATCGAACCTCATCGTTCCTCTCTTCAAAAAGCGATATAATATCAGTAAGTTAAATAGAAAACGACGGCTTGCTAGACCGTTTCCCGAAACGACACCGCCGTCCGCTCGGACCCTAACTTAATGACAGGCGGGGGGGATGTCAAGAAAAGGCATTCAATCAACGAGTTATCTCTTTCTTGACCCCGCGTTTTCTATATAATAATTGCATGGAAAGTCTTGACAAGATGCCCCCTGTATCTATATTCTTTATGACTTAGATTGACAGGCCCAAAAGGGAGGATCATCCATGAACATGAATCTACCGGCTGCAAGCAGCACGTTGGATTTATATATCTCTCAGATCAACAAGTTTTCCCTGTTGACCCCTGAGGAGGAGTTCAAGCTGGCCGTCCGTTACAAGAAGAACAACGACAAGGAAGCGGCCGAAAAGCTCGTCACTTCGAACCTTCGTTTCGTGGTCAAGATCGCCCACGAGTACCGCAACTACGGTGTGAAGCTCCTGGATTTGATCCAGGAGGGCAACGTGGGGCTCATGCACGCGGTGAAGAAGTTCGACCCTTACAAGGGCTATCGGCTCATCTCCT
>CAZUBX010000151.1:0-1759 GCA_964619035.1 uncultured Syntrophaceae bacterium | reverse complement strand
GATCCTGGGTTATGCCACGGGCGGCGTGGACCCGGCCTACATGGGCCTCGGCCCCATCCCGGCAACGCACAAGCTCTTCAAGAAGCTCGGCCTCACGGCAAAGGACATCGACCTCTGGGAGCTCAACGAGGCCTTCGCGGTGCAGGCGCTCTCCTGCATCAAGGAGCTGGGCGTGGATCAGAACAAGTGCAACCTGCTGGGCGGCGGCGTCTCCATCGGCCACCCCATCGGCTGCACCGGCGCCCGCATCACCTACAGCCTCGCCATGCAGATGAAGAAGAACGGCCTCAAGCGCGGTCTCGCCGGGCTGTGCATCGGCGGCGGACAGGGCATGTCCATCATTCTCGAGAGCGTTTAACTTGGCAACCTTCCAAGACAGCACCCCGGAGCCCATGAGCTCCATCACCACCACATAAAACCCTGTTCCGGGCGGGAGAGAGGTTCTCCCGCCCGGGACAGGACCGTCGGACCCGGAGATTCGCCGTTTCAGGCGCCAGGCCCGCCCCTGGAGAGAGGACCGTGCCGCGGGCGCTGAGCCGGATCGGGCTGGACTCATCAATAACAAATTCAGAATAGGAGGGTGAGGAAGATGGCAATCAAGACAATCGGTGTCATTGGGGCTGGCCAGATGGGCAACGGCATCTGCCAGGTCGCTGCGTTCCCGGGCGGCATCAATGTCATCATGAACGACATCGCCGAGCAGTTCGTCAGCAAGGGATTCGACACGATTTCCAAGAATCTGGACCGCCTTGTCGCCAAGGACAAGATCAAGGCGGACCAGAAAACGGAAATCCTCAGCCGGATCAAGAAGAGCACCAGTCTCGAGGACATGAAGGATGCCGACATCGTCGTCGAGGCGGCCACGGAGCGCGAAGATCTGAAGCTCGGGATCTTCAAGAAGCTCGACGAGATCTGCAAACCCGGAGTGATCCTCGCGTCGAACACCTCGTCGATCCCCATCACGCGGATCGCCGGCGCCACCAAGCGCCCCGAGCTCGTCATCGGCATGCACTTCATGAACCCCGTTCCGGTCATGCAGCTCGTCGAGATCATCAAGGGTCTCGTGACGTCCCAGGAAACCTACAACACCGTCGAGGCCCTCTCGAAGCAGTTCGGCAAGATCCCCGTCGAGTGCAACGACTTCCCGGGCTTCATCTCCAACCGCATCCTCATGCCCATGATCAACGAGGCCTTCTACACGCTGATGGAAGGCGTCGGCTCTCCCAAGGCCATCGACGACATCATGAAGCTCGGCATGAACCACCCCATGGGACCGCTCACGCTGGCCGACCTCATCGGGCTCGACACCTGCTGGGCCATCATGGACGTTCTCTACAAGGGCTTCGGTGACTCCAAGTACCGTCCCTGCCCGCTTCTGAAGAAATACGTCGACGCGGGCCTCATGGGTCGCAAGAGCGGCCGCGGCGTCTACGACTACAGCGCGAAGTAACCGGATGAAACGGCGGCGGGGACGCTCATCGTCCCTGCCCCGCACCCAACGGGATCTTCAACAGAAAGGAGGGTGGTACTGTTATGGAATACAAGAACATTCTATTTGAAGTGGCTGACGGGGTCGCCACGATCACCATCAACCGGCCCAAGGCGCTCAACGCCCTGAACTCGGAGGTGATGTGCGAGCTCTACGATGCGGCCATCAAGTGCAAGACCGACGAGGCCATCAAGGTCGTCGTCCTCACCGGCGCGGGCGAGAAGTCCTTCGTGGCCGGCGCCGACATCTCCCAGATGGCGGAGCTGAGAC
>CAZUBX010000150.1:0-1766 GCA_964619035.1 uncultured Syntrophaceae bacterium | reverse complement strand
CTGGCAGCAGGCTTGATCAAATCCGCTTGACAGGGAACACAGTTGCTATTCGGTCATGCGGCCTGCAGCGGCTGAGGTGACAGCTTGCAGGTGTCAGATGACCGGAAAGACATGCGTAAGGATAGTTCTGTTACCTGTTTCTATTCTCCTCGTCCATACCCCCTACACCCTCGTCCCTTTCTTTAGGTCGTCCTCAGCGCATCGACAATCTTCATCCGTGAGGCCTGCAGGGCCGGCAGCACACCGCCCACAAAACCCATGATGAGCGAGAACAGGAGGGCCTGCCAGACGATCTCCACGGTGAGCGTAAAGGAGAAGGCGAGTTCCGAGAAGGTCTGAAAGTTGAGCGTCGAGATCGTCAGCAGCTGCAGGAAGGAGGCAAAGAAAAGCCCCACGACGCCCCCGATGAACCCCAGCAGCAGCGCCTCCATGAGGAAAGCCCCCAGGATGCTGCGGCGCTGAAACCCCAGGGCCCTCAGCGTGCCGATCTCGGCGGTGCGGTTTGCCACGGCGGCGTACATGGTGATCATGGCCCCGATGACGGCCCCGAGCGAGAAGATGATCGTCAGCGACATCCCCAGGATCCGGAGAAACTTCGCCATCATCTCCGACTGATCGGCGTAGAAGCGCGTTTCCCGCTTGGCCTCCACGGTGAGCCTCGGGTCGCTCTCCACGCGGGCCTTGAAGGCGTCGAACCCGGATGCGTCGCGAAGCTTGAAGATCACCGAGGAGTAAACGGGACGCCGGAAGGCCTGCATGAGCTGGTCCACGTCACCCCAGATCTCGGAGCTGAAGCCCGTGCTCCCCGCGTCGAAGATGCCCACCACCGTCCAGTCCCGCATGCCGAAGCGAAGCGTCTCGCCGATCCCGGCGCCCGTGAAGCGCCTGGAGACACTCTCGCCGGCGATGATCTCCGAGGAGCTCGGCCGCGGCATTCTGCCCTCCACGAGCTTCACCTGGGGTCGCATCGCCAGCGACTCCTCGCTCACCCCGCGGATGATGACGTTCGATGGTTTCTCGGTGCCCCGCTTGGGCAGGCTGATGAGCACCACGACCTCCTTGGCGAGCATCATCCTGCCGCCGGCACCCGAGGCCACCTCGGGCTGGGTCTCGATGATGGAGGCCTGGAGCCTCTCGACGCCGCTCTGGACCTCCGACTGGGATCCCTTGCGGATGAGGACCACGTTGTCCCAGGACCCCGTGTCGACGAGGGTCTTCTGCAACCCCTCGGCCAGCATGAGGATGGCCGCAAATACGAAAACGACCAGCGCCATGCCCGAGGCCGTAAGAATCGTCGTGAGGCGCCTTGTCCAGAGATTCCGGAAGCTGTAGGAAACGGGGACTTTCATTTTATCGGGTCCAGGGTTTACACTTTCTCTCTATTGTCCGCTCTTCTGCTCTTCCTCGCTTCCGATCTTCCAGTTCTTATCCGATCCTCCTGAGGCCGTCGGCAATGCGGATCCTGACCGCACGCCACGTCGGGAACAGGGCCGCCACGAGCCCCACGAGGGTCCCTGCGGCGATGTCCATAAAGACCGTCTCCCGTTCTACGAAGAAAATGGGAAAGAAGGTCCCCAGATAATCGGCAAAGGCCCCCGCCACGGGGAAGGTGAGCCCGATCCCGATGGCCGTCCCCAGGAGGCTGATGAAGAGCGACTCGCCGAAGATGAGCGCCGCGATGAACCAGCCTCCGAAGCCCAGGGTCTTGAAAACGGCGTACTCGCCGATCCGCTCGCGGGCCGTCATGGCCATCGTGTTGGCGACAA
>CAZUBX010000149.1:0-1854 GCA_964619035.1 uncultured Syntrophaceae bacterium | reverse complement strand
CGCTGGAGGCAAACGTCCAGTTCCTGACGGTGATGGCAACCAAGATGCCGTTCCTGGGCAGGGGCTGACCGGGAACGCCATCAGTAAACCACGCCTTACGGGTGAACAGCAGAGGCAACTGGAAATTTCAATGAAGATTTGGACCTGCCTTCTTGTGACGATCTCGATGTTTACGGGGGCTGCGATGGCGGCGGAGAAAGCGAAGGGGAAAATGGATCCGGTGATCTCCCTGCCTTCGGAAGCCGCGGGCTGGAAATGGGATGGAAAGGAAGAGCGCCACAATTCGAAGACCCTCTTCGCTTACATGAACGGCGCCGCGGAGCTCTATCTGGCCTATGGTTTTCAGAATCTCACGGTCCGCCGTTACGAGAAGCCGGGCGGTCCGCCAGTCACCGTCGAACTCTACGAAATGGCCTCTCCGGAGGATGCCTACGGCGTGTTTACCTTTGAAAGGCAGGACGAACCAGCCGGGATCGGCCAGGGGTCGGAGTTCGGGGGAGGAATGCTCCGGTTCTGGAAGGGACGGTATTTTGCCGCTGTCTATGCGGAGGGCGAAGGGGCCGAGGTCGAATCGGCCCTGCTTGCGATCGGCAGGGCCACGGCCGACGCCGTTCCCAAGGCGGGTCCGGAGCCTGAATTGATTGCCTTACTCCCAGGCAGGGACATCGGGCTTGTGGAGCGGAGCGTTCGCTACTTCAAGAGTCACGTTCTCCTCAACCAGCGGTTTTTCATCGCGCACCGGAACATCCTGAACCTCAACCGCCAGACGGAAGCTCTCCTTGCACAGTACCTTCAGGAAGCGCAAAAGACACACCTTCTCTTGATCCGATACCCCGATGGGAAAGCAGCGGGGGAGGCGTATCGGAGTTTCATGAAGGCCTACCTGCCCGATGCCGGGAGGAAAGATGGATCAAAGACGGAAGACCAGCGGTGGACACTGGCCCGAAGGAAGGCTGAATTCGTCCTCATCGTGCTGGGAGCCCCTACGGAAACCGATGCAGAGGCCCTGATCCAGGCTGCAGAAGAAAAACTGCATCAGAACAATGCAGATAGCGGCCCTTCAGGAAATTAGGGAAAGGGTCCCTATATCCGATACCGAAAGGAGGTTCGCTCCGATGGAAGATGCCGTGGTCACCCGCAGGGATTTTCTTCGCGTTGCCGCCGGGACCGCGGCGGTCGCCACACTGGGAGGGTCTATCCTCAGGGGGGAGGCCCGATCGGAAGCCACGGCGAAGGTCGTCCTCATCCGGCATGCCGATGTCGTGGGGAAAGAAGGCAGGATACAGGGAGAGATCCTGCAATCCATGCTGGATGAAGCCGTCAGAATGCTCCTCGGGATTGGCGAACCCTTGGAGGCCTGGCAGAGCCTCATCAAAAAATCCGATATCGTGGGGTTCAAGAGCAACGCATCGGGCAGGCTGCCCACCCCCCGCGAGTTGGAAACGGGCATAAAACGCCGGGTCCTGGAAGCGGGAGTAGCGGAAAAGAATATGGCCATCGACGACCGCGGGGTCCTGACCAGTCCGGTTTTCCTCAAAGCGACCGCGCTGATCAATGTGCGCCCTCTGAGGACCCATCACTGGTCCGGGGTCGCGACATGCCTGAAGAATTACATCATGTTCGTCCCCAACCCTTCGGATTACCACGCCGACGGGTGCTCACCGCTGGGTAAAATATGGACGTACCCTATCGTCAAGGGAAAGACCCGCCTGAACATCCTCAGCGCCCTCACCCCGCAATTTTACGGACGGGGCGCCCATTTCTTCGACAGGCGGTACGTCTGGCCCTACAAAGGGCTGATCGTGGGAACCGACCCCGTCGCCGTTGACGCGATCGGCGTCCATCTCCTCCAGA
>CAZUBX010000148.1:0-2018 GCA_964619035.1 uncultured Syntrophaceae bacterium | reverse complement strand
GGGCCTGCCGCCTCTGTGTCGTGGAGGTGAAGGCCAACGGCAAGTGGCAGATGACGAGTTCCTGCGACACGCTGGCAAAGAACAAGATGGAAGTCCGGACGAGCACCGACAAGGTGAAAGAAAGCCGCAAGCTCGCCGCGGAGCTTCTCTACTACAAGTACCCCTCGACGAAGGCCGTTCGCGATATGGCGGAAAGCCTGGGCGTGGAAGTGGCCGATGGGAAAGCCGAGGGCAGCGACTGCATCCTCTGCGGCCTCTGCACAAGGACCTGCCACGAAATCGTGGGTGTCGATGCCCTCAAGTTCGTCGACCGGGGCCTGGGCCGCAACGTGGCCGAACCCAAGATCGAGTTCGTCGCCGATGCCTGCATCGGCTGCGGCTCCTGCGCCTATGTGTGCCCCACGGGGTTTGTGAAGATGGAAGCCTCCGGCGACCGCCGGATGATCTGGGACAAGTCCTTCAAGATGGTGGCCTGCGGCAAATGCGGCCGCTATTTCGCCCCCGAGGACCAGCTCAAGTGGATCAGCAAGAAAACGGGCGTCTCCATGAGCGTTTTGACGGTCTGCACCAGCTGCAAGTAGGCAGTCAGGAACAAAACTTGCTTGACAAAAGACCGCTCTTGACAAGGGGCGGTCTTTCCATTAATATGCGTTTTCCAATTTTTTACACCGACAAATTCCTCGGTAGCTCAGTCGGTAGAGCAGCTGGCTGTTAACCAGCGGGTCACATGTTCGAGTCATGTCCGGGGAGCCATATCGACGCGAGAGGGGGCAGCTGCATTTGCAGCTGCCCCCTCTTTTTGATCAAGTCCTCCGTACACAAAGAGCATGCGTTGTGTCCGTCTTTATCTTTTTGAAAACAGGGCTTGTTGACTCACTTCTTCCAGGCCGTGGGGCCCCACGTCTCGCCCAGTTTCACCGCGGGAGGCCACTCGGGAACTCTCGCCCCGGGCTTTTCGCCTTCCTTGTCGACGAGCTTCCTGAGGCCCGGGCGGCCGTTGATCGCGGCCTCGCTGCGCAGCCTGCGCCCGCAGGTCTTCTCCAGCTTCGAGCCCAACCACAGCATGATGTTGTTTTTGCACACCCTAAGGAGCGACTTTACGTCTCTGGGCAAGCCGGATGAGGCGGTGACGCCCGTTCTGCACGGGGCTCTCACCGCCCGCGGCTCCCCTTCCAGCAACCATTGCGTCGATCTGCCTTTGCCCCCATCGGCCGGCGGGATGCCGACGGCGCGGGCCGCTCTCTCGAAGGCGTTCCTGCAGCGATCAGGCGAGGTCGAAACGATCCAGGTTCATCACCTTGGTCCAGGCCGCCACGAAGTCCTGGACAAACTTCTTCTGCGCGTCCGCGCTTCCGTAGACCTCGGCCAGAGCACGGAGCTGGGAGTTTGAACCGAAGATGAGGTCCACGCCGGTGCCGGTCCACTTGAGCTCGCCCGTCTTGCGATCACGCCCTTCGAACAGGTCCCCGTCCTTGGAGGCCGCCTTCCACGTTGTGCCCATGTCGAGCAGGTTCACGAAGAAGTCATTGGTGAGCGACCCCGACCGCTTCGTGAAAACGCCGTGCCGGGTCTGTCCGTAGTTGGTGTTCAGAACGCGCATGCCGCCGATGAGCACCGTCATCTCCGGGGCGGTCAGGGTCAGCAGTTGCGCCTTGTCGACCAGCAGCTCCGCGGCCGATACGGCGTATTTGGCCTTCTGGTAATTGCGGAAGCCGTCGGCCTTCGGCTCGAGGACAGCGAATGACGCCACGTCGGTTTGCTCCTGCGACGCATCCGTGCGTCCGGGCGAGAAGGGAACGGTCACGTAGTGGCCGGCCTTCTTCGCAGCTTTCTCGATGCCTGCGCAGCCGCCCAGAACAATCAGGTCCGCCAGGGATACCTTCTTGCCGCGGGACTGCGCGCCGTTGAAGGCTTTTTGAATTTTCTCCAGGGCCTTGAGCACCTTTGCAAGCCGGGCAGGCTGGTTGACTTCCCAATCCTTCTGCGGCACCAGGCGTAAGCGCGCCCCGTTGGCGCCT
>CAZUBX010000147.1:0-2045 GCA_964619035.1 uncultured Syntrophaceae bacterium | reverse complement strand
CCGTGGGGATGCCGCTCTTGTTGCCGCCGTGCTCGACGCCCTCGCGCACGCCTTCATAGATGCGCCGCGGGTGCAGGATCCGCTTCGGCAGCGGCTTGTCGTAGAAGGGGTCGGCAAAGCAGAAGACGTCCGTGTTGAAGATGAGGCGGGCGCCTATGCCCGTGCCGAAGGGGTCGCGGTTGACGCCCACGATTCCCGTCAGCGCCCCGCCGTATGGGTCGAGGGCCGAGGGCGAGTTGTGGGTCTCCACCTTGAAGACGAGGTTCCAGTCGTCGTTGAACTGGATCACGCCGGCGTTGTCGACAAAGACGGAGAGACACCAGTCGTCGGCGCCGAGCCGCTCGCGGATCTCCTTCGTGGAGCCCTTGATGCAGGTCGAAAAGAGCGAGTCGATCTCGAGCGTCTTGCCGCCCTCTTCCTCGTAGCGGATGAGGCTGTTGAAGATCTTGTGCTTGCAGTGCTCCGACCAGGTCTGGGCGAGCACTTCCAGTTCCACGTCGGTGATCAACTCCCCGAGGCCTGTTTTTTTCCGGGCCTCGATGACCAACCGGTCGTTCATGTAGGCCTGGATGGCCTTCATCTCCTCGAGCGAAAGGGCGAGGGTCCCCCGGCTGCTGATCTCCATGAGCGTCGAATCGGGCACGTTGAGATCGATCTCGTCGACTCGCGGGTCGTCCACCCCCGCCACCTTCGGGACGTAGGGTTTCATTCCCTGCTTCGGGTCCCAGCCCTTTCCTTCGACGATCTCGCAGCGTTCGATGAGATCGTTGGCGAGCACGCCCGAGGCGATCCGTTGCGCCTCGTTGCGGCCGATTTTTCCATGGATCACATACTGGCGCGACGTGTAGACCTTGAGGGGTTTTCGCTTCTCGATGAGAAGCTCGATGGCTTCGGTGGCCGTCTTGCCCACGTTGTCCGTCACCCCGGGCAAAAACCCCACCTCGATGAGCCAGTCGAACCCCTCGGCAAGGGCGCTGTTGATGGCGTGCTTCTGGATCACGGGGTCCGACAGGGGTCCCGTGGCCGCTTTCCTGAGATCCGTCTTCGTGAGATCGCCCTCGATGGTGAATACGTCGATGGTGCTCACCCGCTCCACATGGATCTGCAGGTTCTCCACGATGCGCCGCTTCACCTTTTCGCCCAGGGCGTCGCGGATGTTCTTCCTGAAACCGATCTCGATTCGGTTGACCATGGTTTCCTCTTCCTTCCGTAATCAGCGCAGATTGTATTTTGCAAGCTTCAGATGGAGGCCCCTGCGGCTCAGCCCCAGCTGCCGGGCCGCCTTTGAGATGTTCCCCTCGCACTCCTCGAGGACCCGGACGATCATCTGCTTCTCGATGTCTCCCGTCTTCTCCCGGATGAGCTCCTTGATGGATCTTTTCTCGTCCGGCGCCGCCGTCTGTGCCTTTTCCTCGACGGCTTCGATCAACTCGGCGGGGACGTCGCCCATGACGATTTCGCCGCCCTTCGCCATGAGAACGAGCCGCTCGATGAGGTTCTCCAGCTCCCGGATGCTTCCCGGCCAGTCGTGATCCCTGAGAAGCTCCATGACCTCCGCATCCGCCCCGGTGATCTGCCGGTCGAGCTTGCGGTTGAATTTATCGACAAAGTACCTCACGAGCGCGGGAATGTCTTCCTTGCGCTCCCGCAGCGGCGGGACGTGGATCGGCATGACGTTGAGCCGGTAGAAGAGATCCTCCCGGAAGCGACCTTCCTTCACATCCTGCTGGAGGTTGCGGTTCGTGGCGGCCACGAGCCTCACGTCCACCTTGATCGTCTGGATGCCGCCCACCCGTTCGAACTCGTGATCCTGAATCGCCCTCAGGAGCTTCACCTGCATCTCCCGGGGAAGATCGCCGATCTCGTCCAGGAACAGGGTTCCCTTGTGGGCCAGCTCGAAGCGCCCCGGCTTGTTCGACACGGCCCCCGTGAAGGCGCCCTTCTCGTAGCCGAACAGTTCGCTCTCGATGAGGGTTTCGGCGATCGCCGCGCAGTTGATCTTGATGAAGGGGTTGAGCTTGCGGGGGCTGTTGCCGTGGATGGCT
>CAZUBX010000146.1:0-2333 GCA_964619035.1 uncultured Syntrophaceae bacterium | reverse complement strand
CTCAAAGAACAAAAAATCACTCAAATATCACTTGACGAGACAGTTGCTACCCCCTTGTCCCTTTCCCTCGCTCCCGAAATACCTCTTGCAAAGATGCCGGTGTCATTGGAGAATGAATCGTGCCGGAGCAGGCAGGATGATCGCTGGCCCGTCAACGTGCCGGAGGAAAGTCCGAGCTCCACAGGGCAGGATGGTCGCTAACGGCGACCGGGGGTGACCCCAGGGAAAGTGCCACAGAAAACATACCGCCCCGAGCTTGTCGAGGGGTAAGGGTGAAAAGGCGAGGTAAGAGCTCACCAGTTCCCCGGGCGACCGGGGAAGCTAGGCAAACCCCATCCGGAGCAAGACCATGTAGGGGAGCGTTCGAGGGCAGCCCGCCCGAGCTCCCGGGTAGGTCGCTTGAGGCAACAGGCAACTGCTGTCCCAGATTAATGATCATCGCCCCCCGGAGGGTGACCGAGGGGGGGAACAGGACTCGGCTTACAGCCTGCTCCGACACCTACTAACACTGGGCTTCATGGAAGCCCTTCCTCGCAGGCGCCCTCTCCCTTGAGGGGAGAGGGTCGGGGTGAGGGTGAATGATCCCCTTCCGAAAGTGGTGAGACAAACCCATAATGACCTTGACTCATCGTCCTCTTGTTTATTCTTTCCGGCTCTTCGTCGCTTTTATTCTTCTTGTCCTTTTTTCCCTTCCCCTTCCCTCTCAGGCCCTGGCTGACGACACGGCGCGCAGGATGCGCGAGGCGCAGACTCATTTCAGCCGGGGTGAATACCTGGAGGCTCTGGGTGACTATCAGGACGTCATCGATCAGGCTAAAGCAGGCGAGCATCAGCCCAGAGCCCTCATGATGTCGGCAACCATCTACGGAACCTTCCTCAAAGACCACGAGGCGGCACTCAAACTGTACAATCAGGCCAGACAGAGATACCCCGGCTCAGTCTACGAAGCCGATGCCATCTTTCAGACAGCCATGATGCAATACGACAGGGCCCGTTACAAAGAGGCCTCGAGCCTGTTCCGTCTATACCTTGAAAAATTTCCAACCGGCAGCAGAAACGATGTGGCTTCCTTCATGCGCGATGCCAGCGACAACCCGCCCGCCGAGCGAGAGCGCAAGGCCCGAGAACAGGCGGCACGGCAACCGAACAGTGAATTCATCCGGGTCCTCGTCCTGGAAAATGCCGCCGATGCCGGGGTGTCGGGCACTGCGTCCCTGGAGATCAGGAGTCCCGCCGAAAGCAGGGTCCTCATGACGATCCCCGCTCCACGGGAGGCCAGAGTCCGATTCGAGGGCGGGGTCCTGTCGATTAACGGCACAGCCTATCCCTTCTCCGAACTGCTTCTGACGGCAGACAGAGGCGGACAGATCCGGGTCAACGGTGTCTGGTACCGGGGTGTGCTGCGACTGTCCGCAACGGATAAGGGCCGTCTCAAGGCCGTCAATCTCGTCGACCTGGAAGAGTACCTCTACGGGGTGGTTCCCCGGGAAATGCCCCCCAACTGGCCTGAGGAGGCCCTGAAGGCCCAGGCCGTCGTCTCCCGGACCTTTGCCCGTTACCAGATGACCGCCAACGCCGCCCGCGAATACGACATCGGCGCCTCGACCGCCTCCCAGGTGTACGGGGGGTTCGCTGCCGAGACGGAAAGAACCCGACGGGCCGTCGATGCCACACGGGGCCGGATTCTCACTTTCAACGGAAGACCCGCCCTGACCTACTTCCACGCCAACAGCGGCGGGATGACGGAGGACGCCCGCAATGTCTGGCGTGTCGCCATCCCCTACCTGCAGTCCGTTTCCGATAACTACAGCGCACGGACGCCTGGTGCTGCCTGGACAACCTTTCTGAGCTTCGATCAGATCCGCGATGCGATGAGCCGCAACGGGCTCACGGTAGGGCGGATCAGCGACATCGAGACGGCCGCTTACAGTCCGTCGGGACGCGCCGTCAGGATGAAAATCACCCACAGCTCAGGAACGACAGTCGTCGGTGGAAACGAGTTCCGCACGATGACCGATCCCGCCCTGATCAAAAGTACACTCTTCAAGACCGAAAGGAACGGCCAGGGAATCCGTTTCGAAGGCCGGGGTTCCGGCCACGGGGTGGGTTTGAGCCAGTGGGGAGCCCGTATCATGGCAGAAGGAGGATCCCCCTATCGAGAGATCCTCCTCCACTATTACAAAGGTCTTGAATTGAACTGAGAAATTTCGCAGTACAGGGTCTTTCTTCCCTATACCCTATACCCTCTCTTCATCACTTGCCCATGCTTTTCTCGTACGCGATGATGTCGAGCGTCGTCTTGATGACGGTGTCCGATATCAGCGAAATGGCGT
>CAZUBX010000145.1:0-2337 GCA_964619035.1 uncultured Syntrophaceae bacterium | reverse complement strand
CAGGTAACAGGTAACAGGTAACAGGTAACAGAACCATCCTGTGCAATATCTTTTCCTGTCACCTGACATCTGCAACCTGTTACCTAGCAAACGAACCGCTTGTGGCAGGGGCGGTAAGTCACGACAGGAGAGACCGGAGCAGTGAGGTGACAGTACCCGTCATCGCATATCTCGGTATTGGCAGTAACCTGGGCGACCCGGTGCAGAACTGCCGCAATGCGCTCCGGGAGATTTCTTCTTTGAAAAACGTGCAGGTGCTCCGCCGGTCGTCCCTGTACAGGACGGAGCCCGTCGGAGACACGCCGCAGGACTGGTTTGTCAACGGGGTGGTCGAAGTCCGTACAACTTTCTCGGCCCCGCAGCTTGTCAAGGCGCTGCAGTGGGTCGAGCAGGCCCTGGGCCGCCAGAGAAACGAGCGCTGGGGGCCGAGGACGATCGATATCGACATCCTTCTGTACGGCCGGGAGATCATAAAGACAGAAAGCCTTGTCGTTCCTCACCCGGAGATGCACAAGCGCCGGTTTGTCCTCGTGCCCGTCAACGAGATTGCGCCCTACGAGATCCACCCGCTGTACGGCGTGTCGATGAAAGGGCTTCTCGACCGGTTGGAAGATGACCACGCCGTCGAGCGGATCGACACGGACTGGTAAAAAACATGTATCGCATCATAGTCATCGGCATTGTCCTCATCTTGGCATACCTCCTTATCAAGAGGTTCCTCTTCCCCTCGCGCCGGATCGACGAGCGCAGGCGGGACGACAAAAGGATCAAGGGGGAGGAACTCGTGGAGGATCCCCAATGTCACACCTATGTTCCCGTCAACGAGGCATACAGGGTGAGCGCGAATGGAAAAACGCTTTATTTCTGCAGTAAAGAATGTTACAAAAAATTCCGGGAAAAGGGCGGACACGTTCCCGATTGATCCCCCTGCCGACTGTAATCCCGTCGCTTCAGATGGGCAATTCTGTATGGATTCCGATCATGTGGAGGCTGCATGAAGTTTTTTATCGATTCGGCCAACATCGGCGAGATCAAAGAGGCCCTCAGCCTGGGCATGTGTGACGGGGTGACAACGAACCCCAGCCTCGTAGCCAGGGAGAAGAGGCCTTTCAACGAGGTGGTGAAGGAAATCCTGGAAGCGGTCCCCGGCCCCGTGAGCCTCGAAGTGGTGAGCCTCGACGCAAAGGGCATGGTGGCCGAGGCGAAGAAGCTCGTCGAGCTGGGCGGCAATGTCGTCATCAAGGTCCCCCTCACAACGGAAGGGCTCAAGGCGACAAAGATCCTCTCCGGCGAGGGCATCGATGTGAACGAGACGCTCATCTTCTCGCCGATCCAGGCCCTGATGGCGGCGAAGGCCGGTGCGGCCTACGTGAGCCCTTTCGTGGGCAGGCTCGATGACGTGGCCCAGAACGGCATGGAGCTGGTGGAACAGATCCTGAGCATCTTCGACAACTACGGCTTTACAACGGAGGTCATCGTGGCCAGCGTGCGTCACCCCATGCATGTCCTCGAGGCGGCCATACTGGGCGCCGACATCGCCACGATCCCCTTCAGCGTGATCGCGCAGCTGGCGAAGCACCCCCTGACCGACGCGGGAATCGAGAAATTCCTGGCGGACTGGAAAAAAGTCCCGAAATAAAGCGAAACCCCGATGGAACGCGCAGTGATTCTCATCGATATCCTGAAGAGATACTTTGACCGGTTGCCGATCCGCGCCGAAAACCGGCGGATCATCAACCTGCCCAACGCCATCACGCTGCTGCGCATCGGGATTCTCCCGGTGCTTTTTCTCATCCTGCTGGAACCGGGGGAGGCGATGAGCCTCGCCATTTCGATTCTCTTCATCCTGGTTGCCCTGACCGATCTTCTCGACGGGTACGTGGCGAGGCGCTACAACATCGTGACCCGCATCGGGAAGCTGCTGGACCCCATCGCCGACAAGATCATCATGAGCGCGGCGCTTGTGCTCCTCATCCCTGTGGGGCGGGCACCCGCGTGGGTTGTGGCCCTCATGGTCATGCGGGACTTTGCCGTCGACGGGCTGCGGAGCATGGCCGCTGCGGAAGGTCATGTCATCGAGGCAAGCCAGCTCGGCAAATACAAGACCTTCTGCCAGATCATCGCCGTTTCGGCCCTCATCATCCATTACCCCATCTACGGGATCGACCCCGGCAGCATCGGGACGATGTTCCTCTACGTCGCCCTGGCCCTGTCGCTCTGGTCGGGATTCGACTACCTGGTGAAATTCTACAAAGCCACAATCCTTTAGCCGCGCAGCGGCTGCCAACAGCCAACAGCCAACAGCCAACAGCCAACAGCCAACAGCCAACAGCCAAC
>CAZUBX010000144.1:0-2360 GCA_964619035.1 uncultured Syntrophaceae bacterium | reverse complement strand
TGTCGCCGCCGTCCTTGGGGAAGAGCCAGCCGTAATTGAAGGGCAGGCCGACCTGGTGGACCGTCTTGCCCTCGACCAGGAAGGGCCGGAACCGCTTCGTCACCATGGCAACACACTCCACGTTGCCGCGCACGGAGGATACACGGACCCGCTGGCCGTTCTCGATGCTCTTTTCTTTTGCCAGGATCTCGCCGATCTCGACATAGAGCTCCGGCATCGCCTCCAGGAGCCAGGCCTGCCATCTCGTGAGGGCGCCCGAGCACCAGTGCTCCGTGCAGGAGTAGGTGGTGCAGACATAGGGGAATTTCGGATCCGCATTGGCCACCTTGTCCAGGTCGCTGTTGAAAATCTTGATCGCAGGATTGATCAGCTGGCCGGACATGGGATTCTTGCTGAGCGGTCCCTCCAGGGGTTCATAGTGCTCCGGGAAGGGACCCTCGGCCATCCCGGGGCCGAAGAGGGCGCCCAGGCCGTCCTGTTTCATGATGAAGGGGAATTTTCCTTTCTCCCTGTCCGCCTGGGGCGGCCAAGGCCCGTCGGGAACGTCGCCGACCCAGGTCTCACCGGTCCACTCGAGCAGCTTTCTCTTGGGGTTGTATGGCTTTCCGTCGAGATCGCAGGAGGCCCGGTTGTAGAGGATGCGGCGATTCACCGGCCAGGCATAGGACCAGTTGGGGTAGAGACCGAGGCCCGTGGGGTCCTCCTTGCCTCGCTTGGCCATCTTGTTCACGCCGGCGGCATCGAAGCTCCCGGCCATGACCCAGTTTCCGCTCGCCGTGGAGCCGTCGTCCGCGAGCATGCCAAAGGTGGGCACCAGCTGGCCCTTCTTGAATTCCGTCCTGGTTCCCTTGGCCTTGTCCTCGATGACAGTGTCCTTGAGGAAGTAGCCGTTGATCTGCTTGGCCACTTTCAGGGAATCGAACCGGCCCTTCGAATCCTTGTAGTCCCACTTCACGTTGAGGATGGCTTCGGGATGCACGCCCCCTTCCTTGGCATAGAGGGCACTGACGGCATCGAGGATCTTGATCGTGATCTCCCCGACGGGGATCGCGTCGTCGGGAGACTCGGCGGCCTTGTACTTCCACTGGACCAACCGGCCGCTGTTGCTCTGGCTGCCCTCCTTTTCCATGGAGGCCGAGGCGGGAAGGAGGAAGACCTCCGTCTTGACCTTTGCGGGGTCGACACCGGGGCCCTTCCAGAAGCAGTAGGTCTCGTTGTCGAAGATGTTCTCGCCGACGAGCCAGTCCAGGTTTTCGAGGGCCTTCCGGACCTTGGTCGTATTCGGGGAGCTGACAGCCGGGTCGGTGCCGACGGCGAAGAGGCCCTTGATTTTTCCTTTATACATCTCGTCGAAGAGGTGCATCAGGGAGGCCGCCGTCCCGTCATCGAGCTTGGGAAGCCAGGAATAACAGAAGCCGTTTTCGGCCGTTGCCTTGTCCCCGAAGAGCGCTTTGAGGAAGCTGACCGTGAACTTGGGGTAATTCTGATAATAATTCGCCGACTGGGGATCGGTGGACTTGGGCGTGTTCTTCTCGATGTATTTCGCCAGCGTGTCCTGGGACGCCGCGGGCGTCTTCAGGTAGCCGGGCAAAATATTATAGAGGATCGCGTGATCCGTGGAACCCTGAACGTTGGGCTCGCCGCGAAGCGCATTCACGCCGCCGCCGCAGATCCCCATGTTGCCCAGCAGAAGCTGGACGAGGGACATGGTCCGGATGATCTGGCTTCCCGTCGTGTGATGGGTCCACCCCAGGGCGTAGCAGACCGTCCCGGCCTTGTCCTTCACGCCCGTGGCGCAATAGGCGTCATAGACTTTCTGGATCTCTTCCTTGGTCACGCCGGTGACGCTGGAGACCTTCTCCAGCGTATACCGGGAGTAGTGCTTTTTCATAAGCTGGTAGACGCATTGCGGGTCGGTAAGGGTCATGTCCCGCCTGGGGATCCCCTTGCCGTCCTTCTCGAAGACCCAGGTGTCCTTGCTGTACTTTTTCGTCTTCGGGTCATACCCCGAGAAAAGGCCGTCCTTGAAGTAGTAATCCTTGCCGACGATGAAGGAGGCGTTGGTGTAGTTCAGGACGTATTCCCGGAACTCCTTCTTGTTGTTGAGGATGTAATGGATCATTCCGCCGATGAAGGCGATGTCCGTCCCGGATCGCAGGGGGACATGGAAATCGCAGCGGGCCGATGTACGGGTGTAGCGGGGATCGACATGGACGATCGTGGCCCCCTGGTCTTTTGCCCTCAGGATCCACTTGAAGGCGATGGGGTGATGCTCCGCGGCGTTGCTTCCCATGATCAGGATGCAATCGCTGTTCTTCAGATCGATGTAGTGGTTCGTCATCGAACCGCGCCCGAACGAC
>CAZUBX010000143.1:0-2403 GCA_964619035.1 uncultured Syntrophaceae bacterium | reverse complement strand
CATAGGTCCAGATGCCGAAATAGTTGAGGATGTCGCCCAGATGTCGGTCGAGGTGTAGAAAAAGGTCGATGAAGGTGAGAAGCAGATCCGCCATAACGTTTTTATCCATTTCCTGCGTGAATTTGCTGTTTCCCGCAGGGCCATGAAGAGACCTGCTCGAAACGCGCTGTAGTATAGAAGAGCGCGGGCCGCCTGTCAATGACAAAAGGATCAAAAAGTTGCGGAGATAGGGGAAGGGTGGCCGTCGCCATTTGGGTGTTTGCATTTATCCGGTCGTGTGTGTAAAATTCAGTCGCTGTTCCGGTGGACCCGTGCGATAAAGAATCAAACAGGGTTTACTAAATAACCCCTATCGAGGATAAGGTCATGGATGGTGTGCTCCTGGTCATCGTCATCACCCTGTTGGTTGTGATCGCAATGATCCAGATTTTTCTCCTGGTTCGCAAAGTTCCCGTCGATATGAACCCTCTGCAACAGGCCCTTCGATCGGTAGAACAATCCGGTGAGCGCACGGAGCGATCCGTCCGAGAAGAGATCGCCAAGAACCGTGAGGAGGCGGCCAAGGCGTTCAGGCAATCCCGTGAAGAGCTTGCCGGTGCGCTCAAAGGGGTCGGGGACACGCTATACGGCCAGTTCGGTCTTCTGACGCAAACCACCGACAAGAAACTCGACATGCTCAGGGAGGCAGTGGAGCAGCGTCTTCAGGCGATTCAGGCGGATAACGCGAGGCAACTGGATCAGATGCGGGCGACCGTGGATGAAAAGCTCCAGGGTACGCTGGAGAAACGGCTGGGCGAGTCCTTCAAACAGGTCAGCGAACGGCTGGAGCAGGTATCCAAGGGATTGGGTGAGATGCAATCGCTGGCGACCGGCGTGGGCGATCTGAAGAAGGTGCTGACGAACGTGAAGACGCGCGGAACATGGGGTGAGGTTCAACTTGGCGCCATGTTGGAACAGGTGCTCACGCCGGATCAGTATGCAGCCAATGTAGCCGTGAAAGAGGGCGGCGAGCGGGTGGAATTCGCAATCAAGCTGCCCGGCCGGGGCGAGGATGAGAATGAGATGGTGTGGCTTCCCGTCGATGCCAAGTTCCCCGTGGAAGACTATCAGCGCCTCATGGATGCGCAGGAGAAGGCCGATGCCGAATCCGCGGAGGGCGCCGCAAAACAGCTTGAGGCGCGCATCAGGCAGTGCGCGGGAGATATCTGCAGCAAGTACCTGAACCCGCCGAAGACGACCGATTTCGGTATTCTCTTCCTGCCCACGGAGGGCCTGTTTGCCGAAGTGATCCGCCGCACCGGCCTTGTCGAAGTCGTCCAGCGGGAATGCCGTGTGGTGATCGCCGGTCCGACCACGCTTTGGGCGCTCCTCAACAGTCTGCAGATGGGTTTCCGGACGCTGGCGATTCAGAAACGGTCCAGCGAAGTCTGGAACCTGCTATCGGCGGTCAAGACGGAGTGGACGAAATACGGGGATGTTCTGACCAAGGTGCAGAAAAAGATCCACGAGGCATCCGATACCATCGAACAGGCGCAAACGCGAACACGGGCAATCGGGCGTAAATTGAAGGATGTACAGGAATTGCCCGCCGCGGAAGCCAAAGCCGAAGCCGAATAGCCCCTTGACGTCATGGCGTCAAGGGGCTATGGTGCTGCAAAAAGGAGGTTACACCATGGAAGCTGGAACGAAACGAGCCACGATCTATTTCGATTCTGCCTTGCACCAGGCGCTGCGGATGAAGTCGGCGGAGACTTCCCGATCGATTTCGGAATTGGTCAATAATGCCGTCCGGGAAACCCTCGCCGAGGATGCTGAGGACCTTGCGGCGTTTGAGGAGCGGGTCAACGAGCCGTTGATCGGTTATGAGGAGATCCTGAAGAGGTTGAAGAAAGATGGCCGAATATAGGATTTTCTTTCGAAAGTCTGTCTGGCAGGACATCGAAAAGATTCCCAAGAAATCTCTTCAACAAATCATGAAGCACATCGCGGCGCTTGCCGTGGACCCGCGCCCGCCCGGGTGTGAGAAACTCACGGGGCAGGAACGCTACCGAATCCGATGAAGAACAAACAGATGGACCGGGCCAATTGCCCGGGCCAGGGTCATCGGTATGACTCTCCTGCTGATCGTCCTCGCGCTCGCCGTCCTCGCCGTCCTGGGTCCGCTCGCCGGAGCCGACAGCCGCCGATCCGGCGGTTGGTCGTCCCGGGCGCAGGACGGCCCCCCCGGGGAGGCCCGACGCTGGTAGCCGTCCGGCCGCGCGGTTCGGCCGACCTGGTGCAGCCGGGTCACGACGGACCCCTCGCCGGCGCAGCGGAACGGCTCCAGTTCGCGGTCGACGTCCTCACCGAGCAGTGCGGACAGTGCGTGCCGCGTCGATTCCCAGCTGTCCCCGCGGTCCAGCA
>CAZUBX010000142.1:0-2499 GCA_964619035.1 uncultured Syntrophaceae bacterium | reverse complement strand
GAGGCGTACTTTGTGTACGTTGAGCGACGAGGGACGAGGGCAACGCCGCAGATGGGTATTTTTCAACAGCCTGCTAAAACAGTTCTTTTTGGTTCCCTACCCACGCCCTTCCGAAGTGCTCGTAGGCGTCCTTCGTGGCCACCCTCCCGCGGGCAGTCCTGACGATGTAACCCTCCTGCACCAGGAAGGGCTCGTAGACGTCCTCGATGGTGTTGCGCTCCTCGCCGAGGGACGATGACAGGCTGTCGATTCCCACGGGGCCGCCGTTGAACTTGTCGATGAGAAGCAGAAGGAGCTTGCGGTCCATGGGGTCGAAACCCCTGTGATCCACCTCGAGAAACTCGAGAGCCCTGGCTGCCACGTCCCTCGTGACGATGCCGTCGGCCCGGACCTCCGCGTAGTCCCGCACGCGCCTAAGCAACCGGTTTGCGATCCGAGGCGTCCCACGCGAGCGCCTGGCGATCTCCACGGCCCCGTCGTCGTCCACCTGGATGTTGAGGATTTTCGAAGACCGGCGCACGATGGTGGCCAACTCCTCCGGGTTGTAGAATTCGAGGCGAAAGCTCATTCCAAAGCGGTCCCGCAGCGGCGAGGTGAGAAGTCCCGCACGGGTCGTGGCCCCCACGAGGGTGAATCGGGGGATGTTGAGCTTCATGGAGCGCGCCGATGGGCCCTGCCCGACAAGGATATCGAGGTGGTAGTCCTCCATGGCCGGGTAGAGGATCTCCTCCACCACATTGGGAAGACGGTGAATCTCGTCGATGAACAGGACGTCGTGCTCCTGGAGGTTCGTGAGGATCGCGGCGAGATCGCCCTGCCGCTCGATGACAGGGCCGGAGGTCACCTTGATGCTGACGCCCATCTCCCGGGACAGGATGTAGGCCAGCGTCGTCTTGCCGAGGCCGGGTGGGCCGGAGAGCAGGACGTGGTCGAGGGCTTCCCCGCGCTTTCTGGCCGCCTCGATGAAGACGGCGAGGCTTTCCTTCACGCGCTCCTGCCCGACATATTCGGTCAGCGTCCGCGGCCGGAGAGACCCTTCCTCCTCGCGTTCTAGTTCGAGATTCTCAGGATCCACCAGGGTGTTTCTTTCGTCCGTTTTCCCCATGGTTACCGATTTCCTAACTTTTTATGCAACGCGCGTTTGAGCCGGGAAAATTGTTTCGCGTCCCCTGTGCAATGTCCCGTTCACGACAGGTGCTTCAGGGCTTCCTTCAGGAGTTCCTCAAGGCTCCATGGCTGCGAAGACCCGTCCATGATCTTGTCGAGAACGGTATGGGCAAAACTTTTTTTGTACCCGAGATTCACCAGGGCCGAAAGGGCATCCTCGCGGATGGCATCGAGGGTGCTCTCCGCCTTCACCTCTTCCCGGGCTTCCTCCGGCGCCAGCTTGATGACCCGGTCACGCAGCTCCAGGATGATCCGGTCGGCCATCTTCTTTCCCACGCCGGGAATCTTTGTCAGGGTCTGTCGGTCTTCCGTGAAGACGGCCCGGATGAAATCGGCCGAGGAGATGCCCGAGAGCAGGTTGATGGCCAGCTTCGGCCCGATGCCGTTGACGGACAGAAGAAGCTCGAAGAGCTTCTTCTCTTCGGGGGTCCTGAACCCATAGAGGTGGATGGCGTCCTCCCTGACAGCTGTGAAGATATTCAGGGAAACGGACGATCCTTCATCGGCCAGCTCGTAAAAAGTGGAAAGGGGGATGAAGACCCGGTAGCCGATCCCGTTGACTTCAACGGTGATGTGCCCTGCGGATTTGAATGTCAGTATGCCTTGTAGACTGGCGATCATGAGCGACCTTTGGTTGGGGCAAAGGGCGAAAGGCTCTCCAGGAATTTTTTTTATTCCCTTTAGCCGTAAGCCTTGTGCCTTATGCCGAAAGAAGCCGTCACAGAACGGCTTCTTTCTTCGTATTCGTGTGGCAGATGGCGACGGCCAGGGCGTCGGAGGCATCTTCCGGGAGGATCTCCTTGAGGCAGAGGATCGCCTGTATCATGACCTGGACTTGCTGTTTCTCGGCCCTCCCGTAGCCGACGACGGCCTTCTTGACCTCGAGCGGCGAGTATTCATGGACCGGAAGCCCGCTTCGTGAAGCCGCGAGCAGTGCCACGCCCCGCACGTGCCCTTGCTTGATGAGGCTCTTCACGTTCTTGCCGTAGAAGATGTCCTCGATGGCCACGGCATCCGGTTTTGTTTCTCTAATGGCCGCCATCAACTGCTCATAGATGTCCACCAGAAAAGGCGGCAATGAACAGTTCCGAGGGGACTTGATCTCACCGTGGTGAATATAGGCAATGCTATTTCTTGTATTTTCAACAACACCAAACCCCGTGATGAGGCTTCCCGGATCAATGCCCAAAACTCTCAACTCAGCTTTTCCATGATTTCGTCAGAAATATCAAAATTCGCATAGACATTCTGCACATCGTCGTTGTCTTCCATTTTTTCCATCAATTTCAGCATGGACGATGCCTTATCTTCTGCCAGTTCAATCGTGTTCTG
>CAZUBX010000141.1:0-2545 GCA_964619035.1 uncultured Syntrophaceae bacterium | reverse complement strand
GACTCGGCGGACAAGGTGCTCACCCTGCTGGAGCAGAAGTACCTGAAGAAGTAGCAGCAAACCATTGCCGGGGGGAGCTTCCCCCCGGCAATGCAGCAACCAACGAGCCCTTCGGATCCGGGACAGGCTGATGACTCAGAAGGATATCGAATACTACGTCCAGGGTGTGACCAGCCGGAACCGGCTGGTCATGGCGAAAACGATCACGCTGATCGAAAGCACCCTGCCGGCTCATCAGGAAGCGGCCCGGGCCGTCATGGACGCACTGCTGCCCCACGCCGGCAAGGCCGTGCGCCTCGGGATCACGGGCGTGCCCGGCGCAGGCAAGAGCACCTTCATCGAGAGTTTCGGCATGATGCTCACTAAGATAGGACTCCGGGTGGCCGTGCTGGCCGTCGATCCGAGCAGTCCCCGGACGGGCGGGAGCATCCTGGCCGACAAGACCCGGATGGAGAAACTCTCCGTCAACGAAGGGGCATTCATCCGGCCCTCCCCTTCCAGCGGAACCCTCGGCGGGGTGGCCCGCAAGACCCGGGAGACCATGATGATCTGCGAAGCCGCGGGCTACGACGTCGTTATGGTGGAGACGGTGGGCGTGGGACAGTCGGAAGTCGCCGTGGCCTCCATGGTGGACTTCTTCCTGGTTCTCATGATCGCCGGGGCCGGGGACGAGCTTCAGGGAATCAAGAAGGGCGTCCTGGAGCTGGCCGATGCCATTACGGTCAACAAGGCAGACGGGGACAACATTGACCGGGCAAAAATGGCCCGGCAGCAGTACGAGACGGCCATGCACCTGCTCTCGCCGCCTTCGCCTGACTGGAGCACGCCGGTCACGATGTGCAGCTCCCTGAACGGAACCGGTCTTGCGGAGATCTGGGACATGGTTCTGAAACATCGGAAGATCATGCAGGAAAAGGGAGAACTGGAGAGGAAGCGGCACGAACAGTCCCGCCTGTGGATGTGGGCCCTGGTCAAGGAAGGCATGGAAGAGTGGTTTTACAAAAATGCACAGGTCGTCAACCTCCTGCCTCTTATCGAGAAGGAGGTGGTCAGCGGAAAGATCACGGCCACTTCGGGGGCGGCCCGAATCCTCTCTTTCCTCGAGAATTACAGTTTAACCACTACGTGAAGGAACCAGACGAGTCAGGAGGTCTATCCATATGAAGATTACGCGTGTAGATCACATCGGAATCGCAGTGAAAAGCATCTCTGAATCCCTGAAGGTCTATGAGGCGATGGGGCTCAAATCCGTAGGCGTCGAAGAGGTGGCCGAGCAGAAAGTGCGCGTCGCCTTTCTTCCCCTCGGCGAGGCCGAGATCGAGCTACTCGAGTCCACTGCCCCGGACGGCCCCGTGGCCAAGTACATTGAGAAAAACGGCGAGGGCATTCAGCACCTGGCGCTGCGGGTGGACAACCTCGAAGCGGCCCTGGCGGAACTCAAGGCCCAGGGAGTTCGGCTTATCGACGAGAAGCCGCGCTACGGAGCGGGCGGCGCGAAAATCGCCTTCGTGCACCCCCGTTCCACCGGCGGCGTACTGCTCGAACTGAGCGAAAGAGACTGAAATTCGCGGGCAAAAGCCCCTGAGAAAAAAGAAGAGGAGATAAACCGTGACGAGTAAAGAAAAAATCGATCTCATGAGGGCCAAAGAGAAGAAAATCGAACTCGGCGGAGGCGCCAAGGCTCTCGAGAAGGTGAAGGCCACGGGGAGGCTGACGGCCCGCGAGCGGCTCGGACAGCTCTTCGACGAGGGGAGCTTCGTGGAGATGGACAAGTTCGTGGAGCATCGCTGCACGAACTTCGGCATGGACCAGATGGAGGTCCCCGGTGAAGGTGTCGTAACCGGCTACGGCATGGTGAACGGCCGGACCGTATTTGCCTTCGCGCAGGACTTCAGCACCATGGGCGGGTCACTGGGCGAGATGCACGCCGCGAAGATCGTCAAGTGCCAGGACCGCGCCATGGCAGCAGGGGCCCCCATCGTGGGCCTCAACGACTCGGGCGGTGCCAGAATCCAGGAAGCCGTCGATTCGCTCGCCGGCTATGGGCGGATTTTCTACAAGAATACCATGGCCTCAGGCATCATCCCGCAGATCAGCGCCATCATGGGTCCCTCGGCCGGCGGTGCCGTCTACTCGCCTGCGCTCATGGACTTCATCTACATGGTGGACAAGGAATACGCTCAAATGTTCATCACGGGCCCCCAGGTTGTAAAGGCCGTCATGGGCGAGGAAGTAACCGCGATGGAACTCGGCGGCGCCATGACCCACAACACGAAAAGCGGCGTGGCCCACTTCGTGGCGGCAAGCGACGAGGACTGCATCGACCAGATCAAGAAGCTGCTCGGCTACCTTCCGCTGAACAACCGCGAGAAGCCGCCCATCGCAGCCTGCACGGATCCGGTGGACCGCATGGAGGAAAAGCTCAACACGCTGGTCCCCGAGGCCAGCAACCGCCCCTACGACATCAAAAAAGTCATCAAGCTCGTCGTGGACAACGGCGAGATCTACGAGAGCCAGGCCCTCTATGCCATGAACATGATCACCT
>CAZUBX010000140.1:0-2569 GCA_964619035.1 uncultured Syntrophaceae bacterium | reverse complement strand
GCGCTTGAATGGCATTCAAGAGGCCAGGGGTTCGATCCCCCTCAGCTCCACCAGAAAAGACAAAAGGCAGCGTCCAGAACGCTGCCTTTTTTTTGCGCCCGCTGCAGGGCCGCTTCCGTCATCAAAAAGAACCCCCCGTGGAGGGAGCCATCGGGGGTTTCTTTGTACTGCAGAGGACTCGTTGCTGAACGGGAGAGAAAATCAGGGCACCAGATTTTCGGCGATGCAGTCTGCCGTTTCCTTTTTCAGTTCATCCAGGTACTTGTTCCAGTCTTTTCTGTCCTTGGCGGGTTTCGCGCTGACTTTCGTCATTTTTCAGTATCCTTTTGCTGCTCCAGGTGTTCCGAAGGATGCCTCCGTGCGGTTTCCCGGCGGATGGCATTGACGTAGCTGTTCCAGTCATCCTCGCTGATCCGGTATTTCCCGGGATTCTTCGCCGTCTGCGCCATCCGATGCTCCCCTTTGATCGCCAGAGCCCGAGTCGTTCTCTTAACCTCTTATCCTGCCGATCCGCTCTCCCTTCTCCATCCGTTCACGGGCGGGGCGAATCCCCGCCCGCAAACGAATGTCAAGGAGATAGTCAGTGACGTGTTGCAGAAGACGACATGACTGACCAGGAATCGACGTTTTCCTTATCGTCAGGGTCGGATCGGACCGCACATCGGGTCGTACCAGTACTTCCCGGAGAGCATCTTCTCCTTGCCCTTCTTCGCGTCCTTTTTCGTTTCCTTGCTTTTCATGATGATGATCCCTCTTTGGGTTCGCTCGTTATCAGGGGACAACCTGCCTGCGGTTGCCGTTTTTAGCGGAAGATGGCCGGTCCCTTGTCCTTGTAGTAGGAACGGCTTGCCAGGTCACCGGGGATCCTCGCGGCGCGTTCGCCCATCAGGGTCCCCTGGGGGTTCATCTCCGTTTTCGCTCTCATCGCCAGCCTGCCCGTCATGATCTTTGCCTTTCCTCTGGTGTTGGCCTGTTCTTCTTTCTTTCGGGACCACCCTAACTCAACTGCGTCTTGAAACAAATCGGCGCCCGTCTGAAAGTGGGATCAGACAATCCTTGAATCGATTCTCAGACATTGGCGCAATCGCCCATCAGACATCGTCTGATAAAGCCCCGGAAGGGCTGCCGGACCCGTAATCCGGCCACGGCGGCGCGGATCGACAGACTCCGGGGACCTCCGACGACACAGCCCGGGACGCCCATCGGGGGCAGGGAATGGTTTGACAATCGGGGCGGATCGTATTAAACCTTCGAACGGAAAATCGTTCATGGGTTCGTTGGTCCCACCCGTTTTACACCCATTGAACCGGGGAGCAGGCATGGGCCGGGTAAAATCGCGGGAACAACTCGTTACGGAACTGGCGGATCTGCACAAGCAGATCGACGAGATGAAGCGCTCGGAGACGGACTGCCTCTTCGAGGAAGGCCTCTACCGAAGCCTGGAGAGGACGTCCCGTGCGGGCATCTATGTGCTCCAGAACGGGAAATTCCGATTCGTCAACGAGCACGCCGCCCGCTACTGGGGCTACAACCGCAACGAGCTCATCGGGATGGCCTCCATGAGCCTCGTTCATCCCGATCACCGCGAGAGGGTCCGCAAAAACGCAATCGCCATGCTGAAGGGGAAGCGCTCCCACCCCTATGAATTCATGACGATCGGCAAGAACGGGGATCTGCGCTGGATCGCCGAGACGGTCACCCCCATCCACTACCGCCGACAGCGGGCCGTCCTCGGCAACTCCATGGACGTCACCCGGCAGGTCAAGGCCCGGACCAAGCTGGCGGAGCTGGAGGCCCTCGAGGCCTCGATCCTGGATGCGATCCCGCATGCCGTGATCGGGCTGAAAAACCGCCGGATCATCTTTGCCAACAACGGCGTCGAGAACGTCTTCGGCCGGAAGGCCTCCGAGCTCATCGGCCGCTCCACCCGGCTGCTCTACCCCACCGACGCGGGGTTCAAGGAGATCGCCAACGTCCTCTACTCGAACCTGGAGCGCCAGCGTACCTTCAGCCTGGAGTTCACCTGCCGGCGCCGCGACGGAAGCCCCTTCGAGGCCCTGATCGGTGCCTCCCGGATCGGCGATACGCTCCAGGACAAACGGATCGTCATCACCTATGAGGACATCACGGACCGCAGGCGCGCCGAGGAGTCCTACAAGCTTTTTGCCTCGAGCGCCCAGGCCGGCGTCTACGTCGTCCAGGACGGGACCTTCCAGTACGTCAACCATCATGCCGCCGCCTACGCGGGCTACAGCTCCGAGGAATTGGCGGGCATGAGCTCCATGGGCCTCGTGCACCCCGAGGACCGGGTCAAGGTGCGCAAGCATGCCCGGGAGTTGCTCCGCGGCAAGCGCAGCTCGCCCCATGAATTTCGCATCGTCACCAAGGACGGGCGCATCCGGTGGATCATGGAAACGGTGGCCTTCATCCCCTACAAGGGATCCCGGGCCGTCCTCGGAAACTCCATGGACATCACCGAGCAGACCGAGGCACGCAACCGCCTCGAGGCCCTGAAAGCCCTGGAAGCCTCCATCCTGGAGGCCATCCCGCACGCCGTCATCGGCCTGCA
>CAZUBX010000139.1:0-2635 GCA_964619035.1 uncultured Syntrophaceae bacterium | reverse complement strand
GACCGAACTGGGCTGCTTCGCGCCCCTGACCATCATGGAAGACTTCGACCTGGTGCGCCGCCTCAGAAAGCGTGGCCGCATCGTGACGCTGGGCCAGGAGGTCGTCACCTCGGCGCGGCGCTGGAAGGAGCTGGGCATCCTGCGCACGCTGCTCGTCAATCAGCTCATGATCGCCGGCTTCTTCCTGGGTCTGCAGACCGGGACGCTACGGCGGATCTACCGGTGGGGGGCGGACAGGGTCTCCCCTCAACAGAAAACTTGAGACATCTCCTGCAGGCGCGATCTGCAAACCATTTTCCGCAGGAACCTGTCGGCCCCATGACTGCACCAGCCTTGACAGTCTGCTGAAAAACGCTCATCTGCCGCGTTGACGGGGATTTGAACCGCTGAATCACCGGGTCCCGCGGAGGGAGGGGATCGAAAGAAAAGATATCTTGAGGGGCAAAAGAAAAAGATATAGACTTAAATAAAAAAAGGAGAATGAGATGAAGCTGACAAAATTGATGATCGCACTGGTTACCGTATTGCTGCTCACACCATGGAACGGGACCGCACAGGCGGCATCTGCACGGGCGCTCGATGCCGACGCCGACGCCGCCCTGAACAAGCTCTTCGAGCATAATTCCGCCGCAAAGATGATTGCCGACAAGTCCGCTGCCGTCCTGATCTTCCCGAACATCGTCAAGGCGGGATTCGTGGTCGGTGCCCAGTATGGCGAGGGCGTCCTCCGGAAAAAGGGCAAAACCGTCGCTTACTACAACATGGTTGCGGGATCGTACGGGCTGCAGGCGGGCGTTCAGGGGTTTGGCTATGCGCTCTTCCTGATGACCGATTCCACCGTCAAGTACCTTGACCGGAGCGCCGGCTGGGAGATCGGCGTCGGCCCGAGCATCGTCGTGGTGGACGAGGGAGCGGCCAAGACGATGACGAGCACGACGCTCAAGTCCGATGTCTACGCCTTCATTTTCGACCAGAAGGGGCTGATGGCGGGGCTCGGGCTGCAGGGGTCCAAGATTACGAAGCTGAAAAAATAATGGAGAATTCCCCTCCCCTTTATCCCCTCCTGCAAGGGGAGGGGAGTGGGTCGACGGATCTCGGGACAGGCCCGGATTATTTCTGATTCATCGTATCCGGAGAAGATGCCCGCAGATGCTCCAACAGAATCCGCCGCACCTCATCGATCGCAAGCGGGTTCAACTGGCTCGAGTGGTCGCTCCGTACAATGAATTCCGACTCCATCCCGTCGAGGTGGGCGCTGGTGTACTGGACGACGCCGTCGTTGCCGAGTTTCGGGTCGCCGTCCCCCTTCACCGCGATGATCGAATGCCCCTTCACCCCGGGCGCGAGCGGGATTTCCGCCAGCGCCTTGAGCAGGGGATTGTCTGGCGACATGCCGTCGGCGCTGGTGAGGACAGCTTTCCCGCCGAGCATCCTTTTGACGTCATCGGTCAGGAAATCGTAATAATCCCTCGTCGCCTGAATCACGGTTGCCGGAAGAGTGATGATCATCCTGACCAGCCCCCTGTTCCACTCTTTGCTCTGGAAACTCCCCCGGTGAGGCGTGCTGAGGAAGATCACCCCCCTGACGAAGGGGAGCGGATCAAGAATCAGGAGGCGACGGACCCTGGCCTTGCTCTCCTCGGGCATCTTCAGTGAATCGATGTTCTCCCCCGTCAGCGCCCGGACAAGGCTTTCACCCGTTTCAACGGCGGTCAGCTTGGTCAGAAGCCCGCCCTGGCTGTGGCCGACCACGACCATCTGCCGGAGGGCCGGATCTTCCCCCCGCGGATCGAGCTGGGCCACCTTCTCGTGCAGTGCGTCCCGCAGGGAGGCAGCGGAGAGAACAATCGGCTTGTTGCTGGTGTAGACAAAGTACCAGAGCTGATATTTCTGCCGGATCAGCGGATCAAACCGGAGCGTATTGAACATCTCCGCCCACCAGATCGGGCTGCTCGCCGTGCCGTGAACAAAAACGACCGGGATCTTTCCGGGCCTGTACGGCTCACCCAGGTAGAGCCCATCGGCAACCTTGTGCCTTTCCCTCCCGAGAAAGGCGCTGATGCCGAAGTCCCAGACTTCGGAGCCTTCCAGCTTGTAGGCCATGGGGGTCGTGAAGTCGGTTTCCAGCGGCAGGACGCGATTTTTCAGGGGTAGCGTGCTGATGTCCTGCACCGAGTAGAGCTCCAGGGAGGCCGTGGCCGTACCGGCACCGAGCGATGCAAGATTCCCCTGGATTCTCAGGAAGGCGGTGACCGGCACCGCCTGACCGGCCGAGAAGATGTCGAGCGTTTTTTTCTTGACGCCGATGAGGGGCAGTCCGATTCCCGGCGTCCTGTTCAGCACGCTGATCCCGCGCACCTTCCATTTGTCGGCCGGCTCGAATTTCTCAAAATCCTCCATTTTCCAAGGGATGCGCGCACTGTCCACCGAGATGGACAACGGGCCAAACGGAAGTTTGCGCGTCTGCCCCTCCAGCGCCAGCACCCCCTCCGCCCCGGTCGCAAGCCCCTGCCACAACCCGTAGTTGTACAGATCCAGGGCATTGCGGGCGCGACGGTCGAAGGCCGTCGGGGGCGGCTCGGACCGCTCCTCAAAGAAAAAACTGTACGCATAAAATGCCGTGAGGAGAAAATAG
>CAZUBX010000138.1:0-2771 GCA_964619035.1 uncultured Syntrophaceae bacterium | reverse complement strand
GCATCTCAACGCTGCACAACCCCGAGTTCACCATGATGGAATTCTACATGGCCTACGCCACCTACGAGGACCTCATGACGCTCACCGAGGAGCTCATCACCGGGCTCGTGCGCGAGATCTTCGGGACCCTGAAGATCACCTACCAGGACACCGAACTCGACTTCACGCCGCCCTGGGCCCGGGTGAGTGTCGGAGAGGCCCTTGTGAAGTACGCCGGCCTCGACCCGGCTTGCCTGGAAGACCGGGGCAAGGCCCTCCTGGAGGCCGAGAAACGGGGGATCCTCTTCGAAGGGAACCAGCCTCTGGGAAAGGTCCTCATGGGCATTTTCGACGAGGTCGTGGAGACAAAGCTCATCCAGCCCACCTTCGTGACCCAGTACCCCCTGGAGGTCTCGCCGCTGTCGCGGAAGAACAGCCGCAACCCCGAGTTTGTGGACCGCTTCGAGCTCTACATCCACGGCCGGGAGATCGCCAACGCCTTCTCCGAGCTCAACGACCCCGCGGACCAGAAAAACCGCTTCCTCATGCAGATCGAGCAGCGTGAAGCCGGCGACGAGGAGGCCCACGGGATGGACGAGGATTACATCATGGCGCTGGAATACGGGATGCCGCCCACGGCGGGCGAAGGGATCGGGATCGACCGCCTGGTGATGCTGCTGACCGACTCCCCGTCGATCCGGGACGTGATCCTCTTCCCCCACATGCGCCGCCGGGAGACGGGGGAGCACCCCAAGGCGGAAGAGGAAACACAGCAAAGTTAGGAAGATCAGAAAAGGCATCCGTTTCCTCTTTTATCCGCTCTTCCTCGCTTCCGATCTTCGGCTCTTCGCCGACAGGTTGCCTGTCGACATCCGGGATGAGACCCCCGGTCATAAGTCTTGCAAGCGATATAAGGAAGGGTTACACTCCAGCCGATTATGTCCTACGAATTTTTCGTCAGCCTCCGGTACCTCCGGGCCCGGAGGAAACAGGTCTTCGTTTCCATCATCACCTTCATCTCCATGGCGGGTATCCTGCTGGGGGTGGCGGCGCTCATCATCGTGCTCGCCGTGATGAATGGCTTCGAGAAGGAGCTTCGAGACAAGATCCTGGGGATCAACGCCCACATCATCCTCATGGAGTACACGGGCGCCATGAAGGATCACGAACGGGTCAAGGCACAGATCACCGGCATCCCCGGGGTCGTGGCCTCGACCCCCTTTATCTACAGCCAGGCCATGCTCAAAAACGGCGACAGCGTCAGCGGCATCGTGCTGCGGGGCCTCTCGCCGGGGGATGCCCGCGACGTGATCAACCTGGGCCGCATGATGGAAGGACGCCTGGAGAACCTCTCCGCGCAGGGACGCTCGGAGATGCGGCTTCCGAAGCCCCTGGCCGATGTCCCCGGCATCGTGCTCGGCAAGGAGCTGGCGCGCCACGTGGGCGCCTTCCTCCACGACACGGTCCACATCGTCTCCCCCCAGGGGATCGCCACCCCCATGGGGATGGTGCCGCGGATGAAGAAGTTCGTCGTCGTGGGCATCTTCGAGTCGGGCTTCTACGAGTACGACTCGACGCTGGCCTACATCTCGCTGGCCGACAGCCAGGAGTTTCTCGGCCTGGGCGACCAGGTCACGGGCATTGAAATCAAGATCAACGACATCTATCAGGCAAGGGAGATCGCCGGGGCAATCGAGAAGAAGCTGGGCTACCCGTACTGGGCCAGGGACTGGATGAAGATGAACCGCAACCTCTTTGCGGCCCTTCGCCTGGAGAAGCGGGTGATGTTCATCATCGTGGGACTCATCGTGCTCGTGGCGGGCTTCAACATCATCTGCACACTGATCATGGTCGTCATGGAGAAGACGAAGGACATCGCCATCCTCAAGTCCATGGGCGCCTCTGCGAAGAGCATCATGAAAATATTCATGCTCCAGGGGGTCATCATCGGGGGCATCGGGACGCTCCTGGGAACCGTCACGGGGCTCACGGTCGCCTGGAACATCGGGCCTATCACCCGGTCCATCGAGAATCTCTTCGGGTTCAAGATCCTGCCCGGGGACGTCTACTACCTGAGCGAGCTGCCGGCGCTCGTCAACTACGAAGACGTGGCGATCATCGTCGCGGGCAGCCTCATCGTCAGCCTGCTGGCGACGATCTACCCGGCCCGGAACGCTTCCAGGCTTGATCCCGCGGAGGCAATCCGGTATGAGTAAGGCGGCAAGCGGCCGGATCGAGATCCGGAATCTCAGCAAGACGTACATGATGGACGGCTCCCGGATCGACGCCTTGAAGGGGGTCAACCTCGACATCGTCCGGGGCGACTCGCTTGCCATCCTCGGCGTCTCGGGGGCGGGAAAGAGCACGCTGCTGCATATCCTGGGGACACTGGATCACCCGACGGAGGGGAGCTTCCTCTACGACGGCATGAGCATCTTCGAGTGGGACGAGAGAAAGCTGGCGGACTTCCGCAACCGCAAGGTGGGATTTGTCTTCCAGTTCCACCACCTGCTGCCGGAGTTTACGAGCCTCGAGAACACCATGATGCCGGCGCTCATCGCCGGGCTCTCTCGAGTCGAGGCGCGCAGGAAGGCCGAGGCCATCCTCGACGAGGTGGGGCTCACCGAGCGAAGGGTCCACAAGCCCGGGGAGCTCTCGGGCGGCGAGCAGCAGCGGGTGGCCGTGGCAAGGGCCCTTGTGATGGAGCCCGAGATGCTGCTGGCCGACGAGCCGACGGGCAACCTCGACACGGAAACGGGGACGCGGATCCACGAGATGCTCGTGAACCTGAA
>CAZUBX010000137.1:0-2772 GCA_964619035.1 uncultured Syntrophaceae bacterium | reverse complement strand
GGCGGCGAGCCCTTCGCCCTGCTGCTGCCCGACATGGTGATGCATGCAAAACCCGGCTGCCTCAAGCAGATGATCGACGTCTACAATGCCAGGGGCGGCGGCAACGGCGTGGCGGTCGAGGAAGTTCCCTGGGACCAGGTGCACTACTATGGCGTCGCCGGCGCCGGGGACTGGAAGGACAACGCTTTTACCGTCGAAAGCCTGGTGGAAAAACCCGCCCGCAAGGACGCGCTGTCCAACCTCATCATCTCCGGCCGCTATATCCTGCAGCCGGAAATCTTCGCCGAGATCGCGGCACAGCCGCCCGGTGTCGGCGGCGAAATCCAGATCACCGATGCGATGACGAGGCTCATGGCGCGTCAGCCCTTCTGGGGCCTCAAGTACAAGGGCACGAGCTACGACTGCGGCAACAAGATCGGTTTCCTCTCCGCCAATGTGGCGATGGGCCTCGAGCGCGAGGATCTGGGTCCCGCCTTCAAGACGGCGCTGCGCAAGATCATCGCCGATCACGGCGGGCTTTAGCGGTTCCGGATTGCGGCGGCGAAAAGTTTCTGACGGGATGATCCGTTTACGGATCGCTTTCCCTTTATCCTCATGCTGAGGAGCTCGCGTCAGCGAGCCTCGATGCATGGGCCGCGAGCGAGCCCGGATCGGCCGGACCCTTCGAGGCCCGGCTGCGCCGGGCACCTCAGGGTGAGGAGATGGAGGTTTAGCCAACGCTCCGCCCTTGCTGGCGCCGGTTATTCCGGCAGCCGGGGAAGCGGAGGGAAGGCGCAGGCAGCCCTTCACCACAGTAGAAATTGGAACAAGTGGTTCTTCAGGCCACCCCGGATCAGGTCCGGGGCAGGCTCTGCGCCGCGGATTTTGACCGGTACCCACCCTCGGCTTCCAGACATCTCCGTCGTTTACTTCGTCCCGGAGACATCCTTTATCCAGTCAAGGAGTTCCAGCCTCGGCGGGCCGGAAGGGAGTGTGGGCGGTGGTCCCTGGTTAGATCCTGCCTCCGTGAAGACAGAACCATTTCAGGCCCCGCATCCCCTTCCCCGATCAACGACGGCTCGCGAACCGCCCTCCTTGGGAAGGAGACGGGAGTCGCTGGGTGTGGCATGGCATTGCAGCACGTTGCATAACTCTTTGATTATGCTTGATCTGTGCATCCAGCTGTGGCTCGGTGATGGCTGCCGTTTCATTTCAAGCGCTACCTATTTGGCAATGAGGTAGCAGATTGGAGATCGCCGATGCCGACGCTTCACCTGACCAAATCGGTGATCGATGAACTGCTACCTGGGGCTTCCGATGTGGTCTACTGGGATGACAGTCTTGCAGGCTTTGGCCTGAAGGTGACGCCTCGGGGCCGGAAGGTCTTTATCGTGCTGTACAGGACGAAAGACGGCTTCAGCCGCCTCCGGAAATACACCATCGGCCCTTATGGTCAGATCACCCTGGCGATTGCCCGGATCACCGCCCAGAAAGTATTGGCAGCCCGGCTGGAGGGAAAGGACCCTGCCGGGGAAAAGCGCAGACTTCGGCAGAAAGTCATCCGGGATGCCGTGGACGATGTCGTCGCCGACTACCGGCTGCGGCATGTGAATGCCATTCGCTCAGCCTCCGAGACCAACCGCATCCTGGACCGGGAAGTTCTAAGCAGGTGGAAGGGCCGGTCGATCCACGAGATCACCCGTCAGGATGTCCTGAAGCTGTTGGACGAGATCGTCGACCGGGGCTCGCCCGGCATGGCCAATCGTGCCTTCACGGTCGTGCGGGCCCTGTTCAACTGGGCCATCGGCAGGGGCATCTTGGAAAGGTCACCATGCGCCGGTCTTTCCAAGCCCTCGCAGGGCCGATCGAGAGACCGGGTTCTATCCGATGACGAGCTGCGGGCCGTCATCTTTGCCGCTAGACAGGCAGGCAAGCCTTACGGGGCCGTAGTCGAGCTTCTGGCCCTTACCGGTCAGCGCCGCAATGAAGTGGCAAGCATGAGCTGGCAGGAGCTTGATCTGGACAAAGCTCTATGGACCATTCCCGGCAATCGCGCCAAGAACGGCAGGCCGCATCTCGTACACCTGTCTCCCCGCGCACTCGAGCTGATCGGCGCACAGGACAAATCCCGCGACCTTATCTTTCCTAATCTCTCAGGAAAATCGTTCATGAGTTTCCCCAGGGCCAAACAGCAACTGGATCACGCATGCGGCGTAAGGGATTGGGTTCTCCACGACCTCCGCCGCACCGTCGTCAGCGGTATGGCCGCCCTCGGCGTTGCCCCTCACGTTGCCGACAAGATCCTGAACCACCAGTCTGGCACGATCTCCGGCATCGCCGCTGTCTACCAGCGTCACGAGTTCCTCAGCGAGCGGAAAGCCGCCATTGAATACTGGGACTTGCACCTAGCCAGCCTACTTCAACCGCGGTCGACGAAGGTTATTCGACAGTAATTGGTGACCACCTTTGCTCCAACATCTATCGAGCGGACTCAACAGACGTATTCTAATATCGGCTCGTTCCCAAGGCAGTCCTTGGGAGGAGAAATTGCAGATCTAGACCGGAGGTCTAACTCGTCTGCTCGACCTCGATTTTGGTATACCGGGAGATGTCTGCGTCAGCGACAATATCAGAGCGCCTTACCCAGTCGCACACTACCTCACAAACCGGGCAACGAGCAGCTTGCGATCATCGCAGCACTGTCCGGACGTTCCTTGCTGCTGCCGATGCTGGAGCAGCTAGGCCGTGTTGACAAACAGGATTCCCAAATCAGTCTCGTTCTGATTCAAGGTA
>CAZUBX010000136.1:0-2881 GCA_964619035.1 uncultured Syntrophaceae bacterium | reverse complement strand
GCGAGACCTACCACCTGCCCTACTTCACGCTGACCCCGACGTTCAGCGTCTGCCCGGACCACGGGTACATCCGCGGCGAGATCGCGGCCTGCCCCGATTGCAACGCGGCCACCGAGATCTACTCGCGCGTCGTGGGCTACCTGAGGCCCGTCAAGCAGTGGAACAAGGGCAAGCAGGCCGAGTTCGAACTGCGCCAGACCTACCGCGTCAACGGCACCTCGTCGGAGGAGAAGGAAGAGGACGTGCGGCCCTATCCCGTGGAAGTCGCCCTGCAACCGGGGGTCGTACGCTGAGACGTTCGTAAAGCAGAAGACCTGAAGCAATGACCGGGCTGCTGGGGCGTCAAACGACGCATCGGCAGCCCGGTTTTCAGTTTTATTAAATTTCTTACCCTTGAATGATAATCCAGGAGGTGATCACCATGCCAGCCGTTCGAATCACACCCCAGGAGGCTTACGAAAAGGTGCAGGCCGGTCAGGCCATTCTCGTCTGCGGCTACGAGGAGGAAGAGAAGTTCAGGGCCCTGCGGCTCGAGATGGGCATCTCCTTTGCCGGGTTCCAGGCCATGCTGCCATCCCTGCCGAAGGAGCGTGAGATCATCTTCTACTGCGCCTGAATGAAGGAGCACACGGCCGCCGGTCAGGCGGTGAAGTACAACAAACTGGGCTACCCGAACGCCAAGGCCCTCCTCGACGGCGTCGAGGGATGGAAGAAAGCGGGGTACAAGGTTCTCTAGGATCGCCTCAGAGAACTCAATACTTGAAAAGGATCTCCAGATGAAAATCATTGTTTTCAATGGCAGCCCGCGGGCACAGAAGGGCAACACGCATTTCATGGTGGAAGCATTCCTGAAAGGGGCGCAGGAGGCGGGTGCCGAGACGGAAAACATCTTTCTCGCCAAGCAGAAAATCAAACCCTGCACAGGCTGCTTCTGCTGCTGGGTCAAGACGCCCGGCGAGTGTGTGATCAAGGACGACATGGCGGAGTTGCGCAGCAAATACGTGACGGCCGACATCATCGTCTTCGCCACCCCCCTCTACGTGGACAACGTCACGGGGATCATGAAGAACTTCATGGACCGGCTCGTCCCGCTGGCCGACCCGTATTTCGAGAAAGACGAAAACGGCCAATACCGCCACGTCAAGGGCTTCGACAAGATCCAGAAGATCGCAGTGATCTCCAACTGCGGCTTCCCGGAGCAGGAGCACTTCCAGGTCCTGCGCCTGCTTTTCCGGAGGATCGCAAGAAACTTCCACTCCGAAGTGATCGCCGAGATCTACCGGGGCGCGGGGCAGCTCCTGCAGGTGGATCATCTCATGCTGAAGCCCCTCATCTGGAAATACAAAAAGCTATTGGAGAAGGCGGGAAAAGAGGTGGTGCAGAATATGCGCCTCTCGGAGGCGACGCGCGAGGAACTCGAGAAGCCCATCATTCCTCACGAGATGTACATGAAGGGCGCAAACAAGGAGTGGGACAGGCAGCTGCAGGAGCTCGCACCGAAGGGATGACGGAAGGACAAAAGGAACGACATGAGCTACGACACACCCGAAGCCATCCTGAAGCTGGGCCGTAATTTCTGGGAGAGCCGGATATTGCTGTCCGCGGCCGAGATGAACCTCTTCACCCGTCTCGAGGAAAAGCCGTCATCGGCCGGCGACCTCGCAGGCAGGCTGCATGCCGATCCCCGGGGCCTGACCATCCTGCTCGATGCGCTGGCGGCGATGGGTCTTCTTGCCAAGGAGGCGGGCACCTACCGCACCGCCCCCGATGCCGCCCCGTTCCTTTCGGACAAGAGCCCCCGGTCTGTACGTCCCATGCTCCTCCACGCGGCCCACCTGTGGGAGAGCTGGTCCAACCTTACGCCCATCGTCAGAGGGGCCGGCTCCTCCGAGCCCCCGGAGTCGGAGTCCCGGGATGCCGACGAACTGCACGCCTTCATCGGGGCCATGCACGTGGTGGGTACACCCCTGGCGCAGAAAATCGTGACGGCGGTCCAGCCAGGCCCGGCGAGGAACCTGATCGACGTGGGCGGCGCCTCCGGGACCTACACCATCGCCTTCCTGAAGGCCGCACCCGAACTGAAGGCAACGCTTTTCGACAGACCCGCCGTCATCCCGATGGCCCGCGAGCGCCTGGCCGAGGCAGGGGTGCTCGACCGTGTCCGTCTCGTGGCGGGGGACTTCTACCGGAATGAGCTGCCCGGCGGTCACGACCTGGCGCTTCTTTCCGCCATCATCCACCAGAACAGCCCCGAGGAAAACGTCGATCTATTCCGGAAGGTCTTCCGCGCGCTCGTCTCCGGGGGACGGATCGTGATCCGCGATCACGTCATGGAACCTGACCGCACCGAGCCTAAAGACGGGGCGTTCTTCGCCGTCAACATGCTCGTGAACACGGAAGGGGGCTCAACCTACACCTGCGAGGAGATTCGATCCTGGCTCGAGGAGGCGGGATTCGCGAGTGTGAGGTTTCTCAAGGCAGGGGAACACATGGATGCACTTATAGAGGCGTTTAAACCATAGCAGGCTTTATAAAGCGGCCGGGGACCATTCACCCTCACCCCTGCCCTCTCCCCTCAAGGGAGAGGGGGTCTGGATGGAGGAAATCAAAGATGAAACCTTTCAACGCAATGGCCATCGGCATCTTCGCGCTGATCTGCCTTGCGCACGTCCTTCGGCTGGGATATGGTCTCGACATCGCGATCGGCGGATGGGTCGTCCCCCTGTGGGTGAGCGTGCCCGGCGCCGTCGTGACGGGCGGACTCGCATTCATGCTCTGGAAGGAGATGCACTGATCCCATGATTGCCGCTTACTTGGTCGCCTTCATTCCCTTCACCGTCCTTTTCTTTGCCTTCTTCCACTATCCGCCCACAAACCGCAA
>CAZUBX010000135.1:0-3040 GCA_964619035.1 uncultured Syntrophaceae bacterium | reverse complement strand
AGGCCGATGTTGCCCTCCTGGATGAGGTCCAGGAACTGCAGGCCGCGGTTGGTGTACTTCTTGGCGATGCTCACGACGAGCCGGAGGTTTGCCTCCACGAGCTTGCGCTTGGCCAGGCCGGCTTTCTTCTCGCCCGCCGCGATCGTCTCGACAATCTTTCTCAGGTCGGCGACGGGGAGCCCTGTTTCGGTCTGGACGTGCTTCAGAACCTTTCGGGCCTCCTTGAGGCGCTCTTCATATTCCCGGAGCCTGGCGGCCGAGATGCGAAGCTCCTTCGTTGCCTTGCGCTCCTCCTGCTTGCTTCGACGCATCTGCGCGAAGACGGCCTCGAGGGACTTCAGGGGCAGCTTCGTCTTCAGGCGGATGAAACGGATTTCCGCATCGGCGACATCGGTCTCGGCAGTGAAATCCTTGAGCTTCGAGACCATTCTCTGGACGCGTTTCTTGCTCAGGTTGATCTCCCTGCAGGTTTTGGCGATGTTCTTGTTGTTCTTCGCCAGCTTTGCCTCCAGGTCCTTGCGTTCGTCTTCGTCGGTGCCTTTTTCGCGAAGCTTCCTGCGGAGGGTGTCGTTGCGCCGGTCGATCTCGGTAATCCGGTCGATGAGCTTGATGACCCGTTCGCTGTGAATGTCCTCCTCGACAAAGCCATCCTCGTCCTCGATGTTGTCCACGATGCTCTTCACACGCAGATCGCCCGTTTTCAGCTCCTTGCCCATCCCGACGAGGTCCTTCACCGCGGTGAGCACGCTGAAGACGGCATCGGTGATCTCCCGCTCGCCTTCCTCGATCTTCTTGGCGATCTCCACTTCCTCGTCGCGGTTCAAGAGCGACACGAGACCCATCTCGCGCAGGTACATCTTGACCGGGTCGCCGGTCCTTGCCCCGCTGGGAAGGATCGCGAGCGATTCTTCTTCCCCTTCTTCCTTGGCTTCGGCGACTTCTTCGACGGTTTTCTTCAGGATGATCTTTTCACCCTTGTCCGTATCGATGATGTCGATGTTCTTCTCCCCGAAGAGCATGATGATCTCGTCGATCTGGTCCGACGAGACGATGTCCGAAGGGAGCATCTCGTTGACGTCGTCGTAGGTCAAAAAGCCCTTTTCCTCCCCGAGCGAGATGAGTTTTTTCACCTCGTCGGACTGGATATCCTTGGAGAGGAAGGTTTCTCCGCGGCGCTGGTTATCCTTTACGTTCTTTTTGCTCATGGCGTAATCGTTCCTTTTCATCTAGAAGCCGGTTGAACAGTTCCTGGTCTCCCGCCTCCTGCGCTCTCAGCAGCCTGACCCTCAGGTCGCGCTGCCTTTCTTTGTACCATCGTTCCTTGACCCTCCGGACGGTGTCGTCGAAGAGCCGATCCCTGACGGCGCTGTCCGGCTGACCCGCCGAAACCGTCAGCTCGAGCAGCTTTTCCCGGACCGCCCGGTCTTCAATCCGTTCGACCATGCCGGCAAGGCTGGGGGCCTCCCCCTCGCCATGGCTTGCAGCGATGGTTTCCCCCAGGCTCTTCAGCACGTCACTCATGAAGAAGGCCAGGATGTTGCCCTGGATGACGTCGCGGATCCTGGAAGGATTTTCGATCATCATCTGGATGAGGGCGAGCTCCACACGGTCGATCCCGGTCGTCACCCGGCGCGGTGCAGGCGCCTCTTCCTGTCGTCCTGCCGGGCGGTGGCGGCTCACCTCGCTCCGGACCAGCTCCTCATCGACGCCAAGGCGCTCCGAGACACGCTTCATGAACTGGCCGCGCTCGGCGGCATCGGAGATGCCTGCCATGAAAGGGATGGCGTCTTTCAACGCGCCTCTTCGATCGTCAATGTTCGTGCCCTGTCCGATGACCTCGTCGATGTAATAATCGACGAGGGCACGGGCGCGTCCAATTTCTTCCAGGAAAGCCTCTTTCCCGTGCTTCGTGATGAATTCGTCGGGGTCCTTCCCATCGGGCAGCACCACGGCCTTTGCCCGCAATCCGCGCTCCAGGAAGAGGGACATGCTCCTCTCCAGGGCGGCCTTCCCACCGGTGTCGGTGTCGAAGGTGAGGGCCACGGCTCCCGTATATCGCCTGATCAGATCCACGTGCTCCCGGGTGAGTGCCGTCCCGAGGGTAGCCGCGACGTTCGGGATCCCGTGGTTCCACAGGGCGAGGAGGTCAAAGTATCCCTCCACAATGATCAGGGTTTCGTCCCTGCGGATCGCGTTCTTGGCCCGGGCAAGCCCGTAGAGATTCCTGCCCTTGACATAGATGGCTGACTCAGGGGAATTGAGGTATTTCGGCTCACCCTCCCCGATGATCCTCCCCCCGAAAGCGATCACGTTGCCGTTGACGTCCTCGATGGGAAACATCAGCCGGCCCCGAAACCGGTCGTAGTAGTCGCCGTCTTTCCTGGAAACCAGAAGGCCCGCCTGTTCGGCGTGCTTCAGCGAAACCTTCTCCCGCTGCAGGTGGTCCCGGAGGTTTCTCCACCCCTCCGGGGCATAGCCGAGCTGGAAGGTTTCGATCACCTCCGGCTTGATCCCTCTCTTTTCGAGATAGGCCTTCCCCCGGGTACCCGCAGGCAGGCGCAGCGTCCTGGCGTAATAACCGGCGGCGAGGTGATTGACACGGAGCAGGATTTCCCTCAGGTCCTCGCGGCCCTTTTCCTCTGGCGTGAACTCACGGGCGGGAAGGGGGATTCCGAGTTTTCCCGCCAAATGACGCACTGTCTCCGGGAACGTCATGTTGTTGATCTTCATCAGGAAGGAAAAGGCATTTCCTCCCTCGCCGCACCCGAAGCAGTGGTAAATCTGCTTTTCGGCGTTGACCGTGAACGAAGGCGTTTTTTCCTTGTGAAAGGGACAGGACCCGAGGTAATTGCGCCCCGCTTTTTTGAGCGTGACATACTCGGAAACCAGATCGACAATGTTGACCCGGTTTCGGATTTCTTCGATCCGTTCCTCGGGAATGTGACCCTTCAAGATCCGACACCCTTTTTCAAGGCCTCACCCCTAATATGTGAGTTAAGCTAGCGTTGTTTACATTTTCGGGGTAATCAGACGAGGTCGT
>CAZUBX010000134.1:0-3186 GCA_964619035.1 uncultured Syntrophaceae bacterium | reverse complement strand
CGCCAGGATGACGCTCACCGTCATGATCTTGGGCCGGATGCGCTTGACGGCACCGTGCATGATGCTCTCTTCGAGGTCTGTCAACGTGCGCAGGCGTCCTTCCTTTTTCCACTGCTCATAGGCCAGCTCCAGGTACAGGAGCATGATCACCCCCGTCTCGGCATCGAGCCCCGCCAGGGCGATGATGCCGACCCAGACGGCAATGCTCATGTTGTAGTTCAGGAAGTAGAGGAACCAGAAGGAACCCACGAGGGAAAAGGGCACGGCCAGGAGCACAATCAGCGTTTTGGTTGTCGACTTTGTATTGAAATAGATGAGGACGAAGATGATGAGGAGCGTCAGCGGGATGACGATCTTCAGCCTCTCGTGGGTGGTGATGAGATATTCGTATTCGCCGCTCCACTGGAGGCGATATCCCTCCGGAATCTTCAGGGAGGCTACTTTGGATTTGGCTTCGTCGACGTAGCCCCCCACGTCGCGGCCTGAGAAGTCGATGAAGACATACGAAACCAGAAGGCCTTCCTCGCTCTTGATGGCCGTAGGCCCCTTGACGAATTTGATCTCCGCCAATTGCCCCAGGGGGACCTGCATCATCGGCTTCACGGCCGCCATCGAGGACGCCGCCTGAGACGATAGCGACATGACGGGAACCAGGACCCGCTTGAGGGACTCCACGTCGTTTCGCATCTCCCGGGGGTAGCGGACGTTCACGGGATAGCGCCCCCTGCCTTCGATCGTGGTCGTCAGGTTCATGCCGCCGACGGCGGACTGGATCACCTCCTGGACATCGTCGACGGTGAGACCGTAGCGGGCCGCCTCCTGGCGGTTGATGTTGAAGTCAAGAAAATACCCCGTGGTGACCCTCTCGGCGTAGACGCTCCGGGTGCCGGGAACATCCTTCACGGCATTCTCCAGTTGAAGCCCGATTTTTTCGAGTTCCTCGATCTTCGGCCCCATGATCTTGATCCCCACTGGGGTTCGGATACCTGTGGCCAGCATGTCGATGCGGGCCTTGATGGGCATCGTGAAGGAATTCGCCACCCCGGGAATCGTGAGGGCATCGTTCATCTCGTTCTTGAGTTTCTCCACCGTCATCCCCGGCCGCCACTGCGACTCGGGCTTGAGGTTGATGACGGTCTCGAACATCTCCAGGGGGGCGGGGTCCGTGGCCGTCTCGGCGCGGCCCGCCTTGCCGAAGACCTGGGCCACCTCGGGTATCTGCATCAGGAGCTTGTCCTGGAGCTGGAGCAACTTCGACGCCTCGGAGATCGAGGCTGCCGGGACCGTCACGGGCATGTAGAACAGGGTGCCTTCGTAAAGGGGCGGCATGAATTCCGTTCCCAGCTTCATGAAGGGATAAACGGTGACGGCCATGATGATCAGGGCCGCAACGATGACCGTTTTCTTGAATTGCAGTGCGAAATGAGCCACGGGCTCATAAATCCTGCGGAGGATCATGCTGACGGGATTCTTTTCCTCGGGCCTGATTTTCCCCCGGATGAAAAGGGTCATCAGCATGGGGGTCAGCGTCACCGCCAGCACGGACGAGAAGAGCATGGCAAAGGTCTTTGTATAGGCCAGCGGTTTGAAGAGCCTGCCCGCCTGGGCCTGCAGGGTAAAGACAGGAAGAAACCCCACGGTGATGACGAGAAGCGAAAAGAAGAGCGAGGGCCCCACTTCCTTTGCCGCCTCGATGATGACGTCGATGCGGCTCCCGGGTTCCCCTGCCACCTCCCACTCCTCGAGCTTCTTGTGGGCGTTCTCCACCATGATGATGGAGGCGTCCACCATGGCCCCGATGGCGATGGCAATGCCGGAAAGACTCATGATGTTGGAGGTCACACCCAGGTAGAACATGCAGATGAAGGATATGATGATCGCCACGGGAAGCGTGCAGATGACCACGAGTGCGCTGGGCAGGTGAAAGAGGAAAACGAGGCAGACTACGCTGACTGCAAGCGTCAGCTTCAGGATCTCGTCTTTGAGCGTGTCGATGGCCCGGTGGATGAGATCCGAGCGGTCATAGGTCGTGACGATCTTCACGCCTTGGGGAAGGCTGGGCTCCACGTCCCGCTTCAGCCGCTCTTTCACCCGATCGATGACATTCAGGACATTCTCTCCGAAGCGAACAACGACGATCCCTCCCGCCACCTCGCCCCGCCCGTCGAGATCAGCCAGGCCCCGCCTGATTTCGGGGCCGATCTGGACGCGGGCCACGTCCCTGAGAAATACCGGCGCCCCGCCGCTGCCGCCACCCACGGGGATGTCTTCCAGGTCCTTCGTCGTCTGGATATATCCTCTTCCCCTCACCATGTACTCGACGCCCGACAGTTCGAGGACACGCCCTTCCACATCCCGGTTGCTCTTCCGGATCGCCTCCATCACCTTCGTAATGGGAATATTGAAAGCCGTAAGGCGGTTGGGGTCGACGGTCACTTGGTACTGCTTCACGAAACCGCCGATGGAAGCCACCTGGGATACTCCCGGGACACTCTCCAGGGCAAGCTTGATGTTGTAATCCTGGATGGTGCGAAGCTCCGCAAGGTCATGCTGTCCCGTTTCATCCACCACGGCATAGGAAAATCCCCAGCCGAGACTCGTCGCATCGGGCCCCAGGACGGGATTGACGTCGGCGGGGAGTTTATTCTTTACGGCCTGCAGGTATTCCAGGATGCGGCTTCGTGCCCAATAGATGTCCGTCCCTTCCTCGAATATGACGTAGATGAAGGAGCTTCCAAAAAAAGAAAAGCCGCGCACGGCCTGGACTTTCGGCGCCGCAAGGAGCGTGGAGGAAATGGGATAGGTGATCTGATCCTCGATGAGGTCCGGGCTCCGTCCGAGCCACTCCGTGTAGATAATGACCTGCGTGTCCGATAGATCGGGGATGGCGTCAAGCGGCGTGTTCTTCATCGCCCAGATTCCCCAGGCAATGGCGGCCGACACAAAGAGAATGACGACAAACTTGTTTCTGGCGCTGTATTCGATGATCCGGGCTATCACAGGCGAATCTCGTCCATTTCGTCTATTTCGTTCGTTTCGTCTGTTTCGTCAGACAGAAGCGCCGCGCCTGAAGGTGACAGGTTACAGGTGTCAGGTGACAGGAAGAAAAGGCAGCGATATGGTTCTGTTACCTGTTACCTGTTACCTGTTACCTGTTACCTGTTACCTGTTACCTGTTACCTGTTA
>CAZUBX010000133.1:0-3244 GCA_964619035.1 uncultured Syntrophaceae bacterium | reverse complement strand
GTTCCGATTGTTCGAGGAGGGCATCAGGACAAAGCCGCAAAGGAACAAGTAACGGGGACAGGAAAGAAAGCTCAAGGCTCAAGCCACAAGGAAAAAAATCCCCCTTTCATCCCCCTTTACAAAAGGGGGAAAGAGGGGGATTTTCTTTGTCTATCTTCCCTGAACCTGCACCCGATACCCGAGGCCCTGGGTTCAGCCCCGCACCAGTTCCGAATAGGCCTCCTGGAGGCGCCGCGTCACGGGGCCGGGGGCGCCTGTGCCGACGGGCCGTCCGTCCAGACGGACGACGGGCGTGATTTCCTTGTTCGTGCCCGTGATCACGATCTCGCTAGCCCGGTTCAGTTCCTCCGCCCGGAAGGTCTGCTCCTTGTAAGCAATGCCGGTCTGACGGCAGAGCTCCAGGACGACACCCCGGGTGATCCCGGAAAGGACGAAGTGGCCGAGCGGGTGCGTGAGGATGTGCCCGTTGAAAACGGCCAGCACGTTGGTGTGCGTCCCCTCGGTGACGATGCCGTCCCGGACGAAGATGGCTTCCTCGGCCCCCTTCTCCTTTGCCTGCTGGACGGCCAGGACACTGCCCAGCAGACCGATGGCCTTGATGTCGCAGCGCGACCAGCGGAATTCGGGAACGAGGATGGCGGCTACGCCCTTTTCGCGCATCTCGGCCGATGACGGGGCGGGGGAGATGAGCACCATCGTTGTCGCAGAAACGGGTGGGACCGGGAAGGTGTGCTTGCGCGGAGCCACCCCGCGGGTGACCTGGAAATAGATCAGGCTGTCCGCCTGTTCGAGCCCGTTCATGGCGATCAGTTTTGCGCCGGCCACTGCCAGATCCACGACCCCCGGGAAATCGATACGCGTCTCGCGCAGGCTGCGCGCCAACCGGTCCATGTGCTCGGCCATTTTGAAGGGTTTGCCGCCGTAAGCGCGGACGACTTCGTACACCCCGTCCGAGAACAGGAAACCACGGTCATCGGGCGAGATGTGAATGTCTTCCTTTTGCAGGAAGCTGCCTTTGAAATAAGCGATCATTTGCCTGCCCCTTTATGATGGAATTGATTTCCGCTTTTGCCTCCTGCGTCGATACCGCTTGCGCTTTCCCGTGTCAAGGCATAGAGAAACCCGCCAACCGCCATCACCGCCGCACAGACGGCAAACATCGCAACGAATGCTCCGTGACTGAGCATCGAGGCGGGGTAGAGCGCCTTCATGAGATGGCCCAGCCCCTGCATGAAGACGCCGGCACCCACGATGGCAAAAAAGTTCAGTACCGTCAGGGCCGTCGCCGAGCGATCCGGCGGTGTAAGCTCCTTGAGGTGGGCGTAGGGGATGCTCCCGGTACCGGCGAAAATGCCGAAGGCCGAAAAAAAGGCCACCAGGAGCCAGAGCGGCGCACCGACGGGGACGAAGGCAAGTCCGGCCAGCGTGAGAGAAAGCCCCGCCAGGGCAAATACCATGATCCCCTTTCTCGCCTTGAAGATGCGATCGGAAAGAAAACCGCTGACGGGGTTGCCGATGACGACGCCCAGCGTGAGCAGAAAGAGCAGATTCCCCGCCGTCACGGGGGAATACCCCATGACGTCCATCAGGTAGGGCCCCGCCCAGAGTCCCTGAACGGCCGCGAGGATCCCGTAGCGGATAAAGGCGGACCAGGAGATGAGCCAGACCTGGCGATTTTTCAAGACCAGGAAAAGTCCCCCGAGTTGAGCCTTCCAGTTCGCGCCGGCCGGCGTCGGCGCTTCCCGATCGTGTCCCTGCCTGTCCCGGAAAGCGAAGACAAAGGTCAGCGTCACCGCCAGGTGGAAGAGCCCCACGAGCACAAAGGTCGTGCGCCATCCCAGGCCCTGGGCCCAGAGAACCAGCGGTGTCGTGGCAACGACGATGCCCATGTTGCCCACGGAAACGACGACACCGGAGAGAGTCGCGAAGCGGTCCGGCGAGAACTGCAGGGAGATGATCTTCAGGGCGCCGATGAACCCGCAGGCCATGCCGGCCCCCATGAGAAGCCGGCCGAAAACCATCACACCGGCCGACTCGGCCACGGCGAACAGGATCACCCCGGCGAGGGCCGAAAAATAGAAGGCCGCCATGACCTTCGCCGGGCTGAAACGATCCAGCAGCAGGCCCCCGGGGATCTGGAACAGGGCATAGGTATAGAAGAAGGCCGCCGACACGAGGCCCAGGGTGCCCATGTCCATGGGGACGTCCCGCATCAGATCCGTCGTTAGGACAGCGATGGAGGACCGGTAGAACATGGAGAGCCCGAAGAGGACCGACACCGCGGCAAAAAGGACCCACCTGCGGCGATCGGCGGAAAGTTGATGCTCGGCTGGAAGGTTCATGGATCCGGTAACAGGCCTGCTATTTTTCGTGACCCGGTGACCCGACATCATAAGGCCTCGGGCCTTCCTTCACAACCCCTAATATTCAGGAACCTCCTCGCAAGGGGGCAAAAAGAAGGGGCCGTCTCCCGGTTGGAAAGGCCCCTTTATTCGGATGGGTTGAGTCCCGAATGCCGGGGTCAATCAAAGCTATCCCCCATGGGCAACTCGAACGATTCCGGATACTGGTAAATCTTGTACTCCGTCGTTTGTCCCTGAAGAAGGTCAATCCGGTCCTGCAGCGCCTTTCGCTTGGCGTCTGCAAAAAAGACATTCCAGGCCTTCAGACTCTGCCATGTGCTGATGACCAGGTATTCCCCCAGGTCCTCGACATTTTGCAGGGTCTCGCCTGAGATATATCCGGGATAGCGGGAAGCGAACATTCTCAGCGCCGTGATGATTTGGATCGCCTCATTTTCCCTTCCTTTCGGAATCCTTCGTTTGATCATTGCTCTGACTGCCATGATACAACCTCCTCTCCTTTTTCAAGGAACGTTTCTCTGTTTCCGTGATTGGTTTCCGTTCCGATCCGCGCCTCGCCATCGGGAAGGTGGAGAAGAGAAGAGCATTGGAGGCGCAGGGGCAGCCCTCCCCCCGCGCGAGGCGGGGAGAGGGCCCTGATCCCGATATCCTGGAACGACGGGGACCTGGCTTGTGTTCACCTTGTCCCCCTTCCTTGGTTGGAACTCTCCAGCTTCATGGCCTCGATGATAACCGGCGCCTCGTTATATTTCAAGGCATCGCCCAAGGCCTCTGTGCCGCCATTCAACACCGGACATCAGATGCCCAGGATGCCGAAGAAGAGCCAGCAGATGATGGCGCCGACAATCGACATCGAAAGTCCCCAGATCAGCAGGTCGCGG
>CAZUBX010000132.1:0-3264 GCA_964619035.1 uncultured Syntrophaceae bacterium | reverse complement strand
GACTCGGCGGACAAGGTGCTCACCCTGCTGGAGCAGAAGTACCTGAAGAAGTAGCGACAAACCATTGCCGGGGGGCCCTCCCCCCGGCAATGCAGCGAAAAACGAGTTCTTCAGATCCGGGACGGGGTGATGGCGCAGAAGGAAATTGAATACTACACCCAGGGCGTGATCGGCCGGAACCGGCTGATCATGGCAAAAACGATCACGCTGATCGAGAGCACCCTGCCGGCCCACCAGGAAACGGCCCGGGCCGTCATGGATGCGCTGCTGCCTCACACCGGCAAGGCCGTGCGCCTCGGGATCACGGGCGTGCCCGGCGCAGGCAAGAGCACCTTCATCGAGAGTTTCGGCATGATGCTCACTAAGATAGGACTCCGGGTGGCCGTGCTGGCCGTCGATCCGAGCAGTCCCCGGACGGGCGGGAGCATCCTGGCCGACAAGACCCGGATGGAGAAACTCTCCGTCAACGAAGGGGCATTCATCCGGCCCTCCCCTTCCAGCGGAACCCTCGGCGGGGTGGCCCGCAAGACCCGGGAGACCATGATGATCTGCGAAGCCGCGGGCTACGACGTCGTTATGGTGGAGACGGTGGGCGTGGGACAGTCGGAAGTCGCCGTGGCCTCCATGGTGGACTTCTTCCTGGTTCTCATGATCGCCGGGGCCGGGGACGAGCTTCAGGGAATCAAGAAGGGCGTCCTGGAGCTGGCCGATGCCATTACGGTCAACAAGGCAGACGGGGACAACATTGACCGGGCAAAAATGGCCCGGCAGCAGTACGAGACGGCCATGCACCTGCTCTCGCCGCCTTCGCCTGACTGGAGCACGCCGGTCACGATGTGCAGCTCCCTGAACGGAACCGGTCTTGCGGAGATCTGGGACATGGTTCTGAAACATCGGAAGATCATGCAGGAAAAGGGAGAACTGGAGAGGAAGCGGCACGAACAGTCCCGCCTGTGGATGTGGGCCCTGGTCAAGGAAGGCATGGAAGAGTGGTTTTACAAAAATGCACAGGTCGTCAACCTCCTGCCTCTTATCGAGAAGGAGGTGGTCAGCGGAAAGATCACGGCCACTTCGGGGGCGGCCCGAATCCTCTCTTTCCTCGAGAATTACAGTTTAACCACTACGTGAAGGAACCAGACGAGTCAGGAGGTCTATCCATATGAAGATTACGCGTGTAGATCACATCGGAATCGCAGTGAAAAGCATCTCTGAATCCCTGAAGGTCTATGAGGCGATGGGGCTCAAATCCGTAGGCGTCGAAGAGGTGGCCGAGCAGAAAGTGCGCGTCGCCTTTCTTCCCCTCGGCGAGGCCGAGATCGAGTTGCTCGAGTCCACTTCGCCCGACGGACCCGTGGCCAAGTACATCGAGAAGAACGGCGAGGGCATTCAGCACCTGGCGCTGCGCGTGGACAACCTCGAAGCGGCCCTGGCGGAACTCAAGGCCCAGGGGGTGCGCCTCATCGACGAGAAGCCCCGCTATGGCGCGGGCGGCGCGAAGATCGCCTTCGTGCATCCCCGTTCCACCGGCGGCGTGCTCCTCGAGCTGAGCGAGAGGGATTAAGTTCCGCAATCAATCATTCCAGAACAAAAGAGGAGACAAGCCGTGACGAATAAAGAAAAAATCGAACTCATGAGGGCCCGCGAGAAGAAGATCGAGCTCGGCGGCGGTCAGAAGGCCCTCGAGAAGGTGAAAGCCACGGGGCGACTGACGGCCCGCGAGAGGCTCGGACGCCTCTTCGACGAAGGCACCTTCGTGGAGATGGACAAGTTCGTGGAGCATCGCTGCGTAAACTTCGGCATGGACCAGACGGAAGTTCCCGGCGAGGGTGTCGTGACGGGCTATGGCATGGTGAACGGCCGGACCGTATTCGCCTTTGCGCAAGACTTCAGCACCATGGGCGGGTCGCTGGGCGAGATGCACGCCGCCAAGATCGTCAAGTGCCAGGACCGCGCCATGTCGGCATGCGCCCCCATCGTGGGCCTCAACGACTCGGGCGGCGCGAGGATCCAGGAGGCCGTCGACTCGCTGGCCGGCTACGGGCGGATCTTCTACAAGAACACCATGGCCTCGGGCATCATTCCCCAGATCAGCGCCATCATGGGCCCCTCGGCCGGCGGCGCCGTCTACTCGCCCGCGCTCATGGACTTCATCTACATGGTGGACAAGGAATACGCACAGATGTTCATCACGGGCCCCCAGGTCGTGAAGGCCGTCATGGGCGAGGAAGTGACCGCCATGGAGCTGGGCGGCGCCATGACTCACAACACCAAAAGCGGGGTCGCCCACTTCGTGGCGGCAAGCGACGAGGAATGCATCGACCAGATCAAGAAGCTCCTCGGCTACCTTCCGCTCAACAACCGCGAGAAGGCCCCCGTCGCACCCTGCACCGACCCGGTGGACCGCATGGAGGAAAAGCTCAACACGCTCGTCCCCGAGCAGAGCAATCGCCCCTACGACATCAAGAAGGTCATCAAGCTCGTCGTCGACAACGGCGAGATCTACGAGAGCCAGGCCCTCTATGCCATGAACATGATCACCTGCTTTGCCCGCATGAACGGCCAGCCCGTAGGCATCATCGCCAACCAGCCCGCCGTGCTGGCAGGTTGCCTCGACATTAACTCCTCCGACAAGGCCTCTCGCTTCATCCGCTTTTGCGACTGTTTCAACCTCCCCATCCTTACCTTTGTCGACGTCCCGGGTTATCTCCCGGGGACAGGGCAGGAGTACGGCGGGATCATCCGCCACGGAGCGAAAATGCTCTACGTCTACCCCGAGGCAACGGTGCCGAAGATCACGATCGTCGTGCGCAAGGCCTACGGCGGATCCTACCTCGGCATGTGCTCCGGCCAGACGGGAGCCGACGTGGTCATGGCCTGGCCCTCGGCCGAGATCGCCGTCATGGGCGCCGAGGGGGCGGCCAAGATCATCTTCCGCAAGGAGGACCCCGAGAATCTCAAGAAGAAGACGCAGGAATATATCGAGAACTTTGCAACCCCCTACCAGGCGGCGCGCCACGGCCTCATCGAGCAGGTCATCGAGCCGAAGGAGACACGGCCCATGATCATCAGGGCCCTCAAGATGCTCGAGGGAAAGAAGGAAGACCGTCCCTGGAAGAAACACGGCAACATTCCTCTCTAGAACCGATGCCGGCTACGCTCCGGCACGGCCCCTGAAGAGGATGAATTATTATTGAACCAATCGTACGAAGGAGGTTTTTATCATGGAGATGGACAATTTCACATTCGGCATCACGATGCTCGTGG
>CAZUBX010000131.1:0-3327 GCA_964619035.1 uncultured Syntrophaceae bacterium | reverse complement strand
CGCCGGCCATGTGCATGGTGCCCAGGGAGTGCTGGAACCGGCTGTGCTCGGCGGCGGGGTAGACCCAGCGGGCGCTCTGGAGCTGGTGGATGCGCCTCAGTCGCTGGAGCCAGGGCGTGTCGAGGAGGTCCTTTTCCGTCTTTTCCCCCGGGTAATCCGGCCCCGGGACGGTGAACCAGGCGTACTGGTAGATCGGGTCGGCGATGAGCGCCTTCCCCGTGTAGACTTTCGCGAACTCGGGCCCCCTCTGACTCATGGTTGTTTTTTTATCGGAAATCGGCGCAATGTTCAATCGATAATCGGTGCCGGAAGGGAAAAAGGTTTTATTTCAGAGAGGGGTTTGATAAATAGAAAACAGGTTCATGCCCGGGGGAAGCCGACAGGATGCCCAACAATCTCAAAATAGCCCTGATGATCATCGTGACCCTGATCCTGGCCGGGACCATGGGTTTTCACTTCATCGAAGGGTGGAATGTCCTCGAGTCCTTCTATACCACGGTCATGACCCTGACCACGATCGGCTACGGGGACTTTGCCCCCAAGACAAAAGGGGGGATGCTCTTCACGGTCCTTCTCGTCATCTTCGGTGTCGGCACCATGCTCTACACGGTGGGTCTCGTGTCCCAGATCATGGTGGAAGGCCGCCTGACAACGCTTCTGGGGAGAGGAAAGATGGAAAAGACCATTGATAAAATGAAGAATCACTACATCGTCTGCGGATGCGGCCGGATCGGGTATCTCATCTGCAGGGAGCTGGCCGCGGAGAAGGTCGATTTCGTCGTTGTCGACAACAACCCCGAGGTGATCCAGAAAATCGGCGAGGAAGGGTTTGTCTACTTCCGGGGCGACGCCATCCACGACAAGTGCCTGATCGGCGCGGGCATCAAGCGGGCCAAGGGGATCGTCTGTGTTCTGCCCTCCGATGCCCAGAACCTCTACGTGATCCTCACGGCCAAGGAACTCAACCCCGACATCTGGATCCTCTCGCGCTCCGAGGAGGAGGAGTCGGAGCACCGACTGCTGCGGGCGGGTGCGAACCGCGTCATGTCCCCCTACACGCTGGGCGGAACCCGTATGGCCATGGCCATCCTGAGGCCCGCCATGCTGGATTTCATCGAGATCACCACTCGAAGACAGAGCCTGGAGCTGCGGATGGACGAGCTTGAAATCTGCGATGGCTCACCGCTCATCGGGAAATCCCTGGAGGATTCCGAAATCAGGCAGCGTTACGGCCTCATCATCGTGGCGGTGAAAAAGGACTCGGGCAAGATGATCTTCAACCCCGTGGCGAATTATGTCATCCAGAGAGGGGACAAGCTGATCGCCCTGGGTGAAGACGAGAATGTCTCTAAATTTTCCCAGGTGTGTCTTGTATAAGGGATGCGGCGATGACCCCTTCGCGCAGGATTTTACCCGGGGTGACAGTGATGTCGACAATCGTCGAGCCCTTTCCCCCCGGCGTCTGCCCGCCGTCGATGACCCCGTCCAGTTTCCCTTCCAGTTGAGAAAGCACTTCCACGGCCGACGAGCACTCCGGCGCGCCGGTGAGGTTTGCGCTTGTTGCCGTCAAGGGCCCACCGAGCCTCTTCGAGATCTCCATGGCGATGGGATGGCTGGTGAGCCGAATGCCGATCTTCCCGGTTCCCGCCGTCAGCTTCGGCGAGACGGACGGTGCCGCCTGCAAGACGATCGTCAGCGGTCCCGGCCAGAACCGGTCCATGAGCTTTCGCGCCTCCGCCGGGATGTCTGCCGTAAAGGCATCCAACTGCCCCCTGTCGCCAATCACGACGAGTATGGGGTTCTTGAAGTCGCGCCCCTTGATCCCGAAAATTTTATCGATGGCGGCTTCGTTGCGGGCATCAGCCCCCAGGCCGTAGAACGTCTCCGTAGGAAATGCGATCACCCCGCCGTTCTTGAGAACGGCAACGGCCTCGTCGATTCTGTCCGGCTCGGGATGTCCGGGATCGATTTTGATGATATGCGTCATATGGTAAACAAGAGGACCGGCAGTGTCCCTGCCGGCCCAAGTATTTTTTATTCTTACCCTGAACCCTGTCCCCTATACCCTGGACCCTGTGTTAACAGGCACTCCAGTTTCTTGTGCTTTTCCTCCACCTCGCGGGCCATCTGCTCAGAGTGCTGTTGCAGTTTCTTTCGCAAAGAGCCATCACCCAGGGCGAGGATCCTTGCCGCCAGGAGGGCGGCGTTACGTGCGCCTGCCTTGCCGATGGCCATGGTCGCCACGGGGATGCCCCCGGGCATCTGGACGGTTGAGAGAAGCGCATCGAGGCCCCCGATGGAGGTGGCATCGATGGGCACGCCGATGACAGGGAGCCGCGTCTGCGAGGCAATCACCCCGGCCAGGTGGGCCGCCGCGCCGGCACCGACGATGAGAACCTTGACGCCGCGCTCCTCGGCCTTTCGGGCGAAGTTCGTCGTGCGCTCCGGCGTGCGGTGGGCCGACGTGAGGAAGAGCTCGTAGGGGATGTCGAACTTCTTGAGCGTCTCCAGGGCCTCCTTCATGATGGGCAGGTCCGAATCGCTCCCCATCAACACACTCACCAATACGTCGCTTTTCTTTTTCATAAGCTCGCTCCGCTCAATTGGCTAAGGGCAAAGGGCTAAAGGCAAAGGGCTAAAGGCAAAGGGCTAAAGGCAAAGGGCAGGGAAGGTGCTTTTCTTCGCCTTAAGCCTTATGCCCTTAGCCTTTCGCCTGCTTTTAATGTTTGAAATGCCTCACCCCCGTGAACACCATCGCAATGCCGTGCTCGTCGGCTGCCTGGATCGACTCCTCGTCCCGGATCGACCCGCCGGGCTGGATAATGGCCGTGACCCCGGCCTTTGCCGCCGTCTCGACGACGTCGCGGAACGGGAAGAAGGCGTCGGAGCCCATGACGGTGCCCTTCGTGGGGCTTGTCGCTTTCATGATTGCGATCTTCACCGAATCCACGCGGCTCATCTGGCCTGCGCCCACGCCCACGAGCTTGTCTTTCGTGGCCAGCACGATGGCGTTTGACTTCACGTGTTTGACAACCCTCCATGCAAAGTCGAGGGCCTGGTACTCCTCGTCGGTGGGCTTGCGTTTTGTTACGACCTTCGCCTTTCGGATGTCCGTGGCCTCAGCGTCCCGTTCCTGGACGAGAAGCCCGCCCACAACGCGACGGAAGTCAAAGCCCTTCTTGCCGGCGGTGCAGGACTCCCCGATCTCGATGAGGCGCAGGTTTTTCTTCGATTCGAATGCCTTGAGAGCCTCGGGCTCGAATTTCGGTGCGATCACGACCTCCAGGAAGAGCTTGGCGATTTCCTCGGCGGCCCTCCTGTCGACGG
>CAZUBX010000130.1:0-3729 GCA_964619035.1 uncultured Syntrophaceae bacterium | reverse complement strand
TCCAGGTAAATTCCTCGAGCTTGCCCACGCCGAAGCTCTCGGCGTTCTCGAAGTCGCGGATGGGCTCGAGCTGGCCCGCGGGCTTCAGGGTGGCCATGAACTGGTTGGCCGGCGAGGTCACGATGTGCAGCAGCCTCGAGAAGGGGATATAGGCGATGAAGCCGAAGGCCAGGAAGGCATGGCCCCACCACAGGACCTTGTGGGAGATTTTGAGCGTCTCCACGTTGATCCCGACGAAGAACTGGCCCACCATGTAGCCGATGAAGGACCACTTCTCGAAGTCGGAATTGCCCGTGGCGACGATGCGGATCCCCTCGACGAGGTAGCCCGTCACCATGATGGCGAGGATGAGCACCAGCACGATGGCGTCGTCGGGCCGGTTGTCCGGGACTCCCTTGTAGCCGAGCCGGTCGGGCTTCTTGATGTAGCGCCGGTCGATCGCCAGGATGCAGCCCACGATGGCAAAGAGGCCGAATAGATCCATGATGAAGGAAAAGGCCAGATACCCTTTGCCTGGCAGGTGCACGCCCGTGTAGAACGAGGTGGCGTCGATGGCAGCGCCCCAGATCAGGACAAAAAATGCAAAGAAGATGAGACCGTGAATCAGGCCGGGATAGAAGTCCCGCCAGACGGAAAGCTGCAGGATGCCGTTTCTGAAAAGATTCTTGATGCGCTCGCCCCTGTTGTCATCGCGGAGCTCGGCCTTCCCCATGGCCTTCCAGAGATCGAGACGCGTATAGAGTCCCCAGCCGCAGATGGCCAGGGCGATGAGCGCAAAGACATCGAGGGGGATCTGATAATTGACGGTATTCCAGAATACCTCCCTCCCCTCGTTGCCGGGTCCAAATGCCAAGTTTTGCATATGCCACGTCCTCCATTCCACTGTTCTGTTGTGAAGCCCACTTGCAAGCGGGCTTCCCGGTCAGGAAGGAGCCGGACAGGATTGCGCACCTTCGTACGCGTTCAGGGCATCCGCCCCGTGCCGGTTCTCTACCTCTCCCTCTCCCCTCTCATCCCGCTGCCGTGCCCTGTGACCCCGGTTGCGGCTTTCATCCAACGATTCCCTTATCCGTGTTCCGTGCCTGCCAGCCGGTAACCTCTCGCCGCCCTCTTCGCTCTCTCCGTGCGAAGGGGGACGAACGTTTGCGGAGCGCTTCCGTCGGGGTGCATCCGGTGGAGATCGCTTTAACGTGCGCAAGAAGAGGATCCGCGCAAACGGGGGCGCCCGCTTCGTGAGGCCGTGCAGGAAAATTTCCTGTCCAAATGATGGAGCGGGGCCGGCCCCTGAGGGAGGTCGGCCCCGCGTTTCAACCTTATGCGAGAATCTTCTTCGCCGCTGCCGTCACTTCCGGCACGACCTTGAAGAGGTCGTCGATGATCCCGTAGTCCGCCCTCTGGAAGATGGGGGCCTCGGGGTCCTTGTTGATGGCGACGATGAACTTCGAGGAGCTCATGCCCGCCAGATGCTGAATGGCGCCGGAAATACCGCAGGCAATATAGAGGTTCGGCGATACGGTTTTTCCCGTCTGGCCGACCTGGTCCGTGGCGGCGCGCCAGCCCGCGTCCACAGCCGCGCGCGATGCGCCGACGGCTGCGCCCAGAACCTTCGCCAGCTCTTCGATCATGGGGAAGTTCTCGGGGCCTTTCATGCCGCGGCCGCCGGAAACGATGATGTTGGCCTCGGTGAGCTCGATCTTGCCGCTCGTGTCCTTGGCAATCTCGGCAACCTTCGTCTTGATCTGGCCCGCATCGAGTGCCGGGTCGAACTTCTCGACGGCGCCGGCCTTCGCGTTCTCCACGATGGCGAACACGTTGGGGCGCAGCGACGCCATGGCGGGGGCAGCCTCAAAGGCCACTTCGCCGAAGCACTTGCCTGCGTACATGGGGCGCACGGCGATCAGCTTGCCGCCCTCGATCTTGAGGCCGGTGCAGTCCGTGGCCAGCCCGGCGGCCAGTTTCCCCACGAGTCTTGCCGCGAGGTCCTTGCCCTGGACCGAGGCGCCGAACAGCAGGATTGCGGGATCCTTCTCCTTGACGATCTTGGCCACCGCCGCCGCGTGAGCATCCGTCGTGTAGGGCTCAAGGGCTGCGTTGTCGGCCACGTAAACTTTGTCAACACCGTACTTGCCCAGCTCGGCGGCCTTGCCTTCGATGCCGGAGCCGCACAGGACGGCGCAAACCTCGTCACCCAGCTCATCGGCCAGTTTGCGGGCCGCGCTGGCTATCTCAAAGCTCACCTTGCGGTAAGCTCCATCTCTGACTTCTGCAACAATCCATACACCTTTTGCCATGATTCGTAACCTCCTCCTTATCCTTAGATCACTTTCGCCTCTTCCCGCAGCAGCTTCACAAGCTCCTGTGCCTTCAGTGCCGGATCATCGCCCTGGAGGATCTTTCCGGGAGCTCTTGCCGGAGGCGGTACGGTCTTGGCAACCTTTGCCTTGGCGGCGGCGGTAATGCCGATGGCCGCCGCGTTCTTCACGTCGACGGGCTTCTTCTTGGCCTTCATGATGCCGGGCAGCGACGCATAGCGCGGCTCGTTGAGCCCTTTCTGCGCCGTGACGACACAGGGCAGGCTCGTCTCGATCGTCACCGTGGCGCCCTCGATGGCATTCTGGGCCTTCACGGCCGTGCCGGCGATCTCGAGCTTCGTCACGAACGTGACCGAAGGAATCCCCAGCAGATCGGCCAGAACGGAGCCGACCTGGCCGGCATCGCCGTCAATGGCCCGCTGGCCGCAAAAGATGATGTCGTGGGGGAGCGTCTTGATGACGGCGGCCAGTGCCGAGGCCGTCGTGTAGGCATCGGCGCCGTTGAGGGTCGGGTCGTCGATGTGGACGCCCTTGTCGGCCCCCATGGCCAGCGCCGTGCGGATCGTTTCCATGGTCCTGGCGGGACCGACGGAGACGATGGTCACATCGCCGCCCAGCTTTTCCTTCAGCTTCAGCGCCTCTTCCACACCGTATTCGTCGTAGGGGTTCATGACCCACTTGATCCCGTCCTCTACGATTCCTGATCCGTCGGGTTTAACCTTGATCAGGGTTTCCGTGTCCGGAACCTGCTTCACACATGCAATAATGTTCACAGCTGCCTCCTTTCTTCGGACGCAAACCGCCGAGCTGCCCTCCGGCAGCCCGACGGTCCACAATTCCACAAATGTTGTATTCTCCCGGCATCAGGTGCCCGGCTTCAAGCCCCGGCTGGCAATTTACACTGCCTCTCCCATCGTCCAGCCTGTTGCCTGTAGCCTGTAGCCTTTTGCCTTCCTTTCCTACAGCCTGTTCTTCACGATGTCGTCCACAACGGACGGATCGGCCAGGGTCGACGTGTCGCCCAGCTCTCCGATCTCGTTGGCGGCCACCTTCTTGAGGATGCGGCGCATGATCTTTCCGCTGCGGGTCTTGGGAAGACCGTCGGCCCACTGGATCTTCTCGGGTGTCGCGATGGGGCCGATGAGCGTGCGCACGTGGGCCACGAGCTCCTTCTTGAGCTCGTCGGACTTCTGCACGCCCGTCTTCACGGTGACGTAGGCGTAGATCGACTGCCCCTTGATCTCGTGGGGATAGCCGACGACGGCGGCCTCGGCCACCTTCGGGTGCGCCACGAGCGCGCTCTCGACCTCGGCCGTTCCCATGCGGTGACCGGAAACATTGATGACGTCGTCGATACGGCCAGTGATCTGGTAGTAGCCGTCCTTGTCGCGCCGCGAGCCGTCACCGGTCACGTAGT
>CAZUBX010000129.1:0-3737 GCA_964619035.1 uncultured Syntrophaceae bacterium | reverse complement strand
CAGCGCTTCGGGGACGGCATGGCCGCCGCCCGAACCCCCGATCAGGAGGGTGTCGTCGTCATGGATGTAGCCGACTGCTTCCTCAAAGCCTACGACCTTCACGCGTGTTTCTCCTGGCCCGCTCGCTTGCTGCGCAGATATGCGATGGATTGATAAGCGCTTTCTTCTTGCGGTGTGAAGATAAGAAAAGCGGCCTTACATGTCAAGGATATTTTGCAACGAAATTGTGACAAAAGACGTGAAACTGCATGGCTACTATGGCGGAATCCGGCTGATCAAGGCTACGATAAAGCGCTTTGTGGAGTACTGCCAGGCCAATGACATCGCTCTCCACGGACGCAACTTCGAGGAAAAGGTCGTCAACGCCATGAAGCATTTTGCAGAACTTGCAGCGTGGGGGCGCGAAGCTCTGCTAAACCGCGATACGAAGAGGCTGGCACAACTCATCGACGAGAATTTCGACACCCGTCGCGGCATATGCAATCTACCATCCTGGCAGGTGCAGATGGTGGAGGTTGCGCGGCAATGCGGAGCCAGCGCCAAGTTTGCCGGGTCGGGGGGCGCTATCATAGGCACGTATCAAGACGAGAAGATGTATGGGGACTTGAGTACGAAACTGGCGGCCATTGGTTCTTGCGTTTTCAAGCCGGAGATCGAATAACGGGATTCTGACCTGGCACACCCCCCACATCCCGCCTTGACTTTTCCCCGGCCGTCCCTTAGCATCCCCCAAAAAGGATTTACCCTCCAAACAATCGAGCAAGGAGAAAAATCGATGAAGACCAAAAGCGCCTGCCTGACCGGCGTCAACCGGATTGAAGCCAGAGAGCGGGAACTGACCATCGGCCCCGACGAGGTTCTCGTGAAGACTCACCTGGCCGGGATCTGCGGCCAGGACAAGAACCTCTACCATGGGATCATCCCACCCTCCGGCGGGCTGAACACCGAGATGCGCACCGCCTTCTCCTACCCCTTTTTTCTGGGCCACGAAGGGGGCGGCACCGTCGTCGCCGTGGGAGAGAGGGTCCGCGACTTCGCCACCGGCGATAGGGTAATCTCCTTCGGGTGGATCGAAACCCTCTCGGACTATTTCAAGGGGAAGGAGGAGGACCTCGAACGGGTGCCGGAGGGGATGGAGATGGACCTCGCTTCACTCGGCGAGCCGGTCGGCTGTGCGGTGTTCTCGGGCCTCATGGCCAAGATCCAGCTCGGGGATGTCGTCGCCATCTTCGGGATGGGCTTCGCCGGACAGATCATGGCCCAGGTCGCAAAGGCCAAGGGGGGCCACAAGGTGATCGGCGTCGATGTCGTGGACGGGAAGCTGGCCCTCGCAAAAACACTCGGCCTGGATCATGCCGTCAACGGCGCAAAGGAAGACCCGCTCAAGGCGGTCATGGAGATCACCGGCGGCCGCGGGGCGGATGTCGTCGTCGACATGGCCGGTTCCGCCGATTCTGTGAACCTCTGCAGCGCCGCGGTCAGGCACAACGGGGTCATGGTCTTCTACAGCTGGATCACCCAAGACATCACGGTCAACATCTCACGCTGGCACAACAACAGCCTGGAGGTGATCAACACGGGCCTCGTCCATCACGGGATCAAGCAGCGGACGCTCTGGACCCCGCTGGCTCTACGGCCCGTCCTTCAGCACCAGGTGGCGATCAAACCGCTCATCACCCACCGTTTCCCGATTTCCCGGGTTGCGGAGGCCTTTGACGTCGCGGCCAACGATCCCGCGGCGATCAAGGTGGTCATCGAACCGGACCGGGATTGATCGGAAAGAGACCCGTGGACGCTGAGCAGCGACCGGGAGCGCAACCCGCAAGCCCCGCCCTGTGGGCGGGGAGCTTCACTTGTGCCCGGCCCCCCTGTGCGTCATCTTGTGCCGTCCTTCCCCATCGAATCGCGAAGGCGGACCTATACGTTCTTCAGCAGAGCGAATGCCTCGCCGAAGCGGGTGCGGGCTTCATCGTGCAAGGGCTTCACGGCATCGACGAAGAGCGCCCGCTCTGCGGGCGTCAGTTCCACGATCTCGCCACCCGCTTCTTCGATGGCCTTCCGGGTGATCTGTTCTTCGCGCACGGCCATCTCCCGTTGGACAAGGACGGCCTCACGGACGGCCTTCGTCATCGCGTTCTGCAGCGCCGGGGACCAGCTCTCGAAGGCCGCGCGGTTGCAGTAGATGCCCCGCGAGAGGTAGATGTGGCCCGTGAGCGTGTGATAGCGATGCAGCTTGTGGACGCAGTAATCCATGGTGTTGGCCAGGGGATTCTCCTGGGCGTCGATCTCGCCGGAGGTGAGCCCCTCGATCGCGGGCCGGAGATCCATGACGAGCGGTACGGCGCCCATGAGTCTGTACGCCCGTGCGTGCATCTGACTCGGTAGTGAACGGATCTTGAGGCCCTTCATGTCTCCCGGAGTGTGCACCGGCCGAAGGCGGTTCGAAACATGGCGGTAGCTGTTTTCGAAATAACCGAGGAAATCTCCTGTCCATAAAATCTCCTTGACATGCAAGATTCTTTTCCGTATCTTCAATCCGTGTAAAAGTAACTTCTTAACAATATCAATTTATCGATCAGTGGGTTTTGCATGCATATCCTGATTGTCGGAGCCGCCGGTATGGTCGGTCGCAAGCTCACCACCGGCCTCGCCAAGGCGGGCCAGGTTGGCGGCAAGAAGATTGTCAAACTCACTCTGGCCGACGTGATCAAGCCGGAACCTGTGGGCTATGCCGGCGCTATCGAGACCATTGTCACCGATCTGTCCGCCCCCGGCGCGGCACAGGCGCTCATTGACTCGCGCCCCGATCTCATATTCCATTTGGCGGCCATCGTTTCGGGCGAGGCGGAGGCTGATTTCGAAAAGGGCTACCGGATCAATCTTGACGGCGCACGCCTGCTGCTCGATGCGATCCGACTGGAGGGCATCAACCGGCCCTATTTCCCAAAGCTGGTATTCACATCTTCTATCGCTGTGTTCGGTTCGCCATTCCCCGAAGCGATCGGCGACGAGTTCTTCGCCACCCCGCTGACCAGTTACGGCACGCAGAAGGCGATTGGGGAGTTGCTCCTCAACGACTATTCGCGGCGGGGGTTCGTGGACGGCATCGGCATCAGACTGCCAACCATCGTCATCCGCCCGGGTAAGCCGAACCTGGCGGCTTCGGGGTTCTTCTCCAGCATCCTGCGCGAGCCGCTCTCCGGGAAGGAAGCGGTGCTGCCGGTCAGCCGCGACATACGGCACTGGTTTGCCAGCCCGCGCGCCGCGGTCGGTTTTCTGCTGCATGCCGCCGAACTCGATTCGCAAGCCCTGGGCTGGCGACGGACGCTCTCGGCTCCAGGCTTATCGGCCACGGTGGGCGAAGAGATCGAAGCATTGCGGCGCGTCGCCGGCGATAAGGCGGTCAGACTCATCCGCGAGGAAGCGGACGAGGGAATCATCAAAATTGTGACCGGATGGCCGCGCAATTTCGACGCGCGCCGCGCCATCTCGCTGGGCTTCAGAGCCGAGACGAGCTTTGACGACATTATCCGTATCCATATCGAGGATGAATTGGGCGGCCACATTGCCGTCTGACCGGTTGGCCGATACCATCGTGGTATCTGGCCAGGGTACCACAGACCGAGGGACGTCGTTTATTTCTTGTGAAAGGAGGAAAGTGATGAAGGACCATCCGAAGAGAGGAAAGGAAAGGGTGAAGTTAAGCCGGCGTGATTTTCTCAAGGCAGGAGCGGCCG
>CAZUBX010000128.1:0-4083 GCA_964619035.1 uncultured Syntrophaceae bacterium | reverse complement strand
CCGGATCTGGAAAAAGGACTTGCGGACGACGCTTTGCATCTCGCCCTTGTGGTACTCGTTGGGCCCGAAGACGTTGAAGAACTTGATCCCCACGACCTTGCCGAGGAGCTTGTTGCGCACGACCCAGAGGTCGAAGAGCTGCTTCGAGTATCCGTACATGTTGATGGGTTTGAGCTTCGGCGTCGTCTTGTCGTCATCCGAGAACCCCAGGGAACCGTCGCCGTAGGTGGCAGCGCTCGAGGCGTAGAGGAAGGGGATCTTTTTCTCGACGGCCCAGCGGGCAAGCGCGCAGCTGTAGTGGAAGTTGTTCTCCATGAGGTAGTCGGCGTCGCGCTCCGTCGTCGAGGAGCAGGCCCCCATGTGGATGACGGCCTTGGCCTTGAAGGGCAGCGTGCCCTCGCAGAGCATCTCGTAGAAGGCATCCTTGTGGATGAAGTCGGCGTAGCGCCTCTTCACGAGGTTTTTCCACTTCTCCGAGCACCCGAGCGAATCGACGATCAGGATGTCGTCGATCCCCTCCTGGTTGAGTTTCCAGACGAATGCGTTGCCGATAAAACCGGCTCCGCCGGTGACGATGTACATATACGCTTCTCCTCCTCAGGATGCCGTTTCGCGGCCGGCGAAGGGCATAAGGCTAAGGGCTAAAGGCAACAAAAGATGGTTTTAGATCGCTTTTGCGGCCTTCTGTGCGGCCGCGGCGATCGTCTCGATGCGACCGCTGGCCATCTTCACGGGAATGGCCATGAAAAGTGTCCGCGGGAGGATCTCCTCGGCCTTCGGGTAGAGCTCGCGGCCGTACCCGGCCTTGCCCGTGTAGGAGGGGTCCGCGAAGGGGTACTTCGCGGAGCAGGCCGTACACTTGGCGATGAAGTGCTCCCAGTTGGGCAGGTAGTGCCAGAAGTTCTCATAGAAGTAGATGAGATCGACGCCGTTTTCCGACATGGCCTTCTGGAACTTCTTGGTGAGCGCCGCCGAGGGCAGGTTGAAGCCGATAAACGTTGCTGTGTCGCCGTCGGCATCGGGGATGCTCCTGAACTGGATGCCGGGAACTCCGCTGAGCGCGTTTCTGACTTCGGCCTTGTTCTTGCGCTGCTCGGCGATGATCGTGTCGAGCTTGCGCAGCTGGGCGAGCCCCAGGGCCCCCTGCAGCTCGTTCATGCGGTAGTTGAATCCAAGGATGGACCGTCCCTCCATGGCCCTTGTCACGTTGGGGTTGTGGTCGTGGCCGTGGTCATGGTACCAGTCGGAACGGTCATAGAGCTCCTTGCTGTCCGTGATCACCATGCCGCCCTCACCGGTCGTCATGGTCTTGTAGTAATCGAAGCTCAGGATCCCCGCATCGCCGAAGGTCCCCAGCTTCTTTCCCCGGAAGCTCCCGCCGCCGCCTTGGGCATTGTCCTCGAGGACCTTCAGGTTGTGCTTCTTGGCGATCTCCACAATCTTGTCGATCCGCGAGGGCGCGCCGCACATGTGAACGGGAATGACGGCCTTCGTGTGGGGCGTGAGCCTTTTTTCGATGCTCTCAGGGTCCAGGTTGAGGCTGTCGTCGATATCGCCGGCAACGGGGATGGCCCCCGTTTCCAGAACGGCCTCGTAGGTAGCTATGAAAGTGAAGGGCGGCACGATCACCTCGTCCCCGGGGCCCACATCCAGGGCCGTGAGAGCCACCTTCAGGGCCGCCGAGCCCGATGTGACACCCAGGGCGTATTTCACCCCCAGGTAGCGGCAGAAGGCCTCCTCGAACTGGCGAACCTTGAAGACGCCCTTTCTCTCCTTGTCGTGACCGTATCGCATCAGGACGCCTGTCTCCAGGACGTCCATCAATTCCTTGATTTCCTCTTTTCCGATGAGCTCCGAACCGGCCATTGTTATTGCCTCCACGTTTTCAATTCGCTGGATGCTGCGCACCCGTTGAGGTAATGGTCTTTATAGGGCTGTACGATAGATCGCGATGGCATCCTCGACGGTCACCTTCCGGGGGTTGTTCTCCAAGGGCCTTGCCACCGTCATGGCCACCTTCGCCATCTCGGGGAAATCCTCCTCGGGGATCCCGAGTTCCTCGAGACCCGTAGCGATGTCGCAATCCTCGATGAGGACATCGACGGCCTCCACGGCAAGCATCGCCGCATCGCGAACGGAAAGCCCCTCCGTATCTTCCCCCATCATCTCGGCAACGATGGCGAACTTCTCCAGGGCGCCGGGCAGGTTGAACTCCATGATCCGTGGGAGCATGAGCGTGTTGGCAACCCCGTGGGAGATGCCGTATTTACCCCCCAGGGGGTAGGACAGCGAGTGGGCCGCACCGACACCTGCGTTGGCAAGGCCGATGCCCGCGTAGAGGCTGCCGAGCATCTGGGCCTCGCGGGCCTCGAGGTCTTTTCCGTTGTGGACGCAGGTCCTCAGGTTTTCGGAGATCAGCCGGATGGCCTCCAGGGAGAACATCTCGCTTGCGGGACTTGCGATCACCGACGTGTAGGATTCGATGGCATGGCAGAGTGCGTCCATCCCCGAGGCCGCCGTGGGCTGCGGCGGCAGGCTCAGGGTGAGCTCCGGGTCGAGCAGCGCCAGATCCGGGTACATGTAGATGCTGTTCATCCCCTCTTTCTTCTTCAGATCATGCCGGACGAAGACAGCCGTAAAGGTCACCTCGCTGCCCGTTCCCGCCGTGGTGGGGACCATGATCGTCGGCAGCCCCGGCGCGGGGACCTTGTTGAGACCCAGGAAGTCTTTTGCCTCGGCGTTGTGGGCCGCCACAACGGCAATGGCCTTGGCCACGTCCATGGCGCTCCCGCCGCCGATCCCGATCACGATGTCGCACTTGCCCTTCAAGGCCAGCTTCGCCCCTTCATCGACCTGCTCCAGGGGCGGCTCCGGAAGCACCCTGTCGTAGAGAACGGCTTTCATGCCTTCCCGTTCGAACATCTCCATAATCTTATCGCGCATCCCCAACTTCGCCAGGTTGCCGTCCATTGCGATGAAGGGTTTCTTGGCTCTCATTTCCCGGAGCTGTCCGGCAAGCCCTGAAAAGGACCCGCAACCGAAGACGATCTTTCTGGCTCCCGTGAAGGAAAAAGTTTTCTGCATGTTGTAATCCTCCTGCAACCCCCTTTTATGCTTATGGAATTCCCGAGGGCGCTTCGGTGAAGAATGGCGCAGAGCGCCCCCGAAAGTCAAGGATTTTGTTTCCGGCAAAACCAGTCGATCTGGCGGCAGAACCCGCGGATGATCTTTACCTCGCGCGATCTAAGCTCCACCCGGGAAAGAAAGCGCCGGATGCTCGTCATCCAGTACTCCGGGTTCTGGGGATTGATGAAACCGATGCGGAGGCTCACATCCCGGATGTGCTCGTACATCCCCTCGAGCTCACCCGACGAGGCGAGCCGCGGGGCGAACTTTTTTGCCCCGGAGGCGGCCGTAAAGATTTCGTAACAGAGGATCATGACGGCGTGGGACAGGTTGATGGATCGGAAACGCTCCGAGACGGGGATGTGGACCAGGAGGTGGCCGTAACGAAGCTCGTCGTTCGTGAGTCCGGCATCCTCGGGGCCGAAGAGCAGAGCCACCTGGTTCTTCCGGGAGATCTCCACGATCTTTTCCGCCGCCCCCCGCGGTGTCTGGAAGGCCGGCCGCGCCCGGCCGATGCGGGCCGTCGTCGCCACGATGTACTGGAAGCCGGACAGGGCCTTTTGCAGGTCTTTCTCGTATCGGATCCTGGCCACCACGTCGGCGGCCAGGTGCGTCGACATCTGCCTGATCTTTTCTTCGTCGAAGTCAATCTCGCCCACGACGAGGATATTCTCGATACCCATGTTCTTGGCGCAGCGGGCCACGGAACCGATATTGCCCGGGTACTTGGGCCTGTTCAGGACAACCGTGATATTCTCCAGGAAAGCGCTCGCAGCCATCTAAAAACCTCTGGGCGAAGTGCCGCGAGTTTACCACAAATTACCCGGGCGTTTCCTTCTTTTTCATTGCCCGCCGATGTCTCGTCTGGTAATCAAAATATGGCTTATGGCAAAGGGCTTAAGTGTGAGTTAAGCTAGCGTTGTTTACATTTTCGGGGTAATCAGACGAGGTCGTGAC
>CAZUBX010000127.1:0-4149 GCA_964619035.1 uncultured Syntrophaceae bacterium | reverse complement strand
ACAGCCAACAGCCAACAGCCAACAGCCAACAGCCAACAGCCAACAGCCAACAGATTCCCGCTGGATACTGCCGCTTTTTGCTGTCGGCTGTATACTGTGGGCTGCAGGCTTCTTTGTAGGCTGTATACTGTCGACTGTAGGCTCTGGAAACGGGCTACGCCCGTTTCCAGTATGCGTCCGCCTTGGCGTATCCCTCGATCATCTTCTTTTCGATGGCGAGACGTACCTCTTCGAAAGCCTTCTCATCGAGATCCTTCGAAACGAATATGAAGTCACCCGCCCGGAGAAGGACGCGGCTGAATGGCTTGGGGATCATGAAGCGGTCCCAGCTGTTGAATACCCATGGGTTCTCGTAGGAGATGTAGCCGGGGCAGATGGCCGCGCCCGTCTGCGATGCCAGGGCGATGAGGCCGGGCTTGATGATGTGCGGCGGCCCCTGGGGTCCGTCGACGACGTGTCCGCTCATCCGGTATTTATCGACCCCGACGATCATTTCCTGGAGGGCCTTCTTCCCGCCCCGGGAGGTCGAACCCCGCACGGGGACCCATCCGATCCGGGCCACCACGTCGGAGACGACGTCGCCGTCGCGGCTCTGGCTGATCATGATGCAGGGGTTCGTCCCGAAGATGCGAGGGACGAAAAACCCGCTGAAAAAGCGCTGGTGCCAGCAGGCAAATACGACCGTTCCGCCATTCGCGATGTGGTCCTGTATCCTTTCGACGCCATCAGGGATGACCCTGATCGTCTTCGCGTGCAGGTTGCAAGCGTGGTAGCCAAGCGAGGTAAGAAAGTGTTTTGCAATGAAGAACTTGATGTCTTTTACGGCTCCCATGGGTTCAGTTTGTTATCTCCGAATCCATTTTCTTTCAAGAAAAAAGAACGCCCGACACTTCGCCCTTGACACCCTCCCGGTGACCGGATAATAAATATCCATTGACCTCGCGCATTCAACCTCGCATCCTCTCCCTCACTCGCGACCCTCTGGTCTTCCGGCAGCAGGCAACACCCCTCAACCCGTCACTCATCTCAAAATCACAGAAAGGAGAGGTCGTCATGGCCAAAACGGTGGTCATCATCGGGACGCTGGACACCAAGGGCCAGGAGTTCGCCTTCATCAAAAAACTCGTCGAGAAGGAGGGCCTGAAGGCGCTCGTGGTGGACTTCGGCGTCATGGGAAAACCGGCCTTTGTGCCGGATGTGTCAGGTGCGGAGGTCGCAGAAGCGGGGGGCGGCAACCTTGACATCCTCCGCAAGGGCGAGCAGAAGGACGAGGCCATGAGGGTCATGCAGGCAGGCCTTGCGGCGGTCGTCCGGGCGCTCTACGACAAGGGAAAACTCAACGGCATCATCGGCATGGGGGGCACGGGCGGGACCTCCATCGCTACGGCGGCCATGCGGACCCTTCCCGTGGGGGTCCCGAAGGTCATGGTTTCCACCGTCGGCGGCGGCGACGTGAGCGCCTATGCGGGGACGAAGGACATCACCTTTATCCCCTCCATCGTCGACGTGGCAGGGTTCAACCGCATCAGCCGCACCATCTATGCAAACGCCGCCGGGGCGATCGCGGGAATGGTCAAGACGAAAGTCCCGAAGCCCCGGGCGGAAAAACCCCTCGTCACGGCCTCCATGTTCGGCAATACGACGACCTGCGTGGACAAGGCCCGGGGCATCCTCGAGGAGAAGGGATTCGAGGTCCTCGTCTTCCACTCCACGGGGACGGGAGGCAGGACCATGGAGAGCCTGATTGCCGACGGCTACATCACGGCCTCGCTCGATATCACGACGACGGAGCTGGCCGACGAGGTCTGCGGCGGCGTCTTCAGCGCCGGGCCCGACCGCATGATGGCGGCGGCCCGCGCGGGCATCCCCACGGTGCTCGTCCCCGGCTGCGTGGATATGTGCAACTTCTGGGGGATCGACACCATCGCGGAAAAATACAAGAAGCGCAACCTCTACCAGTGGAACCCCAACGTCACCCTCATGCGGACCAACGTCGAGGAGAACCGGATCATGGGACAGATGATCGCAAAGGCGGCCAACGAGTCCAAGGGGCCTGTGGCGATCCTTCTGCCCCTCAAGGGGGTCTCCATGCTCGACAGCCCCGGCGGCATCTACTGGGACCCCGAGGCCGACAGAGCCTGCTACGACACCATCAAGGCGAACGTGAAGAAGGGCATCCGCGTCATCGAGATGGACAACAATATCAACGACCCCGCCTTTGCCACGGCGGCGGCGCAGACCCTGCTGAAGATGATGGCAAAGTAGAAAGGAGGAACCCATGGCTATTCCGAGAAAAGAGATCATCAAAAGGCTTCGCGCCCAGGCGGCGGCAGGTAAGCCCGTCGTGGGCTGCGGCGCCGGGACCGGAATCAGCGCCAAGTGCGCCGAGGCGGGCGGCGCCGACCTCATCATCATCTACAACTCCGGGCGCTACCGGATGGCGGGACGGGGGTCGCTCGCCGGCCTCATGCCCTACGGCGACGCCAACGGCATCGTCGTCGAGATGGCCTCCGAGGTGCTTCCCGTCGTGAAGAACATACCCGTGCTGGCCGGCGTGTGCGGGACGGACCCCTTTCGGCTGATGCCCGTGTTCCTGAAACAGCTCAAGGAGATCGGGTTTTCCGGCGTCCAGAACTTCCCCACGGTGGGGCTCATCGACGGCAACTTCCGGGCGAACCTCGAGGGGACCGGCATGGGCTACGACAAGGAAGTGGCCATGATCGCCGCGGCGAACAAGCTCGACTTGTTCACCTCGCCTTACGTCTTCGACGAGGACCAGGCAAAGGCCATGGCGAAAGCAGGCGCCGACCAGCTCGTGGCCCACGTGGGGCTCACCACGTCGGGCTCCATCGGGGCGGCTGTTGCGCTGAGCCTCGACGAGGCCATCGGTCTCGTCATGCGGATCGCCAAAGCGGGGAAGAAGGTCCGGAAGGACATCCTCGTCATCTGCCACGGCGGGCCCTTCGACGAACCCGAAAGCGTGGGCAAGGCCCTGAAGAAGATGCCCGGCATCATCGGGTTCTTCGGCGCCTCGAGCATCGAGCGCCTGCCCACCGAGCGCGGCATCACGGGACAGGTGAAGGACTTCAAGAAGATGAAGCTGGCGTGAGCCGCCTTCGGCGGCAAGATCCGGGTTTCGGGCTTCGGGATTCCGGATATCAAGAAGAGCAGATCGCACGACAAAACCCCCTTGCTCTGTTTTGCCGGGACAAGGGGGTTTTCTTTGGCCTTGAAAAGGCCCGCGGAGTGTTTTATGGTTCGGGCCTCATCGATCACGTGTGGAGAGACTAACATGAAGGGAAAGCAGGATCAGCATTTCGGAAAACTCGTCGTTGACTTCGTGAATGCTTCGACGGCGGAGGAGGCCGGCACCGTATTTATCCGGGGCGCCGCAGCGGCATTCGGTTTCGGGCACGGGTTTCTGGATCAGGCCCTCGGCCGCTACCCGACCCTGCAGCTCTTCGAGGATTCCCTGTCGGCGGGCGATCGGGAGTTGGTGGATCTCCTGCTCGAGGAGCGCAGGCTGCTTTCGGTCATCAACAACCTGCCTTGCAACATTTCGCTTGCGTCCTATGACTATGACGGAAATCGGGTGCTGACCTTCAAGATCCAGCCCCTGGAGCCCAAGTGGGACAATGAAGACCCTTACGAGGAGGATGTCTTCCGGGTTCCCGTCGGCGCGGAGGGAAACGTGTGGCGGGAGATGGTTTCGGAGATGTTCGACGAGCGGGCCCCGCTCTCGACGGACATGGACGAAGTGAAGGAGGATCTTCTTGCCTGCATGGAAGAGTTTGTCGAATGGGGGGATCGGATCCTGACGATCCGGCGCACCCTTCCTCCCGAGAGGACGCACGAGGCGCAGAAAATGGCGGCGTACCACAGCCGGATCAAGGCCGAGCAGGAGGTACTTGCCGAGCTTCTCGAGCGCTGGAGGATGATCCTCGGAGAGATCATGGAGGCCCGGGACCTGTCCCGGAACCAGACGCTACTGGATCTGCTGCTGGTCTACAACATGGTCAACAGGCGAGAGCTGGCCGTAAGCGAAGACGGGGCTATTTATGAAAAACCCCTGTTCGAGGAGAGCTACTTCACGGAACGAGCGGGCCTTGCCGACGAGTACTACCACAACGTCCTCGTCTTCGCCCTTGT
>CAZUBX010000126.1:0-4442 GCA_964619035.1 uncultured Syntrophaceae bacterium | reverse complement strand
CATTAAAGCCGCCGTGACATAGCAAATATTGGCTCTTTTGTCAAAGATTTTATTGACCGGTACGCGAAGTCGGGCAATCCAAGGGCGTACTCCGTGGGGGAGGAAGTTGAGAGGGTGAGAAATTAAGAAGTTGAGAAGGTGAGAAGTTTGAAAATAATAATTATTCCGGTATGTTATCTGTGTCCGGTGCCGGTTTGCGCTCGCGGATGTTGAAGCGGTTCATAGACGGCCGGACGCCGGCAGCGAGAATTTCCTTTACGGCTTCGCAGGCCGTCCGGACGACATCGGCCAACTGTTCCAGGTCCGCCTTCGCGAAAGGCTGCAGGACATAGCGTTCCGTGTCATCCTTGAAGGGTGGCTTGCCGATGCCGAGTCTCACGCGGGTGAAACCGCCCTCCCCGAGATGATCCATGATGGAGCGGACCCCCTTGTGGCCTCCGTCGCCTCCGCCGACCTTGATGCGCAAAGTCCCGAAGGGCAGATCCAGATCGTCGTGGACGACAAGGAGATCAGCCGTTGTAATCTGATAAAAATCGGTCACTTGCCTGATCGATTGGCCGCTGAGGTTCATGAAGGTCTGGGGTTTCACGAAAAGCACGCGTTGCTCGCCGATCCGGCCGTCGCCCAGCAGCGCCTCGAATTTCTTCTTCTGGATGGCGATGCCGCAGTCATCCGCCAGGGCATCCACGACGAGAAATCCCATGTTGTGGCGAGTCAGGCGGTACGGGTCTCCCGGGTTCCCCAGGCCGGCGATGATCTTCATGGTCTATCCGGTCTTTTCAGTCTGTTCAGTCTATCCCGTCAAGAAATGGATGATGGTCCGTCATCCGAGCTTAAATGCTTGGACTTTGTACCTTGAACCGTCATCCTCATGCAATAAAAAACCCCGCTTCGCGGATGGAAACGGGGTTTTTCGATTGCACTGATATGGGGAAGGGGACTATTCCTCTTCCTTCGCACCTTTCTTGCCGACGACCTCGGGCTCCTTGGACCCTTCTTCTGCTGCTGCTGCGGCAGGTGCCGCTTCCTCGGCAACCTCGGCTCTCTTGGCAGCCACGGCGACGATGCTGACATTGCCGGCATCGAGGATCTCGACGCCCTCGCCCAGGTTGAGATCGCTTATGCGCAACGTGGAGCCGATCGTCATAGCCGTCACATCGATGTCAATGTGCCTGGGCGCCAGGCCCGGCAGGACGGAGATCTTGATGTCTCTCTTGAACTGCTGGAACTCGCCGCCCTTCTCCACGCCGATGGCCGTGCCTACGATGTGGATCGGCACGTTCAGGGTCAGCTTTTTGTCCATCCGGATCTCGTAGAAATCGATATGGATGATTTTCTTCGTGATCGTGTTCTTCTGGAGCTCCTTGAGCACGGAAATCTTCTCCGTCTTCTTCCCGGCATCGTCGATGACGAGCTTGATGAATCCCGCTTCGCCCTTTTCGGCCCGTATGATCTTGATCATGTCCGCCGCGCTGATGTAAAGCATGGTTGACTCTGCCCCTGATCCGTATAGAACGGCAGGAACGAGCCCCTCGGCCCGCAGTCTCCTGGCAGGCCCCTTACCCGATTCCTTGCGAATACTCGCTTTCAACTCTGATGCTTCCATTAAAACCTCCAGTAATAAAAGGCTCCAGGCAACAGGCTGCAGGCTTCGAAGGAGAAAAGGCTCCCTCGGTCCTGGCACCGCAACCCCGAGGCCGGATGCCTAAATAAACAAAGAGCTCACCGAGTCGTTGTAATAGATACGACGAACCGCCTCGCTGAGAAATCCCGCAACGGGCAGAACGGTGATTTTCTTTTTGCACTGCATGGCCCGCTCGTGGAGCGGAATCGAGTCCGTCACGATGATCTCCTTGAGATTCGAGCCGTCGATCCGGTCGATGGCCGGCCCCGAGAGCACGGCGTGGGTGCAGCAGGCAATGACCTCCGTGGCCCCTTCGGCTTCCAGGGCGGCCGCGGCCTGGACCATGGTCCCTGCCGTGTCGATCATGTCGTCGAGGATGATGACGCGCTTGCCCTTGATGTTTCCGATGATGTTCATCACCTGGGACTCGTTGGGCCCTTCCCGGCGCTTGTCGATGATGGCCAGCGTTGCGTCCAGGCGCTTGGCAAAGGCGCGGGCGCGCTCGACACCTCCCGTGTCGGGGGAGACAATGACCAGGTTGTTCGCGAAATTGCTCATCATGTATTTCAGCAGGATGGGTGTGGCGAAGAGATTGTCCACGGGAATGTTGAAGAACCCCTGGATCTGGCCGGCGTGGAGATCGAGGGACATCACCCGGTTGGCCCCGGCGGCGGTGATGAGGTCGGCCACGAGCTTTGCCGAGATGGGGGCCCGGGGGGCGACCTTGCGGTCCTGCCGTCCGTAGCCGTAATAGGGGATCACGGCCGTGACCCGGTCGGCCGATGCGCGCTTCATGGCGTCGATGAGGATCAGAAGCTCCATCACGTGATCGTTCACGGGAGGGCACGTGGACTGGATGATGAAGACGTCCATGCCGCGGACGTTCTCGTTGATCTCCACCCTCGTCTCGCCGTCGCTGAAGGTGGCTACGTTGGCCTTGCCGACGGCAATGCCGAGCTTCGCGCAGATATCCTCTGCAAGCTTCTTGTTCGAGTTTCCTGAAAAGATGCGCATTCGTTCGAGCATGTCATGTCATCCTGGGTCTGGGGCCCGGCGGTTATGAAAAAAATTGGCTGGGGCGGGAGGATTCGAACCTCCGAATGCGGGAGCCAAAGTCCCGTGGCTTACCGCTTGCCGACGCCCCATCCCTTACGGATTTCCGTAATCGTGCGGGGGAAGGCATCCGATGATCGGGGGATCAAATCGTTTGAGCCTTGAACACCGCATACGGGTACGATGTCCTCAGTGCGCCTTCAGCCTGGATCGCATCGGGTTCGTTTTCAAAGAGTCCGAAGACCGTGGGCCCGCTTCCCGACATGAGCGACCCGAGGGCGCCCTGCCTCAGGAGGAACCCCTTCAGCTCCTCGAGCACGGGATAGCGCGCCACCGTGACCTTTTCCAAGTCGTTGGACAGGGCGGCGGCGAGTTCTCGTATCCCTGAAAAGGAAGGAATACTATACTTTAAAGGGGTCTTTGTCAACGGCAAATTCAGGCTCTGGTAAACCCATTTCGTGGGGACCTCGAATCCCGGATTGACGAGAACAAGCCACATCCCGGGCGGGGGCTCGGCCGGCTCGAGGATCTCGCCGATCCCGAAGGCCCAGGCCGTGCTGCCGTAAAGGAAGAAGGGAACATCGGCGCCGAGTCGGGCCCCGATCCGGATGAGCCGTTCACGGTCGAAGCCGAATTGGAAAAGGTCGTTGAGGACCGTGAGGGTTGTGGCGGCGTTGGAACTGCCGCCGCCGAGGCCTGCCGCCGTCGGGATGCGCTTCCGGAGAGTGATCTCCACCCCGCCCGCAAAACCCGCCTCGGCAAAGAGGGCGCGGGCCGCCCGCACCACGAGATTTCCCTCGCCGGTGGGCAGGTGCGACCCCGGGCAGGCAAGCGCGATGCCATCCCTGCGGGGCGAGAACTCCATCTCGTCGGCAAGGCTCACCTTCTGCATCAGGGAAGCGATGTCGTGGTAGCCGTCTTCCCTGCGGCGCAGCACTTTCAGGATGAGGTTGACCTTGGCCGGCGACGCTGTGGTGATCACTTCGCCGTCTCCCTGACGTAGCGCATCCTCAACTCGTAGAGGAGCGATTCGAGAAGCCGGTCCTCTTCGTCATTGAGGTTGCCCTTCGTCTTGTCCTTCAGGATGCCGAGGATGTCGATGGTCTGCTTGGCCGCCTCGAGGTTGCGCTCCGCCTTTTTGGTCACGGGGTCGGGGAAGTCGCCGAAGTGATACATAACCGACGTGCCGAGCGAGAAGACGAAGGTGGCGAAGTTGAGCTCGGGGAACGGTTGTTCTGTCGATGCCTCTTGCGCCTTTTCGTCTTGACGGGGTTCGGCGTCCTTGGCTTCGGGTTTCGGCTCCTGCGGTTTGGCAGCCGCCTCCTCCCGGGGTGTCTCCGGCCGGGTGTCGCCCGCATCGTCGAAACGGCGGCGATCCTTGATGATGAAGTCCTTCTCGTCTTCCATGGTTCCCTCCCTATCAAAACAGGATCAAGGTCCGAGGAACGAGGACAAAGAAAGATCCTCGAACTCCGATCCTGCGCTGGCCGTCGGCCGCGTTAAAAAGCCGGAAGCCCCCGTGAAGGGGGGCCGTTCCGGCATGTTCTTCATCATCCGTCTCGACCGAGATTCCGAAGGGATCGTGCAGGCTGTTTAAAAATGCCTGGATGCAAGGCCCCCGAAAACGATTGCACGCTTACCCCGCAGCACGCTGCGGGGTAAGCGAGCATAATGACGGATAAACCCTTCCCTGAGTTTCTGAAGTTCTGTCATCAATGGGAGTGCTCGTCAGTTCCAAGGATCTACGCCTACCGGAGCCGTGCAC
>CAZUBX010000125.1:0-4473 GCA_964619035.1 uncultured Syntrophaceae bacterium | reverse complement strand
AGAGCGCAACGGCGATCTGGATGGCCGAGTAGGCGTCGTTGCACTGGCCCACGTCAAGAAGCCTCGGGATGCCGCCGATGGCGCCCAGGTCCTGGTCGAAGAAGCGGAATTTCCCGCAGGCAAGGGTCAGCACGATGCAGTCTTTGGGAACCTGCTCGACGAACTGTGTGTAGTAATTCCTGCCCGGCTTGGCGCCGTCGCAGCCGCCCACCAGGAAGAAGTGCCGGATCTTTTTCCCCTTCACGGCCTCGATGACCTTGTCGGCCACGCCCAGGACGGCGTTGCGGGCAAATCCCACCATGACCGACTTGCCGTTTTTATCCACTGTGAAGCCGGGCAGTTCGAGTGCCCGCTTGATCACCGGGGCGAAGTCATTGCCGGCGATGTGTGCCACGTCGGGCCAGCCCACGAGGCCCGTCGTGAAGAGGTTGCCCTTGTAGGCCGGTGTGGGGCGCTGGATGCAGTTGGTCGTCATCAGGATCGCCCCGGGAAACTCGGCGAACTCCTTCGCCTGGTTCTGCCAGGCCGTGCCGTAGTGCCCGAAGAGGTGGCTGTACTTCTTCAGCCCCGGGTAGCCGTGGCAGGGGAGCATCTCGCCGTGGGTGTAGATGTTGATCCCCTTGCCCTCGGTCTGTTTGAGCAGCTCCTCCAGGTCCTTGAGATCGTGGCCGGAAACCAGGATGGCCTTGCCCTTCTTCGCGCCCAGCGAAACGGCCGTGGGGACGGGGTGCCCGTAGGCGCCCGTATTGGCCGCATCGAGAAGTTCCATGGCTCTCAGGTTGACCTCGCCGCACTTGAGCACGAGCGCCAGGGCCGCCTCGAGAGTGATTTTTTCATCGGCAAGTGCCGCCAGCCCCTCCTGGACGAAGGCGTAAACGGCCGCATCTTCCTGGCCCAGGATCTGGGCGTGATCGGCGTAGGCAGCCAGACCCTTGATCCCGAAGAGCAGGGTGTGCTTGAGGGAAAGGATGTCGGCGCCTGCCGCCGGGTAGTCCATCAGTCCCACCGTTTCCGCCTGGGCAATGAGCCCTTCCATGGTGCCCGACGGCTTGAAGGTCATGGCATCGATGGAAAGATCGGGGCTTGCGCCTGAGGCCTTGACCTTCCCGATGAGCCCGTTTCGGTATTGAACGGCCTGTTGGATCTGGGGGACGAAGCGCTCCGGGGTGAAATTCACATTGGTCAGCGTCGAAAAGAGCGCCTTCACCGTGAACACGTCCGCATCGTGATCGCCGATCCCCTTCCTCCTGGCCTCGGATGCAGCGATCGAGAGCCCGATGAGGGCGTGGATCAAGAGGTCCTGCAGGGCGGCAACGTCATGCGGTTTGCCGCAGACGCCTGCCTTCGTGCATGCCTCGCCTTTTGCCGTTTGCTCGCACTGGTTACAGAACATGTGTCATCTCCTTCCCTGAATATATGCATGGGTGCGTCTTTTTCTGGTAAATACGACAGATCCGGCCGGAATTCCTTGATCCGGATCAAAAAACGATAAAAATGTTGAAATGGGATAAAAAAACGTTCATGAGTTTGTTAGTTGATTAGTTCAATGGTTGGTTAGTTCAGCACGCCCGAAGGGCGTGAGCAAAAAGAAAATGGTCATTGCGAGGCGTGAAACAACGAAGCAATCTTCGATATCAATCTTAAACGAAGATTACCACGCCTCGCGAGGCTCGGCTCGTAATGACCCACTATTTCTGTTATGCTCCTTGCGCAGATGGAATTATTTATTTTATCGTTTCTTTCACCCACTGACGAACTAACGAACCAACGAACTAAGGAACTGTCTGTCCCATGAACCTCCAGGCTTTCCTATCCCATCTCCCCCTCTTCCAGGGCCTCCCCGGCGAGGAGCTGAAGGCCCTCTCGGAGATCGCCGTCGACCGTCCGGTGAAGGCCGGCGAGATGATCTTCATCGACGGCGACCGGGCGGCGGGGCTCAACATCGTCATCGCGGGCCGCGTCAAGATTTTTAAGCTCTCGCCCAACGGCAAGGAGCAGATCCTCCACATCATGGGCCCCGGCGAGCCCTTCGCCGAGGTTCCCGTCTTCCAGGGAGGGAACTACCCCGCTAACGCCCAGGCCATCGAGGCGGGGCGCATCCTGTTCATTCCACGCGATGGCCTGCTCGACATGATCCGCAAAAATCCCGCCCTGGCCCTGGGCATGCTGGCGGTTCTTTCGCGGCGCCTCCGGGAGTTTGCCGCCACGATCGAGAACCTTTCCCTGCGCGGGGTGCCGGAGAGGCTTTCGGCCTACCTTCTTCACGTAAGCGATCTGGCCGGCGGCGCCGGGGAGTTCGAACTCGACATCAAGAAGGGGCTGATCGCCAATCTCCTCGGGACGACGGGGGAGTCGCTGTCGCGCGTTCTCGGCAAGATGACGCAGGCCGGGATGATCCGCGTGGGCGGAAAGAAGATCACCATCCTGGACCGCGAGGCGCTTGCCGACGTGGCCGCGGCAAGAAAGGTCCTGGACTGAGAGGAGCCCCATGGAATTCCGTTACGGCCTTGACGACCGGCCGCCACCCCTGGAGTGGCTTTTCCTGGGCCTGCAGTGGTTTGCGGTGGCCGTCCCGTCCATCATCATCCTCGGGAAGATCATCTGCACCGTCGGGCCGGCCGGGGCCTGCGACCCCCTCATTTACCTGCAGAAGATGTTCTTTGTGGCCGCCCTGTTCATGCTCATCCAGATTTTCCTGGGACATGGCCTGCCGCTCATCGTCGGCCCTTCGACGGTGATCCTTATCGGGATCCTGTCGAGTCCGGGCGCTCAGCCGGCAGCGCTTTACACGGCGATCCTGCTGGGCGGCCTGGGGCTTTTCATCCTGGCCTGGACGGGCCTCTTCGGGAAAATCCGCCGCCTCTTCACCCGGCGCGTCGTGGCCGTTGTCCTTCTGCTGATCGCCTTTACCCTGACGCCGACGATCATCCGGCTGATCACCGGCCCCGGCGGCGGGGCGCCCCGCTGGAGCGTCCTGTTTGCCTTTGTCCTGTGCCTGTCGATGCTCGTCCTGCATCGGTTCCTGGGCGGCATCTGGCGCTCGACGCTGATCCTGAGCGCAACCGTCGCGGGATCGCTCGCCTGGCACGTCCTCGGCCTGGGCAGGGCCGGGTCGGAGAGCGCCGCTTCCGGGGCCCTCTTCGGCCTGTTCTTCACCGGCTTCACGACGGCGCTTTCCTTCGACCCCGGGCTGCTCGCGGCATTCCTCATCTGTTTTATCGCCCTTGCCATCAATGACATCGGCTCCATCGAGTCGATGAACGCCTTTGTGGGCGATGGCGACAAGGGAGGAAGGCTCAGGAAGGGAATCGCCGTGACGGGCCTGGCGAACCTGGCGGCGGGATTTCTCGGGATCATCGGCCAGGTCAACTACTCCTTGAGCCCCGGTGTCGTGGCATCATCGCGGTGCCTGTCGCGCTTTGCCCTCGTGCCGGCTGCGCTCTTGATGCTTGCCGTCGCCTTTTCGCCTGCGGCCATCGCGGTCATGGAGGCCGTGCCTTCCGTCGTGGTCGGCAGTGCCATGCTCTACATCCTCTGTGCCCAGATGGCGGCGGGGATCATGGTCCTGATGGAGGACGAACGGGGCGCCGGCTTCAACGGCGGTATCGTGGTGGGGATACCGCTGCTCGTGGCCGTCGTGGTGGCCTTTCTGCCCGGCGAGGTGGTCGCGACCTACCCGCCTGTCATCCGCCCTGTGGCGGGCAACAGCTTCGTGATGGGCGTGCTGGCCGTGCTTTTTCTGGAGCACGTCCTGTATCGTGACGCGGGAAAGAAGATGGGCGGCTGAGGGATCTCCTCCGGTTTCCAGCCTGTCCTGCGGCCGCGGATTGTGATATAGGGGAACCTCCATTCCATAGAAAGCAGGAGCAGAGATGAAATTCTTCTCGAGCCGTGAGAAATATTATGACCTCTTCGAAGAGCTGGCCGACAAGCTGGTAGAGGGGGCAAAGCTTTACACCGAAATCATCGGAAACTACGAGTACTCGGAATTCAAGGTCGGCAAGCTCAAGGAGATCGAGCACGAAGCCGACCACATCACCCACCAGGTCTACAAGAGGATGCACAAGGTGTTTTTGACCCCCATGGACCGGGAGGACATCTTCTCCCTGGCCAACAAGATGGACAGTGTCCTCGACGAGATCGAGGGCGCCGCCGTGAGGATGTACCTGTACAGGATGAAAGAGCCGGCCAAGGAGCTCGTGCAGATCACGGCGGTTCTCACCGAAGCCATCGCAAAGATCCAGCAGATCATCTTCTCCGTGAGAAAAAAAGAGGATGCGCCGGTGATTCTGCAGTTGTGCGTGGAGATCAACACGCTCGAGAATGAAGGGGATCAGATTTTCCGGGCGGCGATGGCGAGGCTTTTCGAAGAGGAAAAGGACGCAATCGAGCTGATCAAGGTGAAAGACATCATCGGCCGGATCGAGAACGCCGTGGACAACTGCGAGGATGTCTCCAACATCATCGAAGGGA
>CAZUBX010000124.1:0-4594 GCA_964619035.1 uncultured Syntrophaceae bacterium | reverse complement strand
GGGTGAGGGTGAAAAAAGGTACGGGGATCAGTCCCCCTCACCTCGGTCCTCTCCCGCGAGGGGAGAGGAAGATTAAGGTATAGGGTATTAACAGGCGTGGCAATCAACGTTTGAGATCTTTTTTTGAGATTGCGTCGTCGCTCTGCTCCTCGCAATGACATGATGGACCGGAAAGACGGGACAGACCGGATAGACTGAATAGACGGAACAGACGGAACAGACCCTCATGAGCGACGTACTTGTTGACATCCGCGGTGTGCGGAAACATTTTCCCGTTCGGGGCGGGTTTCTCGGCGGCAAGCACGACGTTGTGAAAGCCGTCGACGGGGTGGATCTCCAGGTGTACCGGGGTGAGACGCTCGGCCTAGTCGGAGAGAGCGGCTGCGGGAAGACAACCCTGGGAAGGCTTATCGTGAGGCTGGAAAACCCCACGACGGGGGAGATTCTCGTCAATGGGGAAAACATCCTGAGGCACAGCGGCGATAAGCTGAAGGCGTTCCGGCGCGAAGTCCAGATGATCTTCCAGGACCCCTACTCGTCGCTCAACCCCCGCAGGAGCGCCGGGAGCACCATCGGCGAGCCCCTGCTCATTCACGGTGTGACCTACGGGGAGAATCGGGCAGAGGACGTGGCCCGGCTCATGGAGAAGGTCGGGCTCACGAGCGAGCAGATGGACCGTTACCCCCACGAGTTCAGCGGAGGCCAGCGGCAGCGCATCGGCATTGCCCGGGCACTGGCCCTGAGGCCGAAGCTGATCATCGCCGATGAGCCCGTCTCGGCCCTCGACGTGTCCATCCAGGCTCAGATCCTTAATCTGCTGCGGAGCCTGCAGGAGGAGTTCGAACTCACCTACCTGTTCATCTCCCATGACCTCAGTGTCGTCGAGTACATGAGTGACCGCGTGGCCGTCATGTACCTGGGCAAGATCGTGGAGCTTGCCGCAAGCGCCGATCTCTACAAGAAGCCGCTGCACCCCTACACGCAGGTCCTCATCTCGGCCATCCCCGTCCCCGACCCGGGGCGAAAGAAGCAACTCCTCGCGGTTGGAGGGGATGTTCCCAGCCCCATCAACCCGCCTCCGGGCTGTGCCTTCCATCCCCGCTGTACCCGCTGCATGGATGCATGCAGGACCGTGGTACCCGTCCTGACGGAGCTGGAAACGGGCCACTTTGTCGCCTGCCACCTCTACGACTGATCTTTTGCCCTTGCTTTTTCGATAATCCGTATCACATTAGATCTATCCAAGTGATTTAAGGAGGTCCGCAATGGCTTGCCCGAGGTCTTTTCTGCCGCTTCTGGCGGCGTTTATGATCCTCGTCGGGGGATGCGCGACCGGGACCGTCTACCTGCAGCTGAATCAGCTTCCCACCGATGAAACCCTCCGCAGCGAACTGGGAGCGGAAAAGTTCAACGCCGTACGCTACGTGACCGTAGGTTCGACCACCAGCCAGAATATCGGATACTTCCTCTACCGGGACAACGTTGAGGTCTCCATGCTGCCCGGTGTGCCTCTGGAGCGGATCAGCGGGAAGATGTCCCTGAAGGAAACCGTTGCCGATTACTTTGATAAGTCGAAATCCCTGGGAAACAAGCGGATCAGTCCCCCTCTCGTCCGTGAGGCCATCCGGGGAAAGGAAGTGGCCGGCTACTCGGTGGCGGACATGAATATGGGCGTCAGCGTCTGGGATCGACCCGGAGCCGGTGACGTATCGAAGATCGTTCTCGAGCTGGTCTTCGAACCGGCGGAGAGTGCAAAGAAATCGAGATCGGTCATGGCCCCCTGCCGGTGAGACTGCCCGGGTGATATGTCCAGCGAAAGGAATTCAGCATGAAGCAGCCAGAAAGAGGTAAAGCACTCGGAAGTGCAGCCGTCGTAATAGTTCTTGGTGGCTCTTGCCCCGGGGTCCTGTGCAACGGGAACCATGCTGAAATGGAACGAGGCGGACACCGCCGCATTGTTGAAAAGCGACGCAGGCCGGCAGAAGTTCAACGCCGTCCGAATTCAAACATACGGGCCGGTGGCGGAGCAGGCCTTCGGCTATTTCCTTTACCGGGACGGCATCGAGGTGGTCACCGTCGGCGGGGCCTATGTGGTGAAACTGGGCAAGCTGACGCTTGTTGAAGTCATGGCCGATTACGACAGGGTCCGGAAATCGAAGATGTACTCCACGGGGAGCGGCCTGGTCGTGCGGGAGATCCTGTCAGGGCCTTACGTTGCGGGCTACACCGCGGCCGACGATAACCTCGACGTGGGCATCTGGGACATGACACCTGCGGGAAAAGACCAGGGAACCGTCCTTCAGATGGTGTATAATGACTCAAGGGGACAGCATGACGGGGGGAGTTACCGCGGCAGGTCCCACTCGGGAGACTAGAGCAAATCCATTTCAGGAAGCCTGTCAGGTCATTCGGGGCTGGAAAGGAAATTGACATATGAAATTGCGATCGAGGGCAAAAATGCCCGGCACGTTCATCGGAATCCTTTGTATCCTCGTTGCGACCGGCTGTGCGTTCACGGGGACCCTCCTCAGGTGGAACCAGATCGACGCCAGCGCGCTGATGAAGAGCGAGGCGGGCAAGCAGGCCTTCAATACCATGCGGTTCCAGACGTTCGGTCCGAATGCGCAGCCGCTTATCGGATACTTCCTGTACAAGGACGGGATCGAGGTCGAAACCGGCGGGGGAATCCCTCTTGTCCGACTGGGCAAGAAAACCCTGGAAGAGGTGATGGCCGATTACGTCAGCGTTCAAAGGGCTAATATGTCTACAGTCGGAAGCAATCTCATCGTGCGGGAGATCATCCGCGCAGATGCCCTGGTGGGTTACACGGCAAGCGACATCAACATGGATGTGAGGATCTGGGACATCACGCAAGGCGACGGGCCCCCCGTCTTGCGTCTTGAGTTCAGGGACCTCCGGCGAGACGATGGGTTCAACAACAGGCGGCCTCAAATGAGAGGCTTCTAGCCCGCAGCTAAGGGACAATGCGGGATGGGATTTGTGGCTGGTGGCTTGAGCCTCTCACAGCTCCCTTGCCGCAAAGAATGCCTCATGGATTGCCTCGTAGGCCTATCGAGAACCGGTCTGTCGGCCGTACCTTGATCTCCCTCTCCCCAGCGAGGGAGAGGGCCGGGGTGAGGGGGAATAATCCCACATCCTTTAGCAGCTACGCTAAAGGCTCCTGGCCTCGAAAAATGCTTCGTGGATTGCCTCGTAAGCCTTCCTCGCCTTCTTCGCGTCCCCGACCACGACAACCTTTTCTGCAAGGCCTTTCAGCCTGCCCTCGAGCGGGTTCACCGGGACGGTCCCGCAGGCCATCACGACGGTGTCGCAGGGGATCAGCTCGCGGCCATCCTTCTTGTCAACCCAGAGGCCCTGCGGCGTGATCTCCACGGCCTTCGTGTGCGTCATCACGCGGATGCCGTACTGCGAGAGATGGCGAAGGGCGATCCAGCGTGTCGTCAATCCGATATCGCCTCCCGCCCGATCGAGCATCTCGACAATGGTGACCTTCTTTACACCCCGGGAGGCGTATTCCCTCAGCCGCTCCGGCTCCTCCGCCTTTGCAAGGAACAGAAACTTCAGGGTCTCGGCGTCGATGGTGCCGATCTTGGCCAGGTACAGGGCCGTCTCGATACCGACGGCGCCGCCGCCGATGACCACGACGTTGCTGCCCGTGACGGCTTTTCCTGCCAGAACGTCCCAGGCGTATTCCACGTTTTCGCTCTCTATGCCGGGGATGGGCGGGCAGAGCGGCTCGCCCCCCGTTGCGAGGATTATGACGTCGGGCTTTTCGGCCTTCACGAGATCCTCGTCAACCTCCACGCCTGCCGCGATGAAGGCGCCCGCGGCCTTTGCCTGTTCGGCAAAGGGCCCCACGAAGGCGCCCATCTCGCATCGTTCATCGATGGCCGCGGAAAGGGGCATCTGGCCGCCCAGATATGCTTCTTTTTCATACAGGGTCACCTTGTGGCCGCATTGCGCCGCAGTGCGCGCAGCCGACAGCCCCGCCGGGCCCCCGCCGACGACCATGACCTTTTTCGGTTTCGCCGCCTTCTGCACGGGCGGGACCTCGAACTCGCGACCGGCCCTGGGATTCACGAGGCACTCGACAGGCTCCATGTTGAAAATCTTATCGAGGCAGCCCTGGTTGCAGCCGATGCAGGGGACGATCTCCTTTGCCCGTCCCGTCATGGCCTTCACAGGGAATTCAGGATCGGCCAGGAGCGCGCGTGCAAGACCGACGAGGTCGGCGCGGCCGTCGCGGATGATCTCTTCGGCAAGGCCGGGGTCGTTGATGCGGTTGCAGGCGACGACGGGCTTGGTGACGGCAGCCTTCACGCCGCTTGCAAGATGTACGAAGGCCCCCCTGGGCACGTCCATGGTGATCTGGGGCAGCATGGTCTCGTGCCACCCTCCTGTGATGCTGAAGGCGTCAACCCCGTGCTGCTCCAGCATGTAGGCAAACTGGGCGGCCTCCTTGTTGGTGTTGCCGCCTGCCATGAAATCGTTTCCGGCGATGCGGAAAATCACGGTGTGGCCGGGCCCGACGGCCTCGCGGATGGCCCAGGCCACCTCGATGCCGAAGCGCATC
>CAZUBX010000123.1:0-4611 GCA_964619035.1 uncultured Syntrophaceae bacterium | reverse complement strand
TTTTTCCAGTTCCTCGATCCGCTTGACGAGCTTCGTGAGCGTCTTGTGCATGTCCGGCAGGCGCATGATGTGGGCGTTGAGTCTCAGGAAGTCCTGGTGAGGAATGGCGGGGGTCCCGGACATGATATGGCCCGGCGCGATATCTTTCGCGACGCCGGAGCGCGCCGCGATCATGGCATTGTCGCCGATTTGAATGTGCCCCACGAGCCCCGCCTGGCCTCCGATGATGACGCGGTTGCCGAGCCGGGTGCTTCCCGAGATGCCGACCTGGGCCACGATGATGGAGTTCTCCCCGATCACGACGTTGTGGGCGATCTGGACGAGGTTGTCGATCTTGGTGCCCCGCTGGATCCACGTCTTTCCCAGGGTGCCCCGGTCGATCGTCGTGTTGGCCTGGATCTCCACATCGTCGTCGATCTGCACGATCCCCACCTGGGGGACCTTTCGGTTCTCGACGCCCGGATTGGCAAACCCGAACCCGTCGCTTCCCACGACAACCCCCGCGTGAAGGACGACCCGCCGGCCGATGAGGCAGCGGCGATAGACCGTCACGTTGGGGTACAGGATGGAATCCTCGCCCACAGCGGCCTCGGGACCGACGTAGACACCGGGGTAGAGAACGGCGCCCCGGCCGATCTTCGCCCCTTTGCCCACGAAAGCCCCCGCGTAGACCGTTGCCCCTTCCTCTACAACAGCCCCGGGATCGATGAAGGCCTCGGGGCTCACGCCCTGGAAATCCCGTTCCTCGGGGTAGTAGAGCGTGAGCAGTCGGGCCAGCGCGGCGTAGGGGTCCTTCACGACGATGAAGTTCTTCCCCGTCCCTTCGACGGGATGGGACACGAGAATCGCCGACGCCGCTGTCGAGGCGATCTTCTTGCGATACTTCGGGTTGGCCAGAAACGTGAGATCCCCCTCGCCGGCCTCGTCGAGGCCTTTGATGTCGCGGATCTCGACGGTGCCGTCACCGACGACGGTTGCCTGGAGAAAAGCGGCGATCTCGGAGAGAGTCTTCCCCATGAGTGTCACCTGCCGTGGTTCGATGCTTTGCTTCTTTCCCTGTTACTTCTTTCCCTTGGCGGCGGCGGGGGCGGACTTGCCGGCTCCCTTGTTGTACTCGTCGATGATCTTCTTCGTGAGGTTGTCCTCCTTGTCGTGGTAGACGACAACGGGGTTGTTGAGGTCGAGGATGGCATCGTATTTCCCCTGCTTGCCCACCTGCTCGACGATCTTGAGGATATCGGGGATCATCACACCGGTAATGAGCTGCTCCTTCTTGCCGACCTCCTCGTTGGCGTCCTGGACCTGCCGCTGGTAGTCGCGGAACTTGACCTGGTAGCTTGCCTCCTTTTCCCGGTAGGCCTCCGCCGTGAGGACCGACTTCTGCTTCTCGAGCTCGTCCTTCAGCTTCTTGAGTTCCTCTTCCTTCTTGGCGATGTCGGCCTTCTTCTTCTCGACGAATTTCTTGAGCTCGGCCTCGGCCTTTTTGCCGGCGTCGGATTGAGACATGATCGCCCGCATGTTGATGAAGCCGATCTTCTGCGCTACAGCCGTTCCCGACACGACAAAAACAAGCGCCACAGCCAGGATGCCGATAAGGGTCAGACGTTTTTTCATTTTATCATTCTCCTTGAAAAGTTATTGGCGAATCATATACGGCAAATGGCAAATGGCAAATGGCTTAGGGTCATGAGGAACAAGATTTATTCAAAATTCCCTTATGCCTTTAGCCTCACGCCTTAAGCCAATTGTTTACATCGTCCACCCCATCGTGAAGTCCCAGCGGTAGGCCGGCTCCCCGGGCTTGGGGTCCAGGACGTAGCCCCACTCGAGGCGCAGCGGCCCGACAGGCGAGTACCAGCGGATACCGGCGCCTGCCGTTTTCCTCATGTCCGAGAGGTCGTACGTGTTGTTCCAGGCGTTGCCCGTGTCGAAGAAAACGACCCCCTTCATGCCTGCGTTCTTGAGGATGGGGAAGATGAACTCAAAGTTGAAGAGCAGCATCCTGTTGCCGCCGACGACGGTTCCCGTTACGGGGTCGGTCACCCCCACGTCCTTCAGGCCCCGGATGGAGTTGATCCCCCCGAGGAGGTAGAGCTCGTAGACGGGGATCTCCTTGTCCTCGAAGGCCTGGATGTAGCCGATGCGCCACCGGGGCGAGAAGACGAGGTCTTCTCCGAAAGGCGGGACCTTGAAGAACCACGACGCGCCGTAATTGTATTTCCCGAAGGAGTTGTCGCCGCCCAAAACGAGCCCTGCAAAGTTCAGATCCATCCGGTGGCGGCTTCCCGTCGTCGGGAACATCGTATCGTCCGTCGTGTCTCGCGACAGGGATAATATGATGCCGCTCGTGGACGTCGCGCCCGCCTGATCCTTGATCTCCTGGGAGGCCGAGGGCAGGATGTCCTTCACGTCGTTCACCGAATAACGGTACCCGATATAGCCCATGAGCTTCTCCCAGATGGGGTAGCCGAACATGAGGCCCGCCCCCTGAGAGGCGAGATTGTACGTGTCGTATGAGTGTGTGAGCGACCAGATGTCGGTCTTCATCCAGAGGGGCGTGTCGAAAAGGTACGGTTCCGTGAAAGACAGGTTGATGGTGTTGTTCACCGTTCCCACGGCCCCCTGGAGGGTCAGGCTCTGCCCCCGGCCGAAAAGGTTCTGCTGAGAGATCTGGGCCATGAGCATGGCGCCGTCCTGGCCGCTGTATCCGGCGCCGATCGAGAACATCCCCGTGGGGCGCTCCTTGACGCCGATGTTGATGTCCGTCAGGTTCTCCTCGGGCCCTTTGGCGGTCTGAAAATTCACCTCCTCGAAGTAGCGGAGCCGGTTGAGCTGGGCGTAGCTGTTCTTCAGCTTGTCGCTGTTGTAGAGATCCCCTTCCGTGAACGTCAGCTGCCGCCGGATGACCTTGTCGCGAGTCTTCGTGTTGCCGGAGATGTTGATCCGGTTGAAGTAGACGAGGGTTCCTTTCTTGATGTCGTAGGTGATGTCGACCTGCTGCTCCGCCTCTCTCGTTTGGGTCTTGGGGTTGATCTCGGCGTAGGCATAGCCGTCGTTGTGGGTCATCCGCGTCAGGTACTCGAGGTCTTTCGAAATGGCCTCCCGGTCGTAGTAGTCCTTCTTCTTGATGTTGAGCTTGTCGAGGAGTTCCTCCCTGGGGACCGAGAGGGTGTCGCCCGTGATCTCCACCTTGCCGACCTTGAACTGCCTGCCCTCGGAGACGGGAATCCGGACATAGATCCACTTCTTGTCGTTGGTGATCTCCGGCTCTCCCACCTGGGCCTGGATGTAGCCGTTGTTCATGTAGAAGACCTTCACCCGGTTGAGGCTCTCCCGGAGCTTTTCCTTCTTGAAGACACCCGAGTCCGTGAGGAAGGAGAGCATGTTCCACTCGGTTGTCTCCAGAAGGCCTTTCAGCTCCTTGTTCGTGAAGGCCTTGTTGCCCGTGAATTCGATCGTCTTCACGTAGAGCAGGTCGTTTTCCTTGATGTCGATGATGACGTTGACGTCGCGTTCCTTGACTTTCTCGGTCGCGAAGGAGATCTCGGCGTTGTAGTAGCCCTTGTCGTCATAGAGCGCCTTGATCTTGTCCGCGTCGGCCTTGATGCGGTCGGGGTTGTAGACCTGCTTGACCTTGAAGGAGAGGACCCCGCGGATGTCGTCGGCCTTGACGGCATTGTTTCCCTTGATCTGGATTTCGTTGACGAAGGGACGCTCCTCCAGGAGGAAGGTGATCACCTTGCCGTCGGCGCTGTCCGTGACATCGGCCTTCACGTCCGTGAAGTAGCCCGTCCGGTAGATGGCCCGGATGTCGGACGAGAGGTCCTCCTCGGAGTAGAGCTTGCCCTTCGCGCCCTTGAGAACGTTGTAAATGACGGTGCTCTCGATCCGCCGGTTGCCCGTCAGATCGATCCGGGCGATGACCTGTGTGCCGGAAACTTTCGCGAGGATGTCCCGGGCGAGCTGTGCCGCGAAGGCCCCCGTGTTTTCGATCCCTGCGCCCTGGGCGAAGAGCCCCGTGATCACGGCGCCCGTTTCCACGGTGACGGCCTTGGCGTCGAGGCTCACGCGGTTGCCGAACTGGGTGAGGCTTCCCACGATCACGTAGTCGGCCCGGATCTGTTTTCCGACGGAGAGCGCCAGCGCCTCGTCGGCGGTCTTTCCGCTCACGAACGCGGCGAATTGCTCCCGCGGGACGATCTGGATCGTACGGACCTTGCCGAGCTCCAGGGTCATGCTGTTGTAGATGGCGTTTCGCAAAAGCGTTGCATCCCGTTCGCTGTGGATGTCGAAGGGCAAGACGGCGATCCTCTGCGCGGCGGCCTCGGGCGGGGCGGCCAGAAGGCAGGCGAGGAGCAGCAACAGGGCCAGGGCGAAGTTTTTTCCCGATCGTTTCATGTCACTCACCCTTCACGATTTTTCCGTCACGAAGCCCGATGCAGCGGGCCATGCGGTCTGCCAGCGACTGATTGTGGGTGACCACGACCAGCGTGATGCCCCGGGTGCGGTTCAGGTTCACGAGCATCCCGTGGAACCGCGGCCCCGTTTCCGTTTCGAGGTTGCCCGTCGGCCCGTCGGCCAACAGCATCCGCGGCCTCTTTGCAACGGCCC
>CAZUBX010000122.1:0-5036 GCA_964619035.1 uncultured Syntrophaceae bacterium | reverse complement strand
AGCCAACAGCCAACAGCCAACAGCCAACAGCCAACAGCCAACAGCCAACAGCCAACAGATCCTTACTGTAGACTGTCGGCTGTAGACTGTAGGCTCGGATCTCCTAGATCCGCTCCACCTGGAATCCCTGCATCTCGATGGCCACGGCGCGCTGGAGGATCTCGATGGTGATCACGAAGAGGTCCTTTCGGGGGTCCGCTTTCACGACAATCCCCTCGATTTCCTTGAACGGCCCGTCGAGGATCCGCGCCCGCTCCCCGACCCTGGGGTATCGGTAGTGCTGGATCTCAACCTTCGAATCCACGAGCCGCCGGATGGTCTCGATTTTCTCGTCGGGCACCGCGATGGGGATGTTCCCCCGGCTTGTCCCGAGGATATTGACAACCCCCGCTGTCTTCAGGATGTCGATCCGTGCCTGGTTGTCCGCCGTGGCCAGCTGCACGAAAAGATAGCCAGGGAACATGGGAATCTGAATTTTCTTTCGGCGGTCCTTCCTGCGGCTCCAGGCCTCGATCTTCGGCAGAAAGGCGTCGATCGACTTCAGGGAAAGGCCGTCGCAGACCTTGCTCTCGTGGCGGCTTCTCGTGTGGACGGCATACCAGGGCATTGATGCTCAGTCTCCCTGCACCGGCACTTGAACGTCGGGGCAACGGTCCGCATACAGCGTGCAGCATACAGCGGGTAGCGGGTAGCCGGTAGCGGGTAGCGCGTGCATCAAGAAAGTCATGGTGAATCCCCCGGGGATTTCAGACATTGCGCATCAATCACGGATGAACCGGGCATCGACGATGACATCCCCGCTTTTGCGGGATACCCGACGGATCGTGAGAGGGATGGCCTGGTCGACGGTTCTCACGGCAAGATCCCCGATGGCGTCGGTTCCCTTGCCGAAAATCTTCGGGGCGGAGATGATGATCAGCCTGTCGGCAAGACGCTCCCGGATGAATGAGGTGAGTACTCCTGCCCCCCCTTCCACGAGAAGCGACGAGACCTGACGCCTGCCGAGCTCTTTGAGGACGGCTGAGAGCTCCACCTGCCCGGTCCCGGCAACCCGGACCTCGATCCCCCTGTCCACGAGCACCTTGATCTTATTCCTGTCGTGTCCGGAAGTCGTGAATACAAGGGTCCTCGCCCGGGCCTGGTCCTGCAGAACCCGGGCATCCGGATGGATTCTGAGCTTCGAGTCCACGACCACCCGCAGGGGGTCGCGTCCCCGGACGAGGCGGCAGGTGAGTTCCGGGTCATCCTTCGTGACGGTGCCCGAGCCCACGAGGATGGCTTCGTGATGGCTCCGCAGGCGGTGGGCAAAGACGCGGGAGGGCTCCGAGCTGATCCAGCGGGAATGCCCTGTCGCGGTTGCGATCTTCCCGTCGATGGATTGGGCGAATTTCAGCGTGACGAAGGGGATGCGGGTCCGGATGTACTTGAAGAAGACCTCGTTGATCTCCCGGCACTGATCCTCGAGCACGCCCACGCGGGTCTCGATCCCGTGCCGCTTGAGCATTGCGACTCCCCGGCCGGCAACGAGCGGGTTGGGGTCGATCGTGCCGATGACGACCGTCGCCGGCTTCTCGCTCACCAGCCTCTCCACGCAGGGAGGGGTCCTGCCATGGTGCGAACAGGGCTCCAGGTTGATATAGATTGTGGCGCCGCGGACCGGTTCCTGTGCGCTCTCGATGGCGTTGATCTCGGCGTGATTCTCTCCGCAGCATCGGTGCCACCCTTTCCCGATGATTCGGCCGTTCTTTACGATGACCGCTCCCACGAGCGGGTTGGGGCAGGCCCAGGGCGCCCCTCTTTTCGCCAGTTCGAGGGCCATCTTCATGTAACGCTCGTCGGTCATTGGCCATCCCCGTCGATCGGTCACCCGAAAGTGATGCTTCTGGAACGTCCCTTGCAAGCTCAAAAAAAACTGCCGAAGGGGTCCCACTATACAAAATGTGGGGAGTCCTGTACAGGTTGAATGTGAGACGAAGCTCTCGACCGCGGGGAAGGATCCGGTGTGGCGCGGTCGGGCCGCGCGCAGATCGTTTTCCACTACCGCGATGCTGTCGGGTTGTGGTATAAGACGCCAGCTTATATCTTCTCTTAGGGTCAGAATGGAGGGTTTCATGAAGGGTATCGTTCTTGCGGGGGGGCTCGGGACGCGCATGCACCCCCTGACCAAGGTGACCAACAAGCATCTGCTTCCCCTGTATCGCGAGCCGATGATCTACTACCCCATTCGAACGCTCGTCAATGCGGGCATCGACGAGATCCTGATCGTCACAGGGGGCAACAACGCGGGAGATTTCCTGAAGCTGCTGGGAAATGGCAAGGAATTCGGTCTGAAGCACTTAAATTACACCTACCAGGAGGGGGAGGGCGGGATTGCCGCCGCCCTGGATCTTGCCGCACACTTTGCCGATGGGGACAAAATTGCCGTCGTCCTGGGAGACAACATCATCGAGAAGAACATCCGGATGGCCGTCGATGCGTTCAAGAAGCAGGAGCGGGGCGCCAAGATCCTGCTCAAGGAGGTCACGGATCCCCAGCGCTTCGGTGTGCCGGCCTTCGAGGGCGAGCGAATCGTCCGGATCGACGAGAAACCGAAGCAGCCGGCCTCCAACTATGCCGTGATCGGAATCTACATGTACGATGCCACGGTGTTCGACGTGATCAAGACCCTAAAACCATCGAACCGCGGCGAGCTGGAGATCACAGACGTGAACAATCACTACATCCGCGAGGGGACGATTACTTGGGATGTCCTCGACGGGTGGTGGTCCGACGCGGGGACCTTTGACTCGCTGATCTACGCAGGCAACATGGTGGCCAAGACGGGGGCGAACAAGCGCGATTGACGCACAGCGTCAATCGCGCGGGCATCGGGCTTCAGGAATCCGGATTCCGGAATCCCAAACCCGAGATAGCCGGCTACGCAACTTCACAAACGGGACGAGAGGGCTTTTCATGATCGAGGGCGTAAAGGTTAAGAAACTGAAGGTCATTCCCGATGAGCGGGGAAGGCTGATGGAGATCTTCCGGGTCGATGACGAGTTCTTCGAGAAATTCGGCCAGGTCTACATGACTTCGGCTTACCCCGGTGTCGTGAAGGGATGGCACTACCACAAGCGCCAGTGCGACAACATGGCCGTCGTGAAGGGGATGATGAAGATCGTGCTCTATGACAGCCGCAAGGGCTCGCCAACGTGCGGCGAGGTGAACGAATTCTTTGCCGGCGATCAAAACCCGATCCTGCTCCACATCCCGCCCCTTGTCTTCCACGGCTTCAAGTGCATTTCCATCGAGGAGGCCCTCGTGGTCAACATCCCCACGGATGTTTACAAGTACGACGACCCTGACGAGTACCGGGTCCACCCCCACGACAATGAGATCCCATACGACTGGGCTCGGAAGGACGGTTAGCAGGCCTGAGAGAGGGTAAGAAGGTAAGAGGCTAAGAGCGACAGAACGAGCATGGGGAGATACTTTTGAAGGCAGCATCATGAGCATCGTCTGGGCAATCGCCGCTCTCGTCTTCGGGGCTGCAATCGGAAGTTTCCTCAATGTCTGCATCTGGCGGATACCCGAGGGGAAATCCATCGTTTTTCCTGCCTCCCACTGCCCGAAATGCGGCAAATCCATCCGCCCTTACGACAACATCCCCGTGTTGAGCTGGCTGATCCTGCGGGGCCGGTGCCGGGACTGCGGCGAGCCCATCTCGCCCCGGTATCCCCTGGTCGAGATCCTGACGGCCCTGCTTTCCTGGGCGATGTTCTGGAAGTACGGCCTGAGCCTTGAGTATCCAGCCGCCTTCCTTTTCGCGGCGGCCCTCGTTGTCATCACCTTCATCGATTTTGACCACCAGATCATTCCCGACGTGATCTCTCTGCCGGGCATCCCTGTGTTTTTCCTGCTGGCCGTCTTTGTCATGGGGATCGGGTTTATGGAGTCCCTCCTCGGGGTCCTCGTCGGGGGCGGGTTTCTCTACCTGATTGCGGTGGGGTACGAGCTTCTCACCAAGCGGGAAGGAATGGGGGGAGGGGACATCAAGCTGCTGGCCATGATCGGGGCCTTCCTGGGGTGGAAGTCCCTGTTTTTCGTCGTATTTATGAGTTCCATCCTTGGGGCGCTGGTCGGTGTCGTGCTCATCGCGATCAAGGGGAAGGACATGAAATATGCCGTGCCCTTCGGGCCCTTCCTTTCGATTGCCGCGGTGCTGTACATGTTTGTGGGCGCCGAACTGACACACCTTGTGCTCTATCGGGGCCTTCCCTGAAAATGTAAAAATTCCCCTCAAGTTTCCCCCCCAACATTCCGAAAAAGAATTCAGAAGAGTTATAACCCGTTGTCGGGTTGCCCTCTTTGAGGATTCAGACCGCGTTCAGGGAACGGCCTGAAAAAGGCAAACCATCCGAAAGGGTGGGGCGCAAAATCACTGGCCTAAGTCCGATCAAGGATAGGGCAGCAGGATTGCCGGGCAGGACATCCGATTTCGAGGCGAGGCAGGGATTCCCCTACAGGGGACGGCCTGCGGATTCGCCCCCCATCCCATCTCCTCCGCGCCCGGGTTCATCCGACTGCCTGACGATCCGACCGGTATCGGCCGTGCGAGCCTTCCGCAGAAACTGCGGGGGCCGATGCGGGCATGCTTCTTGCTCGACTGGAAGTGATTCCCTGATCCGATCGATGTGCTGATGATTCCGGGTCGCAGGGGTCGGGAATACAAACCCTGAAGGACTCAGAGAAATGGTCGTCATGAAACATTTACGACACTACGCACTTCAGAAGGGAGGGCCTGCCTGGCAGGGTGCCTCCGGGTGCCTGCCGCCCGGCCGGGGTCTGAGCCGTCGCGCTGCGGGCTTTTCCATGGTCGAGCTGCTCATCACGCTCGTCCTTCTCGGCATCGTGGCCGCCATCGCCATTCCCTCCTTCCGCGGCTGGGTCGACAATTCGAACCTGAAGGCCGCCGCGCGGACCCTGTCGTCGGACATCGCGTACATGAGGGCGGCGGCCATGTCGAATGGAAGGACCCACATGGTTGTCTACGACAT
>CAZUBX010000121.1:0-5359 GCA_964619035.1 uncultured Syntrophaceae bacterium | reverse complement strand
GACGGTCTTTTTCAGCCCGTGGTCCGACAGGAAGAACTCGTGGCGGATCCAGATCAGGTCGTATGGGTCTTGGAGCCCCATCGGGATCCCGGGCCTGACGCCGGCGTGAGCGAACACATAATTCTCCGTCTCGTAACAGGGAAGCAGGGTTTCGAAAAATTGCAGGTGCTTCGGAGGGAGCTTCGCCCTGCGGTCCTGCTCATCGGGAGAGATGCCGTAGGATTGCAGCGTGTCCCGGCCGCCGTTGGTGAGGTAGATGTGCTCTTCCCGATGGTCCAGATAGTTGAGGAACATCCATTCATGATTGCCCTTCAGACAGACAACCTGTTCGTGCTTTTTCCTGAGCTCCAGCACGCAATCGACGACCTGCTTCGAGTCGGGACCCCGGTCAATGTAGTCCCCCATGAAAACAACGGTGTCATTTTCCCAGTCGACGTCGATGAGGCCCAGGAGTTTCCGGAGCTTGTCCAGGCAGCCGTGGATGTCGCCGATGGCAAAGTATCTCTGCATCGCTTCGCTCAGCAAGGACCGAGGTTCGAGGCTCTTCTTTTGTCCTCGGACCTCGAACCTTCTGTTTCATTCCATCAATGCGTCGACGAACTCGGTGCTGTTAAAGACCCGGAGATCGTCCATCTTTTCGCCGATGCCGATGTAGCGTATGGGAATGTCGAACTCCTTGGCGAGGCGGATGATGATGCCGCCCTTCGCCGTCCCGTCGAGCTTCGTGAGAACAAGGCCCGTGACACCGATGGCCTCGTTGAACATCTTTGCCTGGTTGACGGCGTTCTGGCCCGTCGTGGCATCGAGCACAAGAAGGACCTCATGAGGCGACCCCGGGAACTCCCTTCCCATGATCCTCTTGACTTTTTTGAGCTCCTCCATGAGGTTGACCTGCGTGTGGAGCCTTCCTGCCGTGTCGATGATCAGGACATCGATTCCCCTGGCCTTCGCGGCCTGCACGGCGTCGAAGACAACGGCCGAGGGATCGGCCCCCATCTTCTGCTTGATGACGGGGATGCCCACCCGCTCGCCCCACACCTCGAGCTGCTCGATGGCGGCGGCCCGGAAGGTGTCTGCAGCGGCAAGCATCACGCTGCAGCCCCTGCCCTTGAACTCGCTTGCGATCTTCCCGATCGTCGTGGTCTTCCCGGTGCCGTTCACGCCGACGACCATGACCGTGTAGAGGCCGTTCTTCGGGATCTCCAGGGGCGACTCGCGCTGCTTGAGGATGAAGTGGATGTTGTCCCGCATGATCTTCCGCAGGACGTCGGGGCTGCTGAGATCGGATCGCTTCGCGATCACTTTCATCTCGTCGATGAGCTCCGAGGCGAAGGCCGGCCCCACGTCGGCCGTGATGAGCATTTCCTCCAGTTCCTCGAAGAGGTTGCGGTCGATTTGCTTCTCACCAAAGAGCATCTCGTCGACATTGCGCACGAGGCTCTGCTTGGTCTTGCTGAGCCCTTCCTTCAGCCTCTCGAAGAAGGAGCCCTTCTTTTCTCCGTTTCCGAACATAGTCCCTTCCGTCAAAGAAAAATCCGCCATTCAGCAAGCCTGATGGCGGTTTTTACCCTGTTCCTTAGACCCTGCTCAGGCCTCAAATTGATTCAGGTTGACCGATACCAGCGCCGAGATCCCCTTCTTCTCCATCGACACCCCGAACAGGTTGTCGGAGACCTCCATGGTCCTCTTGTTGTGCGTCACCAGGACGATCTGGGAGCGCTCGGAGATGTCCTTGACGAACTGGTTGAACAGCGAGATGTTCGCGTCGTCCAGCGCCGCGTCGACCTCGTCGAGGATCAGGAAGGGGGTCGGCTTGTGCAGCAGGATCGAGAAAATGAGCGCCACGGCGGATAGCGATTTCTCGCCGCCGGACAGCAGGTTGATGCTCTGGGTCCGCTTGCCGGGCAGCTGGATCTCGATATCGACACCGGCTTCCAGCAAATCCTCGCCGTCGGTGAGAAGGAGCGACGCCTTCCCGCCGCGGAAGAGCTTGGGGAAAACGGACTGGAAGCAGGCGTTGACGGCCTCGAAGGTCTCGGCGAAGCGCTTCTTCGAAACCTGGTTGATCCGCGCGATCGTCTTCTGGAGAGACTCGAGAGAGGCGTTGAGGTCGTTGATCTGGCCGGTCAGGAAATCGTGGCGTGTCTGGAGCTCCTCGTGCTCGCTGATGGCCAGCAGGTTCACCTCGCCGAACTCCTCGACGACTTTTTTCTTCTTGTCCAGATCTTCCCGCAGCTCCCCGATGAGGGCTTCCTCGAGCTTCTCGAATCCCTGGACGAGCGCGCCGAGCTCGGCCTGATACTTCTCCTGCATCCCGTTCTGCAGCGCATCGACCTGGAAGCCGAGCTCGCGGATCTCGATGTCGAGATCCCCCGTCTCGCGAAGCATCTGTTCGATCTGTTTGCGGGCCTCCCGGGCCTCGCCTTCGAGCCCGCTCATCTTGCCCTCGCGCCAAGCCTGCCCCTCGCGGGCTGCGGCCAGTTCCTTTTCGATTTCCCCGTAGCCCCCGAAGAGCGTCTCCAGGGACTGGCGGCTCTGCTCGATCTTTGCCGTGAGCTCCCCGCGGCTGCGCTCGGCCTCTCCCAGATCCCTGAGCCTCGTTTCCACCTCGGCCGCGAGGCTGCGGGAGGATTCCTGCAGGCGCTCGAGGGTCTTCAGATCCGCATTGCGCTTTTCCTCCAGGGCAGCCAGGACGACCCGCTCCTCGGTGAACAGGGCTTCCTTGCCCTCAAGATCCGCCTTCAGAGCCTGCCAGCGCAGCTGGACGTCGGAGAGCCGCCCGTTGATCTCGAGGCAACGGACGTCCGCCGTCTCGATTTCACGCTCCGTCGCGGCGAGCCTTGCGGCGGTTTCCTGCTCCTCGGTCAGCAGCGTCTCCCGGTTGAAGCGGATCACGCCCACGCGCTGCTCGATCCACTTCAGCTCATTTTCGTAACGCTCGACGTCCTTCTTCCTGCCCTGGAGCGCCAGCTCCGTCTCGCGGCTCGCGTCTCGGCTTGCCTCCCAGTCCTCTTCCATCGTCGCGATCCGGTCGGCCAGCGCGCCGCGGCTCTGCGACTCGTCCCGGATCTGTCCTTCGAGGCGGCTTGCGTCCTTCTCCAGGTCGGCGATTTCGCGCTTGCGCCGAAGCAGGCTGCTCTCTTCCGTGACGGTCCGGCTGCCTCCCGTCAGAACCCCGTGAGGGCTGATCATGTCGCCGTCCGGGGTGACCAGGGTCCCCCGGAAGCCGTTTCGCTGCCAGAGGGCAATCCCGGAGTTGAGGTCGGGCACGAGGATGGTGTCGCCCAGGAGATACTCGGCGACGTTGCGGTACTCGTCTTTCACGCGCACGACGTCGAGGAGCCTTGTCGTTCCCTGCAGGTAATCCTTCGATGCCATGTCGACGGCATTGCTCCGGACCCGCAGCGGAACAAAGCTGCTGCGCCCGGCGGCGCTGGTTTTCAGGTAGTCGATGGCCCGGATGCCCTCCTCCTGGCTCTTCACGACGACATACTGGAGTCTCTCGCCCAGGGCCGCCTCGACGGCGATCTCGTATTCGCGGGGGACCTCGATGTGATCGGCCACCAGCCCGTAGATGCTGTCGAGGGCAAGGCCGGCCTCGTCACGGGCCCGGATGATGGAGCGGGTGCCCGCGTCGCACCACTCGTAACGGTCCTGGAACTCGCGCAGCGACGCGAGCCGGGAGCTCTTCTTCCCCAGCTCTTCCTTGAGGCGGAACACCTTCCCGTCGGCCTCTTCCAGCTCGTTGCGCGATCGCTGGATGAGCTGTTGAAGCTCCGCCGCTTGCCTGCGCAGTCCGTCCAGCTGTTCCTGGCCGCCTTCCAGGCCCTCCCGGGTTGACGCGAGATTCTCCTGGGCCAGGTTCAGCCGTGTTTCGTGCTCCTCGAGCTCCTTCACCTCCCGCTCGGTCCTGCGCTTCAGGTCCTCGAGGCTCTTCTGGCAGGCAGCCAGGGCGTTCTGCAGCCGGGACTGTTCCGTCAGGGAGTTGAAGTAGGCCGTTTTGTCCTTCTCCAGATCATCCCGGAGTGTCTGTTCGCTCTTCTTCAACTCGTCGACGACGCTCTGCCGCAGGGCAAGTGCCTCCCTGCCGGAAAGAATCCGGCCGTCCGACTCGGACGACTGCAACCGCAGCGTCTCCAGCTCCCTCTGAGCTTCCCCCTTGCGGGTGCGCAGCGACTCCAGCTCGATTGCGCTCCGCTCCTTGAGGGTAGCCAGATCATCGAGCCGGCCCCGTGCATGCTCGATTCCCTGCTCCTGGATGCTGATTTCATTTTTTGCCGTATAGAGCCGCTCCTGGAGCTGCTTGACGTTCTGATCGTTCTCGGCGATCTCGGCCCGGAATTCCTCGACGCGGGCCTCCAGCACCGAAAGCCCCGAGCGGATGTCCTCGGTGGCGGCCGAGGATTCGTCAAAACGCCGCTGCAGGCTCGTCTTCTTCTCGAGCATTTCCGTGAAAGCCTGCACGGCCAGGGCCAGTTCGATCTCCCGGAGGTCTTTCTTCAAAAGCTTGTAGCGTTCGGCCCGCTTGGCCTGCCTGGAAACGGAATTGAGCTGGCTTTTGACCTCGCGCAGGATGTCGTTGAGACGGAGCATGTTCTGCTTTGTCGACTCCATCTTGCGGACGGCGGCTTCTTTACGGCTCTTGTACTTGGTGATCCCCGCGGCCTCTTCGAGGTACTGGCGCCTCTCCTCGGGTTTGGCCTCCATGAGGTTGGCGATGCTGCCCTGCTCCACCAACGAGTACGTCCGTGCGCCCACGCCCGTGTCCATGAAGAACTCTTTCACATCGAGCAGGCGGCAGCGCACCTTGTTGATGGAGTACTCGCCCTCTTCGTCGCGGAAGACCCTGCGCGTGATCATCACCTCCGAGCAGTCGCCGTAGGGGGCCGGGAAAGAATACCCGGCGGCCTCCATGACAAGCGTCACCCCGGCCATGCCCACCGGCTGCCCCCCTTCTCCGCCGTTGAAGATCGCGTCAGCACCGGCGGCGTGATAGGCGAAATCGACGACTCTGCGCGCCTGATCCATGGAGCCGGTGATGGCGACGCGCAGTTGTGCGCGCTGTTCGAGAGTTTGTGCGCGGTTGGCGGTCGCCGCTTGCCAGAATTCATGCAGCATGTCGTGCAGATAAGCGCGGCCCGATTGCAGCCGGCCCGTCGCCTTGGCGACGCGCGATTGGATCACCGCATTGTCGCGCAACAGAACCGGGGCGCCATGGGTGGGAGCCGGCTTTTTCTTTTCGGCAAGCGTCATGAAGGCTTCGAGGCTCGCGCTCGCCAGCCCGAGCGCCACGCCGGAAAAACCCATGCCGTAGAGCGTCAAGAGCGGAATGTTGCCGAGCGGATCGTCGCCGCGGCGG
>CAZUBX010000120.1:0-6212 GCA_964619035.1 uncultured Syntrophaceae bacterium | reverse complement strand
TTCCTGTGCCTGGCGGCGCTCTACGAGAGCTGGCCCATCCCGATCTCGATCCTTCTGGTGTTGCCCCTGGGGGTCATCGGCGGCGTCATTGCCTCGAGCGTACGGGGACTGCCCAACGACGTCTATTTCCAGATCGGTCTTCTGGCCACCCTGGGTCTGACCACCAAGAACGCCATCCTGATCGTCCAGTTCGCCAAGGCCGGCGTGGAGCAGGGGATGGGGCTGGTCGAGGCCACCCTGGAGGGGGCGAAGCTTCGCTTCCGCCCGATCATCATGACCTCGCTGGCCTTCGGTTTCGGTGTGCTGCCGCTGGCTGTGGCGACCGGTGCCGGGGCAGGGGCCCAGAATGCCATCGGCACGGGCGTGCTGGGGGGCATGGTGACGGCCACGGTCCTGGTGATCATCTTTGCGCCCCTTTTCTTCGTGCTGATCGAGATGTTCATCGGTAAGGGCCGGAGGGGTGATGCCCTCGCGTCAGGCGGCGCCAAGCCATTCTTCACGGTGCTGAAAGAAAAACTCTTTCAGCGCAGAAATCGGCAGGCAACCGGGACAGAGCATGTAACTCCATCAGAGGATTGATGAGATGAACAGGACCCCATTTCTTCTACTGGTCGTGGTCGTTGCGTTCCTGGGGGGATGCAACCTCGCGCCGACGTATGCGCGCCCGGAGGCTCCCGTTCCCGCCGCCTGGCCGGGCGGCCCCGCCGACAAACAGCAGGAGGCCAAGCCGGGCCAGGCCGCCGCCGATATCCCGTGGCGGGATTTCTTCGTCGACGGGAGGCTGCAGCAGGTCATCGACCTGGCGCTGGCCAACAACCGCGACCTGCGCGTGGCCGCGCTGAACATCGAACGGACACAGGCCCTCTACCGAATCCAGCGGGCCGAACTGCTGCCGACTGTTGACGCCAGGGGTACCTACAGCAAGCAGCGGGTGCCGGGCATCCTCTCGCAGGCCGGTCAACCGGCCACGGTGGAGCTCTACAACGTCAACCTGGGCGTCAGCTCCTGGGAGATCGATTTGTTTGGACGTATCCGAAACCTCAAGGATGCGGCGCTCGAGCAGTACCTCGCCACGGAGCAGGCCCGCGCGAGCGCGCAGATCACGCTTGTGTCCGCAGTGGCCAACACCTGGCTGACCCTTGCGGCCGATCGCGAGAACCTCAAGCTCGCCCAATCGACCCTCGAGACCCAGCAGGCGACCTACGAGATGATCCGGCGGCGCGCCGAGGTCGGCGCTTCCTCCGATCTCGATCTCCGCCAAGCCCAGACCCGCGTGGACGCGGCGCGGGTGGACATTGCCCGATACACGGGCCTGGTGGCCCTGGATGAAAACGCGTTGACCCTCCTGGTCGGCTCCCCGGTTCCGTCCGGGCTTTTGCCCGTCGAGCTTGGCGAGGTCGCGGCGCTCAAGGATTTTACACCCGGCCTGCCCTCCGAGGTGCTGCAGCGCCGCCCCGACATTCTCCAGGCCGAAAGTCAGCTCAGGGCGGCTCACGCGAACATCGGCGCAGCACGGGCGGCCTTGTTTCCCCGCATCACGCTCACCACAAGCATCGGCACCACGAGCGACCAGCTCTCCGGGCTCTTCACGTCCGGCTCGGGGACCTGGGCTTTCGTGCCGCAGATCGTCATACCCATCTTCGATGCCCGCTCGTGGGTGGCATATGACGTGACAAAAGTGGACAGGGAAATCGCCTTGGCCCAATACGAGAAGGCGATCCAGGCAGCCTTCCGGGAAGTGGCCGACGCGCTGGCCCAGCGGGGGACCCTGGGCGATCAGATGGAGGCCCAGCAGTCTCTGGTGGAAGCCTCCGCCGATGGGTATCGCCTCTCCGATGCGCGCTTCACAAGGGGGATCGACAGCTACCTGCGCGTTCTCGACGCACAACGCTCGCTCTACGGCGCGCAGCAGGGGCTGATCGCCATTCGCCTCGCCCGGCTCACCAACCTGGTGACGCTCTACAAGGTCCTGGGGGGAGGCGCGTGACGGTCAGGAAGACCATAGACGTCATGATTGGAACGTTCTGCATCCACTACCGGTTGCCGTTGCTGCACGACGACCGGGATTTCGATCCGATGGTGAAGTTCCTGGGGCTGGAGGTCATCGAGGCATAATAGATTGCGCCCCCGCTAACACGTCATGAAAACATGGCTGTTTCCATAGGGACTTTGAAATGGCTTCCCCGCATCTTGCGGGGCTTTTTGTTCAGGCGGCAGAACTCAATCAGATGTATTCGTCTTTTGCCACGCCCGACCAATTGAACCTTTTGAATATTTCGTACCTCTTTCCGTTTTTGTACGTGACTTTACCGGTGGGCTGCAGTGTTCCGCCGGATTGTCGGAAGCTGTGGAAATAGCGATCCATGGTGTGGCCGCGATAAGTCATCAACCCTGCAACAACAAGCCTGCGAATGAGATACGGCATGGCTACAGGCATGATAAAATCCACAGCATCCAGCGCGTAGTATTTTGTTTCTCCGAGATGCGTTCCGTACATTCCGATTGGGTCGCCCAGTGCAATATGGTTCACCACCGGGTAAGGGTAGCCGGGATCGTACTGGTCTCTCAGTTTTTCCAGGGCTTGGAGGATACCGGGTGCGCCGAAGGTCTCAGCGGGGCGACCTTGAACACGAATCGCCATATACTGAGCCAATGCGCCGCCGAGGGAGTGGCCCGTGAAGGCAATCTGCGCCTTCTTTCTCTCTAGAGTCAAATGGCGCACTACCGCATTGTATGTTGCTAACGCGTTGTCAAACTGTTTTGGTTCGCGCCCGGCGACAATTTCGCCGATTGCTGACAGATCACCTCGTTCGGCCAGGTTGGTACCGGCAAAGGCAATAACCACTTCTTTCGCTGCTGCATTGTGGTAGACGTGTGCCCGGAAACCCGTCATGGGGTCGTCCAGATATTGAACCTTGATGGGAAGTTGCCTCCAGGTTTCAGGAGGGTTGTGTTTGAGCTGACTGCCTGCAGGCCCGCCATAGGCATTGGCGCCGAACAGTGAATACTCCGCGGTGGACGGCATCACCCCCTCCTTAATTTGACTGTTTGGCTGAGATCAGTTTTTTGAAGTCCCACACCACCACGTATTTATTGCACACGGCCGCAAGATACTTGCCTTCGGCATCGAAGCCGATCCAGCGGCTCACTATGTCGGGGTATCCTTTCAGCTCCCGCACAATTTTCCCGGCGTTTATATCCCAAAGGGCAAGGCCGTCATCGCTGCGTACTGCAATGTATCTGCCGTCGGGGCTGTAGGAAATGTAGCGGTAATATCCCTTTATGGCGCCCAGCACCCTGACTTCGCGGCCGGTTCGTCGGTCGATGATCTTGAGAGTCTTTCCCTCGTTCATCCCCGCAGCCAGGTATTGACCGTCGGGACTCAGGGCGTAGGCGGCATTATCGTTGAATTGCTGCACCCGCTTTCCCGTGAGGACATTGTGTACATTGAACCCGTCGTCCTCATATCCCAGATACCTTCCACCATCCAGGAAAGCCAGATAACTTTGCGCAAGACCCGAGGGATGCATAACCCGAAGTCGCTTGCCCGTCTCAACGTCGAAGACATGAACCGAGTCCCCATTATTTTGAGGGGCATATCCGACGGCCAGCGACCGGCTATCCGGGCTGAAGACCAATGTAGTTACTTCATTCTCGTACTTCTTCGGTCCTGCAGGGCCCGAAAGGTTCCGGATCAGCTTGCCGCTGTGGGCATCCCAGATATTGACCGACTCGTTATGGGGCATATGCGCCATGAAGCCCCTGCCCGTTGCCAGGTATCGACCGTCGGGGCTGTAGGCAATGGCGGTGACGTTGCCCGAATTCATCGCGAGCTTCCGGATGATCCTCTTTTCCGCAACGCTCGAGATCGCCACGTCGCGAATGACGCTCCCCCCGGTGGCGATATACTGCCCGTCGGGCGAGATGGCCCCGACCTGGGCGGGGATGTCCTGACGGATGATCGCGACGATGGGCTCATCGGTTTTCTTTTCGTAATAGGCCGAGATGGCCCGATCGATCCAGGAAGAGGGTACGACTTGAACCTCGCCGGTTGCAGCGGGCGGGAGTACCTCCTTTTCGGGCAGGATCGTATAGACATAGAGAAGTGTGGCAGCCAGGAGCGGAATGGCAACAGTTGCAATGCCCCATTTTGCTCTGTTCGTGAGTTTCATGAGGAGTTTCCGTGTTTCCTGCCTGTGCTTTCGTTCCCGAGAAACATGACCGGGGGCGCATCCCGCAGGCCCCGCTTTGTAGGCGGGGTTAGGGTGCGCAATCATGTTTGGTTCATTCCCTGCCGGGAAGCCCCGCCCTGTGGGCGGGGAGCTTCACATCAGGCATCAAGCATGTAAGGATGTCATTCCTGGCTTGACCAGGAATCCAGTTTCGGACTGGATCCCCGCCTGCGCGGGGATGACCAAATGACCTCAAGGGCTTATAGGCACAGCCTCCGGAAAAGTAAAGTATGATTTGCCTGGTCCGAAAGTAGTAGGTCGCCCTACGAAAAAAGGATGAGGCCTGCAGCGAATAGGTCAGGGACGTTGTTGACTAAGTTGACTAACTCATCCGGTTCCAGCATTCCTAACTCTACGACTTTCCAGAGATAGTCAACTTAGTCAACAACGTTACTGCTATTGACTTGCCCGGCCGTTCCCGGTATGATCACGGAAAAAACAAGCCCCCGGAATCATACGTGAACCGGGGTCGTTGTCCAGGGGCCATGCCGCGGCCTGATCTGAGCGAGTTCGCGGGGATGGTCTTTTTTCGTTAACCCCGACCGGGACTCCTTATGGAACTCTTCATCCTGGCGGCGGTCAGTCTCACCATCGCCGTCTCCCTGCTCCTCAAGAAGGAAAAGGACGCCGTCCAGCTCTCCTTTGCGCTCGTGTGCCTGGCCCTTTTTCTCCAGAAGGGCGGCAGCTTCTTCAACGGCCTTTTCGAGGATCCCATCTGGCGCGTCATAAGCCTCGCAGGGCTTCTCTTCCTGCCGCCCCTTCTCGTTGAGTTTTCGCGCAACATGCTCCGCGGCAAGACCTTCCTGTCCCGCAAAGAGGTCGTCGCCACGGCGGTGTTGAGCCTGTTGTGGGCTGTTGCCTTCTTCACGCCGCTGGCCCGCGCGTCCTGGTTCGACGAGGCGCTCCTGGCTTACCTGTTTCTGGTGATGCTCTATTGCCTGGGGGCCCTGCTGCTTTTCATTCGCGGTCGGGGGCCGGGGGTGGAGCGCACCCGGTTGGTCTACGTGACGATGGCCTGCGCCATAACGGCCGTGATCAGCCTCCTCGACATTTTCTTTTACATGGGATTCCGTTTCCCGCCGGTTTCGAACCTGGCCCTGGCGGGGCTTCTGTACTTCGTGCTGATCATCGTCATGCACCCGAGGCTCCCCGAGCTCTACGAGATCATGGTCCGGGGGCTCGTCGCCTGTGTCATCACGCTTTTCGCCACAAGCGTCTTCTTCTTCATCCTGGGGCTCTTCGGCACGATCACCCCCATCTACTTCACCCATGTGCTCACGGCCTCCTTCATCATCGTCATCTCCTACGACCCCTTCCGGGTCATCATGAAGAAGGTCTTCAACTATTTCTTCCCCGAGGCGAAGGACATCTTCTCGTCCATCTACGGCTTCGACCAGGAGCTGGAGAAGGAGAAGTCGCAGCTGCTCGAGGAGATGGCCACGGCTCTCGCCCACGAGATCCGAAACCCCCTGGGATCCATCAAGGGTGCAGGCCAGTACCTGCGCTCCGAGACGGACAACCCCGAGAACCAGAAGCTCCTCGACGTCATCATCGAAGAGACCGACCGGCTCAACAACGTCGTGACCCAGTTCATGAACTACGCGAAGCCCTACGCCGTGAGCCCGAAGATGTACAATTTGAACGGGATCATCGAGAAGGCCGTTGCGGTCATCCGGGCAAGCGAGCTGCCGGGAGGGGTCCGCATCGAAACGGAGCTCAACCCGGAGCTGCCCGAGGTCTTCGTCGACGGCGAGCAGATGAAGCAGATCATCCTGAACATCGCCTTCAATGGAATCGAGGCCATGCCCGACGGGGGGACCCTCACCCTCCGCACCACCCGGATCGAGAGCGAGGAGGGAGAGGCCGTCGGGATCTCCATCCGCGACACGGGCAAGGGGATGTCGAAGGAGGACCTCGAGAACATTTTCAAGCCCTTCTTCACGACGAAGGAGAGAGGGGTAGGCCTGGGGCTTTCCATCT
>CAZUBX010000119.1:0-6522 GCA_964619035.1 uncultured Syntrophaceae bacterium | reverse complement strand
ACACAGTGCTCGTCGAGGGCGACGATTTCAACGAGCCCATCGCCGATGCGGCGCGATCCATTCTCGACGGGCACATTGCGCTGTCGCGCTCGATCGCCGCGAAGAACCACTATCCGGCCGTGGACGTTCTCGAGAGCGTGAGCCGCGTCATGATCGACATCGTCAACGGCGAGCAGCGCAAGCGCGCCAATGATCTGATGAACATCATCGCCACCTACCGGAAAGCCGAGGACCTCATCAACATCGGCGCCTATGTGGCGGGAAGCAACCCCGAAATCGATCACGCCCTCAAGATGATCGACCGGGTCAATGCCTATCTCCGGCAGGATATGAACGAGAAGGTGAGCTTTGAAGAGAGTCGTATGCAATTGCTTGCTCTTTTCAACTGATTGAGGAAAGAACATGTTCCGGTTCCGCTTTGAACAGATCCTGAATGTCCGCAAGCTTGCAGAAGAGCAGGTCATGCAGGAATTTTCCGAGCAGATGCGGGGTCTCGAGCGGGAGAAGGATCACCTCCGGTCGATCCGCGGCGAGAAGGCGGGCGTGCTGGCGGAATTGATGCGCCGGCAGGCCGGAAACCTGAATGCCGCCGAGATCGCCCTCACGTTCGGCTATATCAAGAGCCTCCGGGAGCGTGAGGTGGCCCAGGTGGTCCTGGTCTCGGACGGGGAAAAGGCCCTCGAGGTGAAGCGGGAGGAACTCCTGGAGGCCGTGAAGAGGCGCAAGATCATGGAGATCCTCAGACAGAAGAAGCTCGCGCAGTACTGGAAAGAGTGGAACCACAGGGAGTCCGTGGAACTGAATGAACAGGGAATTATCCGGTTTCTGAAGAGGTCCGGCGATGAAAAGACTGATCTTAATCTGTGAAATCCTGGTTGTCCTGCTGATCGTCATCAAGATCGCGGCGGCAGGCGGAGTCCTGCAGAAGATGATGCCCGATGCCTCCGTCTTCGATCCCAGCCACGCCATCGCAAACGTCTCCCAGAAGGCTCCGGAGGCGGCACCTGCGCGCGAGGCGGGCGATGACGCATTGGCGAAGGAGCGCAAACTGCTCGCCTCGCTTGCCGAAAAGGAGAAGCAGCTCGAGAGCCGCGAGAGCGCGATCAAGGAGGAGGAGAAGAAGCTTCAGGGACTCAAAGGCGAGATCGTCACCAAGATCGATGCGCTCAAGGGCCTCGAGGACAAACTCTCAGGCATGCTGGATACCGTGAAATCAGCCGAGGACAAGCGGCTCAGGGATCTTGCCACCGTCTTCGAGGCCACGGCGCCCGCCCAGGCAGGCCCCATGCTGGAGAAGATGGACAAGAAGCTTGCCGCCGGGATCATCATGAACATGAAGAGCAAGAAGGCGGGAGCGATCTGGGGGTACATCGGCGCACAGCGGGCCGCCGAGATCGCCAAGGAGATCACGTCCGCTCCGAACAAGGCGGAACCCGCAAACTAGCTGCTTCGCAGCAGGCTACAGGCAGCAGGCAACAGGCTTCAGGATCAGAGAAAAATATTCGGTTTGCATGGGGGACGGTCAGTCCATCGGACGATCGATTCCCCTTTTTCTTTTCATTTCTTTTGTTTCCTCTTTTGTATTGTCTCCAGTCCCGATACCGGAATCCTGAATCCCGAATCCCACCGACGGGCATTTTTTATCGGGCCCGTCGGCGAGCGACAGGCAATAATTGCCCGAACACCCTGCTTTTTCTCTCCCCAATCCCCATCGTCGTCATGGCTGAATGCCTGCAGACCGGGCAGTGCATTATCTAAATTGCTCAATGATATTGATGCATTAATGTGTTTTTCTTTCACCGGTCACTGATCACTGGTCACTGGTCACTGTTACCATGGCACAGGCGTTGCTCAACGTCTTCGTCACAACCCATTGAGGAGTGAACATGGATTCTCCAGTCATGCCGATTCAACGTGACCCCGTTGCCCTTCCGGAAGCGCCCAAGAGCCGCGATGTTGCCCCCGGCAAGAAACGCGACGACCAGGACGAAACCAGAGACGCAGCCGCCGCGGCGGCAGCGCTTACCGTGTCTTTTGCCGAGATCCTCCAGTCCAAGAGGCAGGATCTCAAGATCGGCACAGAGGCGCAAGCGACGAAAGAGCCTGCCATGAAGACCAAGCATACCGGTCTCAAGCAAGGCGGGGAAGCGCTCCTGCTGGTGAACGGGCAGCTCGCTGCCGACAAGAAGCCAGTCAAGCAGCCCTTTGCCGAAGTGCAGGCCAAAGAGATGCTGGAGAACGCGAAGGAACTGGCAGGTGCGGCCATGAAGGCGGGCACGAAAAAAGAAATCAGCGGGGATAGCCAGCAAGCCGGGCAGTCGGCCGACCTGACGAAAAAGGGAGCCCTGAACCCTGCCGAGGAGGCCCTGCTGAAGGAGATGATCCAGAAGAACGGCAACCTGGCCGTGCAGAAAAAGGCGGCCCAGGTGACAGGGTTCGTCAACGGCGAGCCTCTGACCCGCCGCGAAGGGATCGGTGCCGTCAAGTCGATGATGGCAAAAGAAGGGGAGGTGCTCAAGAATCTCTCGGGCGGTGACGATGCTCAGCGTCCGCAGAAACCCAAAAGCGGAAAATCGGGGAAGGCCCAGCAGGCATTTATCCTGCGCGACGTCCCCGAGGGTGAGGGAAAGGAATTCCAGTCCATTTCTTCGGCGGATAAGGTGAAGCAGGAATTTGCAACCCTGATGGAGAACACGCAGGACAAGGTGACCTCAGCGGGCCAGGCGAAAAAACAGGGGACCCCGGGCGGTACAAATCCCGAGATTCGCGATGTGCCCGCCGGCGCCGGAACGATTTCCGTTCTTCCGGGCAGGGGACTAGACAGTGCTGCGCCTGCGAGGCCGCAGGCCGTGATGAGCCAGGTCCTCGACGGGGCGACCCAGATCCTTCGGGAAGGCTCCGGTCGGGTGACCATGACCCTTCAGCCTCCCCGGCTCGGTACGCTGGATCTTGATGTCGTCGTGCAGGACAACCGCGTGAAGATGGTCATGCTGGCCGACAACCAGGAGGTCAAGCAGATGCTCCAGGCCGGCATGGACGATCTGCGCAACGCCCTTCAGGACAAGGGGTTCCAGATCGACCGCCTGGAAGTCCTCGTCCAGAACCGGCCCGATGACGCCGGCTCGAACTTCTGGCAGGAGGCGGGGTTTGGCCGCGAGGATTCTGCCGGGAGAGAAGAACGAAAACGCGAAAAGGAATCGGTGCATGCCGCCCAGGGACCGCCGGCGCGGCCTCTCCGAACAGGGGATAGCGCAATCAGCATCTTTGCATGACGGAAAGTGAAACCGGGAGGAGTTCAACCATGAGTGACACGAGCACGATACAGTCCGCGGCAGGCGCTGCGACGACGAGCGCCACGACGGCCAGCACCAAGAATGTCATGGGCAAGGACGAGTTCCTGAAGATGCTCGTTGCCCAGCTCAAGCACCAGGACCCGATGAACCCCATGGACGGCACGGCCTTCACGGCGCAGCTGGCCCAGTTCTCCAGCCTGGAGCAGCTCCAGAACATCAATACCCAGCTGACCTCCTTCACCCAGCAGCAGCAGTCGCTGGGCAACGCGCAGGCCGTGAACCTCATCGGCAAGCAGGTCCTGGCCAAGGGGGACGCAGTCAGCGTGGACGGGAACCCCGTGACGCTCGGCTACAACCTGGCCGGGGATGCCGTCAGCGGGCAGATCCAGGTCTATGATCCTAACGGGCAGTTGGTGGATACCCTCAGCTTCAAGAACCAGAAGCAGGGGCTGAACTCCGTCACGTGGAACTGTCCCGGCTCCGCAAAGGGAACTTACACCTTTGCGGTGAGCGCCCTCGGCCAGTCCGGCAAGTCCGTCAATGCCAGTACCATGACCCAGGGAGCAGTGACCGGTGTGAATTTCCATGACGGTGCCACCTACCTGAGCGTGGGCGGGCAGGAGATCGCTTTGAGCGACGTCGTTTCCGTGAAGCAGTAGAAGACGAATGAAGATGGAAATAAAGGCTGAGGAAACCAGGAGGATATAGAGATGGGAAGTGCACTGTGGATCGCAATCTCGGGATTGAATGCCAGCTCGAAACAACTGGACGTCATCGGTAACAACATCGCCAACTCCAACACGATGGGCTTCAAAGCGGGGAAGGCCTATTTTGCCAACGTGCTGAGCCAGAGCCTCTCCGGCGGCTCGTCGGGCATGATGCAGATCGGCCAGGGCGTTACCGTGGCCGACGTGGCCACCCAGTTCAGCCAGGGCTCCCTCGAGTCCACCGCCAGCGGCCTCGACCTGGCCGTCGACGGAGGCGGCTTTTTCATTGCCCAGGACAGCGGCGGCTCCTCGTATTACACGCGGGCCGGGGCCATGCACATCGACGGAAACGGGTATCTTGTCGATGTCAACAATTACCGTATCCAGGGCTACGCGCCGGGTTCGGCATCGCTGGGTGACGTCAACACCAGCGGCGCCCAGTCGGCTCCGGTCACCACCGACACCTTCTCCGTCGGGCTCAACCTCGACGCCAGGGCTGTAGTGGGCGACAGCTTCTACTCTTCCCAGACGGTCTACGACACGCTGGGCGCGGCCCACACCCTGGCCGTGACCTACACGAAGACCGAGGGTGACGGGACCTGGGGTGCCGCCGCGACTCTGGACGGCAACGCCGTCGTCTCGCAGAATTACAGCGGGTTTGTCTTCGACGGGAGCGGCAACCTTGAGTCGGTCTACAACTCCACGGCCTCGGGCTCCGAAGTCACCGCCGGGACCGGGACGGTCAGCGGCGTGGCCATCACCCCGGGCCACACGGGAAATATCTACCAGAGCGGGACCGTCACCCTGACCCGCGGGGCTAGTGCCGACACGTGGGGCATTGCCTCCACCCAGTACCCGACCGCAAGGATTCTCGGCTATGGCACTGCGGGCTCCGATGACTCCCTGACGATCGATCTCGACAATTCGGGGACGGCCGATATCACGATCTCCCTTGCCAACGCGTGGGCTTCAGGCGATACGGCGACATTGACCCTCAACCGGACGGCCATCACCCCGGTGGATATCTCTGTGACCGTTGACGGGACCCAACTCGCCAACGGGGCCACCATCGGTTCCTCCAACAGTCTGACCTGGGACATCTCGTCGGCCCGCGCTCAGACGATCACCGGATACGCCTCCGCATCGGCCGTCAAGGCCCTGAACAGCAACGGATATCCTTCCGGAGTCCTCAAGAGCCTTGCCATCGAGGGCAACGGGATTATCACGGGATACTTTACCAACGGCCAGACGACCGCGCTGGGCCAGATCGCCCTGGCCGACTTTGCCAACCCCTGGGGCCTCAAGAAGATGGGGCAGAACCTCTTCAGTGAGACCCTCACCTCGGGACAAGCGATCATCAACGTTCCCGGATCCGGGGGGCTTGGCGAAGTGAAATCCAATTCCCTGGAGATGTCGAACACCGATATCGGCACCGAGTTCATCAACATGATCACGGCCCAGAGGGCCTACCAGGCTAGCGCCAAGATCATCACAACCACCGATGACATGATGACGGCACTGATGAACACCAAGCGGTAATTTAATCCGCCGGGTTGCCCCTGGTTTGCGGTAAGCCGCAGGGCGGGGGCAGCCCGGCGCTCTGTTGCGTACCGTCAATTTGTTGACCCGTTCAGGGTTCTCCGCGCCCTCTCCGGATGCCTTATTGCGCCCGGCTTGGCCGCGGGTTGCCGCCCCATCCTTCCGCATCCTTCTGCCGGCGGGCTCTGTCGGCCGGAATCTCTTGAAAATCCTTCTGTTTCGGTTGGTATGGAATTTGCTCATATCGAATGTGCACCTGTGCAGCCCGCGAGTTTCGCCCGTGGATTCGGCACCCGGGACTTTCCGTGGCGGGTCGGGCCGCGCGGGGGCCGGTACCCGGGCTCGGATGCTCCAGGGGCCGGCAGGCAGCATGCACGCGGGGCGCGTGCCGAAGAGCGAACTCGCAAGAGCAAATTGGGGGAAGCATGGCCAAGGACGTCGAAAAGAACAAACCGGAAGAACAGGTTGCCGAGGGCGGCAAGGAAAAGAAGAAGGGCTCGAAGCTCAAGTGGATCATCATCGGCATCGTCGTTCTGCTGGTGCTGGGCGGTGGCGGTGCCGGGGCCTATTTCTTCCTGAACAAGTCGGCAAACAAGGAAGCCCAGGCCCCCGCAAAACCCCCGATCGGCGCCGTCTGGGCCCCCGATGTGTTCATCATCAACCTGGCCGACGCAGATGCCGACCGGTATCTCAAGGTGATCATGAATTTCGAGCTCTCGGACCCTCTCGCCGTGGCCGAACTCGACGTGATGAAGCCCAAGGTCCGCGATATGGTCCTGAGCGTACTTACCGTAAAGGGTTTCAAGGACGTGAACAACTTCGAGGGCAAGCAGCGTCTCAAGGAAGAGATTGCCCTGCGGCTCAATAATCAGATGACGAAAGGCAAAGTCGTCCAGGTGTACTTCACGGACTTTGTTGTTCAGTAAATGGCTAAAGGCTAAAGGCTAAAGGCTAAAGGCTAAAGGCTAAAGGCTAAAGGCTAA
>CAZUBX010000118.1:0-6625 GCA_964619035.1 uncultured Syntrophaceae bacterium | reverse complement strand
GCCCGCGGCCAGAAAAAAAGCCGCCGCCATCCCCACCAGGGCAGCCCTGCGGCGCAGGTCATGTTTGCACGACTCTCCTTCGCGATCCTCCATTCCTGCTCCCCCTACAATAAAAAGCGTCTATTCCGTCATGCCGCCCAGGCGGCGGTAACTGGTAACTGGTAACTGGGTATTGGGTATTGGGTATTGGGATCTCCTGAATCCCTTCTTCCTCGTCCCTATACCCTGGTCCCTCGTCCCTACATCCTCTTCACTCAGACACTTTATCACTCAGGCACTCAGGCACTTCTTCTGGTCACTGCCGCGCCAGCTCCTCGAGCAGCCCCTTCGCTGCCTCGATGATCTGCCACTCTTGCAGGTCGGGCATGGGAATAAAGAGCCGGTGGTCGGGCGTGAAGCGCATCCCCTTCCACTTCTTCCGCGAAAGCTCGATGAGCTTCAGCGGGTCGATGGGGCTCGACTTGTGGATCGCGAGGATCATGTTCCGCCCGTCGTACTCCATCTTTTCGGCCATGAGGCCCTTCATGAGGTTGCGCAGGCTGATGACCTCAATCAGGTTCTGCACCTCCTGGGGCAGCGGGCCGTAACAGTCCAGCATCTCCTCCCTCGTCTCCAGGAGGTCCTCGTCGGCCGGGGCCATGGAGAGCTTCTTGTACGTCACGAGCCTGCGGTGCGTGTCGGGCACGTAGCTGTCGGGGATGAAGGCCGCAAGCCCCAGGTGGATCTCCGGCTTGATCTCCGCCTCGGGCATCTTCTCGCCCCGCAACTCCCGGACGGCCCGCTCCATGAGCTGTGTGTACATCTCGTACCCCACGGCCGAGACGTGCCCCGACTGGGACATGCCCACGAGGTTTCCGGCCCCCCGGATCTCGAGGTCGTGCGATGCGATCTTGAACCCGGAGCCCGGCTCCGTGAATTCCTTGATGACCGTGAGCCGCTTCTGCGCGTCGGGCGATAGCATGGCCCCCGGCGGGATCAGCAGGTACGCCCGGGCCTCCTCCTTCGAGCGGCCCACGCGCCCCCGGATCTGATAGAGCTGCGCCAGGCCGAAGCGGTCCGCACGGTCAATGATGATCGTGTTGGCCGTGGGAATGTCGATGCCCGACCCGATGATCGTCGTACATAGCAGAACATTGTACTCTTTACGAAGGAATTTTACCATGACATCCTCCAGCTCCCGGGGGCGCATCTGGCCGTGGGCGACGCCGATTTTCGCTTCGGGCACGACCTGCCGGATGCGCCGGGCCATGTGGTGGATGGAGTGAACCCGGTCGTGGATGAAGAAGACCTGCCCCCCGCGGGCCATCTCGTCGAGGGTGGCCTTGCGGATCACCTCGTCGTCGAATTCCAGCACCCAGGTCTTGATGGAGAGCCTTCCCTCGGGCGGGGTGTGGATGATGGAGAGGTCCCGGATCCCCACGAGGGAGAGCTGCAGCGTGCGCGGGATGGGGGTCGCGGTGAGCGTCAGCACATCCACCAGCGTGCGCAGCTTCTTGAGTTTCTCCTTGTGGGTGACGCCGAAGCGCTGCTCCTCGTCGATCACGACAAGTCCCAGGTCCTTGAAGACGACGTCCTTCTGCAGGAGCCGGTGGGTGCCGACGACGATGTCGATCAAGCCCCGGGAGAGTTTCTCGAGTACCTGCTTCTGCTGCTCGCGCGTCTTGAAGCGGTTCAGCGTCTCCAGCCGGACGGGGTACTTGGCGAGCCTCGAGCAAAACGTCTGGTAGTGCTGCTCGGCAAGGATCGTCGTGGGCACGAGCACCGCCGTTTGCTTGCCGTCCATGGCGGCGCGGAAGGCGGCCCGGATGGCCACCTCCGTCTTCCCGAAGCCTGCATCGCCGCAGATGAGCCGGTCCATGGGCTTTTCGTTGTCCATGTCGAGGTTCACGTCCTCGATGGCGCGGCCCTGGTCCGGTGTCTCCTCGTACTCGAAGGACGAGGAGAACTCCTCGTAGTAGCGGTCGACGGCCGAGAAGGCGTTTCCCTTCAGCGTGTCGCGGGCGGCGTAGAGGGCCACCAGATCCTCGGCGATCTCCTCGACGGCCTTCTTGACGCGGCGCCTGGCCGTCTCCCAGGCCGTTCCGCCCAGCTTGTCGATCCGGGGGTCATGCCCGTCGGGCCCGATGTAGCGCTGGATCTGGTCGAGTCGGTGGACGGGGATGTAGAGCCTGTCTCCCGCCTGGTATTCCATGAGGAGGAAGTCGTTCTCGATCGCCCCCACGCTGAGCCGCTTGAGCCCCCGGTAGATGCCGATCCCGTGGTCCGTGTGGACGACGCAGTCGCCCTCGTTGAGCTCGCCGAAGGACTGCAGGAAATATCCCTCGCGGGCACGGGCGGGGCGGCGCCTGCGGGCTTTCTTCCCGAAAATCTCCTCTTCGCCGACGACGACGATCCGAAGCCCGGGCAGGGAAAATCCCTCGGCGATCTTTCCCTCGCGCAGGATGAGACGTCCGGCCGTTCCGCGGGGTTCCAGGATCTCCTGGAAAAAGGGGGCCTCCGAGCGCGCCATGGGGAGCGAGTAGTCCTCGAGGAGATGAATCATGCGGTGCATCTCCTCCTCGCCCGCGCACAGGTAGTGGACGAGAAACCCCTCGCGGGTCCAGCCCCGGATTTTCTCTGCCATGGGGGCAAGCAGGCTTTCCTCGCGCTGGATGACGGCGGGCTCCTTCGGCCGCAGGCCCAGGTCCGTCTCGACGCCGAAACGGACGGCGCTGCCGTCCTGATGCGCGCCGATCTCGATGCCCTCGATCACGATTCTCTGCAGGCCCCCGGCGCTGCGCTCCGCGTCCTTTTCCGAAAGGAAGAGAACGCCCTCTTCGAGGTGAAATTTTTCCTCTTCCTTTGCCCGGAAAAAGAGACGGCTGATTTCGCTTCGCGCCTTCTCGTCGGCCCGAGCCGTGGCCAGCGGGTCGTCGACGATGACGAGCCCCCCGGCCGGGAAGTACTCCGTCAGGCTCTCGAGGCCCCCGGTGCCCTCCTCGTCCGTGTAGAAAAGGGGAAAGAACTGCGGGTTGAGGGAGCCTGCCGTCCCGTTGCCGATCGTCTCGGCGAGGCGCTCTTTCGCCCCGGCGGGAAGCCCCAGCTCACCGGCCCGGATCCGCAGGTTGCGAAGGGCCCTCTTTCGGGCCTCCTCCGAGAGGATGAGTTCGCGCGCCGGCGTGAGGGTGAATTCGGTGAGTTCCTTGCGGGAGCGCTGCGAGGTGACGTCCATCTCGCGGATGGACTCGATCTCGTCGCCCTCAAGCAGCAGCCGGTAAGGCCCCGGCGCCGTGGGCGGGTAGACATCGATCACGTTTCCCCGGAGGCTGAAATCTCCGCCCTCCTCGACGAGCGGCACCCGGCGGTACCCGCCTTCGGTCAGCGTTGCGGCGAAGAGGTCCCGATCGATGGTGTCGCCGATGGAGACGGGGGCGATGAAGCCGGCCACGACGCCCCGCGGCACGACCTTTTGCAGCAGGGCCGCCCGGGGTATGATGACAATGGAGGGCTTGTTTTCGATCAGGGTGGAGAGAACGCGGATCCTCTCGAGCTCCACGTCTTTCTGAGACGAGAGCGCATCGGGGAGCATGAGGTCCCAGGGGGGCATGAGGAGGACCGAATCGGCGCCGGCAAAGAAGGCCGTATCCTGCGCGAGCGTGCGCGCCTCCTCGGCGCCTGCGCAAAGCACGGCCACGGACCTCCCGGTCAGCCCGTAAAGAGCGGCGATGAAAAGTCCCTTCGATGAGCCCTTCAGGCCCGTGACCCTCAGCTCGCCCTCGCGGTCCATGCGTTCGAGCACGGCCCGGAAGGCGGGGTCGGCCTGAAGGAGTTTTTGCAGGTCTGCATTCACGTTATGATCATCAGCCCGTTGAATCGGCTTCCTGAGTTGATTTTTTATAATGCGAAATCCCCATCTTTCCCCTTTTGCAAAAGGGGGATGAAAGGGGGATTTTCCTCTTTCCCGATGCCTAACGCTTGTCGCTGAAAGGCTGTTCAAAAAGGTCCAGATGCAAGGCGCCCGACATCCCGAGGAGCGAGGCGTACTTGGCGTACGTTGAGCGACGAGCGACGAGGGCAACGCAGCAGATGGGCCTTTTTCAACAGCCTTATCCCACCGCCAGCATCCTGTCTAAACACCTCTTTGCGGGAATCCGGATTGCCTCGGGCACCTTCACCGCAGGCGCCATGATCGTGAGGGCTTTCAGGATGTCCTCGAGCGTTGTCAGCTTCATCGTGTCGCAGATCATCGTTTCCGAGGCCGGGATGAAGGTCTTTCCGGGGTATCTCGTCCGGAGCTGGTAGAGGATTCCCTTCTCGGTGCCGAAAATAAGCTCGCTGCCTTCCATCTTTCCCGCGTAGGCGATGATCCCGGAGGTGCTCCCCACGTAATCGGCCAGTTTCAGGACGGCTTCACGACATTCCGGGTGGGCGGCGAACTTTGCCCCCGGGTGGCGGGCCTTCGCGGCGAGGACCTCTTCCGGACTGAGGTTTTGATGCACGGGGCACGTCCCTCCCCAGGGGATGATTTCCTTGTCGGTGAACTTCGCCGTGTAACGGGCGAGGTTGCCGTCGGGGATCATGAGCACCCGCTTTTCGGCAAGCGACTGGACGACGCGCACGGCGTTTGCCGAGGTGCAGCAGATGTCGCTTGCGGCCTTGATCGCCGCCGAGGAGTTGATGTAGGTCACGACGGCCGCATCGGGGTATTTTTTCTTTTCCGCCTCCAGGGCCTCCACGGTGATCGTGTCGGCCAGGGCGCAGCCGGCATCGAGGCGCGGCAGGAGAACGGTCTTTTCGGGCGAGAGGATGGAGGCGCTCTCCGCCATGAAGTGCACGCCGGCAAAGACGATGACATCGGCCTTGGTCTTTGCGGCCTCGAAGCTGAGCGCCAGCGAATCGCCCGTGAAATCGGCGATCTCCTGCACCTCGTCGCGCTGGTAGTAGTGGGCCAGCAGGATGCCGTTTTTCTCCTTCAGCAATGCCCTGATTTTGCTTTTCAGTTCTCTTGTGTCCACTGTCGTTCCCTGATCCCTTGTCTCTGACCCCGCTTTTGACCGGATAGACCGGAGGGGCGGGACAGACCGGATAGACCAGGCTCCTTCTGGGAGCGTAATATATGTCATGCAACCCCTGAATTCAAGGCAAAAACCGCCGGATTCCCCGGCCTCGATGCTGCAGGATCGTTGACATTCTCCCGTGATTACGGTACGTTCGTACCCCTGCATCCACGATGAAGATTCGCCAGGAGTGACCATGATATCCGTAGATGAAGCCCTGAAGACCATTCTCGAGGCAATCCATCCCCTCGGTTGCGAGAACGTCCCCATCACCTCGGCCCTCGGCTGCGTGATCGGCGAGGACATCGTATCGGGCCGCACGATCCCGCCCTTGGCCAACTCGGCCATGGACGGCTACGCCGTCATTGCCGCCGACACGGTCTTTGCAAACAAAGGAAAACCCGCTGTTCTCGACGTCCTGGAGGACGTCCCCGCCGGAAAGGTGGCCACGCAGCCCATCCGGAAGGGCCAGGCCATCCGGATCATGACGGGTGCCCCCTTGCCCGAGGGGGCCGATGCCGTTGTCCGCGTGGAAGATACCGAGGCGCAGGGCGGCAGAGTAAAGATTTTCGTTGCCGCCGCTCCCGGCCTCGACATCCGGGAGGCCGGCGAGGACGTGCAGACGGGCGAGCTCGTCATTCCCAGGGGGAGCGTTCTTCGCGCAGCCGAGATCGGCATGCTTGCCGCCCTGGGCCGCTCCTACGTGAGCGTGCACCAGCGGCCCGTCGTGGCCGTCATCTCCACGGGCGATGAGCTGGTGGAGGTCGATGAGACGCCCGGGCCGGGAAAGATCGTGAACAGCAACGGTTACTCGCTGGCGGCCCTGGTCCTGGAGGCGGGCGGCACCCCGCTTCAGGTGGGGATCGCCCGGGATACCCGGGAGGACCTGCTGGACCGATTCAGGACAGCCGCCCGGGCCGACATCCTCATCTCCTCGGGCGGGGTCTCCGTGGGGGACTACGATCTCGTGAAGGACATCATGGCCGAGATCGGCAGCCGCATCCAGTTCTGGCGTGTGGCCATGCGGCCCGGGCGCCCGCTGGCCTTCGGCCTGCTGGAGGGGAAGCCCCTCTTCGGCCTGCCGGGAAACCCTGTGTCCTCGATGGTCTCCTTCGAGCAGTTTATCCGCCCCGCGATCCTCAAGATGAGGGGATACCGAAACATCTATCGGCGGGCCGTCCGGGCCGAGATGAAGGAGGGCTTCACAAAAAAGAAGGGGCTGCGATATTTCCTGCGGGCCCGCGTCGAGTTTTGCGACGGCAAATACGTAGCCGCACTGACGGGCGAGCAAGGCTCGGGGATCCTGAAATCCATGGTGCTCGCCAACGGCCTCATCGTACTTGCCGAGGACATCACCTCGGTCAAGCCCGGCGACGAGGTGGCCGTCCAGCTCCTGGACAACTCCCTCGATCTCACGGCCGCGCCGGACATCCTGGGAAAACGGTAATTGGGGAAGGGGGAATGAAACGTGCATCGCCACGCATCGGAATATCCACCCTCACCCCGACCCTCTCATCAATGGAAAGGAAGCAATTGGGGTTACCCCGTAATTGTGGACAGTCCGAAAAGCTGCTAAACAAGCAGAAGGA
>CAZUBX010000117.1:0-6937 GCA_964619035.1 uncultured Syntrophaceae bacterium | reverse complement strand
GAGGAGGAGCTCATGACGGAGGCAAAGAACCTCGGGGCGCCCTATGAACTCGTCCGGCTCGTGGCCCGGGACCGCAAGCTCCCCGTGGTGAACTTCTCGGCAGGCGGGATCGCCACCCCGGCCGATGCGGCCATGATGATGCAGCTTGGCGCCGACGGCGTCTTCGTAGGCTCAGGCATCTTCAAATCGAAGGAGCCGGCAAAGCGGGCGGCCGCCATCGTCAAGGCCGTCACGCACTACAAGAACCCCGAGATCCTCGCCGAGGTGTCCAAGTCGCTTGGGGAGTCCATGAAGGGTCTCGAAATCTCGAAGATCGGCAAAGAGAACTTGTTACAATATCGCGGAAATTAACAGGCCCGTTGTATCTTGACGAAAGGATCATAAAGGCGTATTGCAGAAAACATCGTGCGGGTTGCACGTTTGGTACGCCAGGGGGGAGAAACGTCTCAGAGAAGAGGAGGAAGCAGCAAGAGCCATGGAAATCAAAGTGAACAGGGTTCCCTCAAACAAGATGAAACCGAAACCGACGGACGAGTCGAAACTGGGGTTTGGTCAGCTCTTCACCGATCACTTCTTTACGATGAAGTACAAGACGGGCCAGGGCTGGTACGACCCGCAGATCGAGCCGTACGGACCCCTTCAGATGGACCCGGCCGCCATGAGCCTTCATTACGGCCAGCTGATCTTCGAGGGACTGAAGGCCTACCGCGGTGCCGACGGGTCCATATACCTTTTTCGTCCCTGGGAGAACATCAGGCGGTTCAACGAGTCCGCTATAAGGCTCTGTATGCCCCCCCTCGACGAGAAGCTCGCCCTCGAGGCGCTCAAGCAGCTCGTTGTCCTCGAGAAGGACTGGATCCCCAAGGGAGTGGGGACCGCCATGTACATCCGGCCGACCATGGCCGCCACGGAGCCGGCCCTCGGCGTGCGCCCGGCCAACGAATACATTTACTTCGTCATCGTGGGGCCCGTGGGCGCCTACTATCCCCAGGGCTTCAGCCCCACGAAGATTTGGGTCGAGGAGGAGTACGTCCGCGCCGTGAAAGGCGGCATCGGCTATTGCAAGGCTGCGGCCAACTACGCGGCGAGCCTCATGGCGAGCCAGAAGGCTGGCGCCAGGGGCTACACACAGGTCCTCTGGCTCGATGCCGTCGAGCGCAAATATGTGGAAGAAGTGGGGACGAGCAATATCTTCTTCGTCATTGCCGACGAGCTCATCACTCCGCCGCTTGGGGGGAGCATCCTGCCCGGCATCACCCGCGACTCCGTCATCCAGATGGCGAAGCGCAACGGCATGAAGGTGTCCGAGCGGCCGCTCGCGATCGACGAGATCCTGGCAGCCGGAGCCAAGGGGACACTGAAGGAGTGCTTCGCCTCCGGCACGGCGGCCATTGTTTCCCCCGTCGGCGAGATCTTCTGCAGGGGCAAGCAACTCCTGATCAACGGTGGAAAAACGGGGCCCGTGACGGAGAAGCTCTACAACCAGATCCTCGAGATCCAGTACGGCATTGCCGAGGATCCGTTTGGATGGAGGCTGAAAATCGCCTGAGAAAAAACTTTACCTTGATCTTCCTCTCCCTTGAGGGGAGAGGATTGAGGTGAGGGTGAAATTCCCCTCATCCTTACTATGAGAGGGCCGGGGTGAGGGTGACTGATCCCCCATCCTTGCAGGCAGAGGGTTCTGGCGGGGGTGAAGCGTAAGATAGTTGTCCTCGCCGGACATCGAAAAGAGGGGGTAGGGAAATCCATTCCCTAAGCACATTCCGAGGTACCCCTGCCGTGGAAAACAGGTATATCAGGGGCGACATAACGGCTGTAAATGAACATCAACAGTGCTGTGGGCAAATCTGTTGATAAAGTTGTTTACGGGAGCGCCAAGTTCAGTAATAACGATGTTTTTTACCAAATTGCCTACGGATTGAGCAATAAAATATAGTAGTTATATCAATAGCTTATATATTATATCGTCATTTCCGCATTTTATCGGCCCGTCCGGCCGCGGCTTATTCACCATTAAAAAAGCGTGCCAGCCTGGTCATCTCGGGATCACCTTTTCCCGCAACGTGGAACGGCCTATGAGAAACTCCTTTTTATCCCTTGTCTTTTTGCTTTTTGTTTTTTTTGCGGCCCCTGCATGGGGGGCTGAACTTCTGAGCCTCGATGAGGTTGTCCAGAAGATTCAGGACACCTACGAGCAGACCGGACAGGTCAAGGCGCATTTCACCCAGGCCTTGACGCTCAAGGCCATGCAGAAGACCCAGTTCGAGGAGGGGACCTTCTATTTCAAAAAACCCAAGCGGATGCGCTGGGTGTACACGAAACCGGCCGCAAAAGAGCTCGTCATCAACTCCGAGAAGGCCTGGCTCTATGTCCCCGCCGACAAGATCGCCTACGTGCAGGACGCCGAAAGCCTTTTCAAGTCCACGGTGAGCGTGCGGTTTCTGGCCGGGATCGGAAAGCTCAAGGACGATTTCAGGATCTCCTTCGCCGGGGACAAGAAAGTGGACAAGGCGGGAAACTATCTTCTCGATCTGGTCCCCGTGAAGCCCGAGGAGGGGGTGAAGAAACTCCAGGTTGCCGTGAACCGGGAGAGCTTCCAGATCGTGAAGGTCGTCCTCTTCGACCCCTACGGAAACGTGACGACGCTCTCCTTCTCGGGGCTCGAACTCAACCGGGACCTGCCCGACAGCCTCTTTACCTTCAAGCCCCCGGCAGGGGTGGATGTGATGAGAAGATAGGCATAAGGCTTAGGGCTTATGGCATAAGGCAAGAAAAAGCAAAAAAAGCCGGGCGGGATGCCCGGCTTACTTCATCTGCCCAAAGTTTTGAGCCTGTCTGTGTACAGACTCTAATTCTTCATTTGCCCTTCGCCCGTCCTCTATTCGACGATTCTTTTTTCCTTTGACCTCAAGCCTTAAGCCCTTCGCCTTTAGCCCGTCCCTATACTATCTTCCCCGCCTTGAAGGCCTTCTCGAAGGCGCGGACCAGGACGGGGTCGAACTGGGTGCCGGTGCACTTGAGGATCTCATCGTAGGCGATCTGGGCCGCGAGGCCCTTGCGGTAGGGGCGATCGGACGTCATGGCGTCGTAGGTGTCGGCGATGGCCAAAAGCCTTCCCTGGATGGCGATCTCCTCGCCCTTGAACCCCGCGGGATATCCCCGGCCGTCGTAGCGCTCGTGGTGCTGGGCGATATAGGGCATGAGCGGCTCCAGGAAGGCGATGCCGCCGATGATCTGGCCGCCGATCGACGGGTGGGACTTCATGATGGCAAATTCCTCGTCGGTGAGCTTGCCGGGCTTGTTCAGGATGGAGTCGCTGATCCCGACCTTGCCGAGGTCGTGCAGCACGCCGCCCCAGTCGATCATCTCGAGATCCCTGCGGCCCCATCCCATCTCCGCGGCGATGATCTTGGAGATCTCGGCCACGCGGTTCGAGTGGCCGCGCGTGTAGGCGTCCCGTGCCTCGACGGAATTGGCCACGGCCCGGATGGTGTCGAAGTAGCTCTTCTTGAGATCTTCGAAGAGATAGGCGTTTTCCAGGGACAGGGAGAAAAAGCTCGACAGGATGTAGAGCAGCTTCAGCGTCTGCTGGCGGATGAAGTCCTCGTACTGTTCGAAGACGATGGAAACGGCGCCCAGCGTTCGCTCCTTGTTCGAGAGCGGTGCGATCATGACGCTGAGCTTCCGGTGGTCGCCCTTGCCGAAGACCTCCGTGGGGACGCAGGCGGGGTGGCCGCTGTTGATGATCCAGCCGAAGGTGCCCGACATGATCTGGGCGTCGAGCTCCTTTTCCATGAGCTGTGCGAAGTGCTCCGGGATGGAGATCTCGTGGCGGAATTCGAAGCCGTTCTCGTCGACGAGAAAGACGGAGCAGGCCTCTGTCTTGACGAGCTCCTGGAACTTGGCGATGCCTGACTGGAGGATTTCCGGGATGTCGTGCGACAGGATCATGTCCGAGCGGAAATCGGAGAGCCGCTCGAGCTTGTCCTGGATTGAGACGAGGGCGCGGTTCTGCTCGTCGAGGTACTGAAGCCTCTTCTGCGTCGTCCGGTGGTCGGTGGCGCCGACCGATTTGTCCGTGAACTCCTGCATGATTTCCCTGTTTGCCGGGCGGTTACATCTCCAGGATTTCCGTATTTTCCTTGTAGAGCTTCACCGTCTTGTCCATGACGAGCTCGAGGCTGCTCAGGCTGAGCCCTATGAGTTCCCAGGCTTTCGCATTCACGTTCGCGAGCTTTTTCTCGCCACCCGAGCCGAGCCCGAGGGCCATGCAGAGGATGTTGCCGATGTGAACGGCAGCGATGTCCTTGCGCGCGGGGTTTGCCCCGTCAGCCAGGTGATGGGAGCCGATCATCTGGGCCGTGTCGGAGGGAAAGTGCCAGTGGACGGCGAGCGCGCTTCCCACCTGGGTGTGATCGAAACCGAAGGCCCTGCGCTCGGCATCAACGATGGGGCCGCCGGTGGCCTGGATTTCGTTGATCACGGCGCTGAACTTCTCCGGGTAGTGAACGGCCATGACGAGCTTGCCGATGTCGTGCAGCAGCCCCCCCGTGAAGACCTCATCGGGGTTGCGCAGATCGGCCGCCTCGGCGAGCACCCGCGAGGCCACGGCGCAGCCGATGCAGTGCTTCCAGAAGTCCTTCTTGTCGAAGGCGCCGTCCGTTTCCATCCCCCTGAACATGTCGAAGACGGAGGTCGCGAATACGAGGTTCTTGATGGTGTTGAACCCGAGGATGACGATGGCACGCTGCAGGCTTCCCACTCTCTGGGGGAACCCGTAAAAGGCCGAGTTGACAAATTTGAGGACCTTGGCGGCAATGACCTGGTCCTCGGAGATGATATTGCTCACGGCCGCAATCGTTGCGTCGGGGGATTGCAGCAGCTTGCCCAGCTTGGAGTAGATGACCGGCAGCGTGGGGATCTTGTCGAGGGAGCTGACGATCCGTTCGATTTCGTTGGCTTTCATGGTCTTGCTTGTCCCTGCGTTTCGGTTCCCTTCGGGCAGGCTGCCTCAGGATTCCATGACCTGTTTGATTTTCAACTTTTTCGTAATCCGGTAGATCTCCGACATGATCTCGTTGCCCTCGAGGGGCGGGAAGAACGCGCGCAACTCATTCTCGATGACCTCGATCACCTCGGGCGAGACGGTTTTCATCTCCTCCTCGTTGAGCTGGTCCCGGTCGAAGCCATCCACATCGGCGTCCGAAATGCCCCAGGCCTTGAGGAGCATGATGTGCTTCTCGGAGAGGGTCATGCCCTGCCTGATCATGATGTTGCCGTGCTTGTTCTTCACATCGGCCGCGAGAGTCATGCCTTCCTTGAGATCGTTGATATTCAGAATACCCATTGCGGAAAACGTCCTGTAAGGTCCAGATGTGTTGAAGTTGACTGGCTTCCCGGCCGCTTCGCCCTGAAGGCGCATGAAATCGTTCTGGTATTATGCAAATATCGTGACAACGAATCAGGGACCGGGGACCAGGGGCTAGGGACCAGGGATGGTACCAGAAATACTTCATGAAACACGCAGCGATCGGATGCTTTTTCACTCGTCCCTGCACCCTTGTCCCTCGTCCCTCCCCGATTCCGTTCGGAATCGGGCCGTTGACGCAATGTTGTTTTTCCTATAGAAATATCGAAGGGATGGAAAAACGAGACGATGGGGCGCAGGCGATGCAGATCCTGATGTTCGGATGGGAGTTTCCCCCCTTCATCAGCGGCGGCCTCGGGACGGCATGTTTCGGCATGACGAAGGCCCTCGTTGACAGGGGGCACCGGGTCACCTTCGTGGTTCCCTCCATGCCCGGGCCTGACGGGCCATCGCACGTGGCGCTTCTCGCAGCGTCCGATATCTTCGCCGGGGAAGAGAAGGCCTCTTCAGCGGGGATCACCGTAAGCCCCGTCGATTCGCCCCTGAGGCCCTACATGGCGGAGGCGGACTACGGGGTTTTCCGCAAGGGGAGCCTCCTTGAAAGCCCGGGGCACTACGGTCCCAATCTGTTCGACGAGGTGCAACGCTACGGGGAAGCGGCGGGGTTAATCGCCCGTCGGGTCCCCTTCGATGTCATCCACGCCCACGAGTGGCTCTCCGTCCCCGCGGCCCTTCACGCCCGACGCGAAAGCGGGCGGCCCTTCGTCTTTCACGTCCACGCGCTGGAGTTCGACCGCAGCGGCGGGAGCGTGAACCCCGGCATCTTCGCAATCGAGAGGCAGGGCCTTCTCGAGGCGGACCGCGTCATTGCCGTGAGCCACTACACGAAGGGCGTGATCGTGGAGCGTTACGGCATCGATGCGGGAAAGGTAACCGTTGTCCACAATGCCGTTTCCCGGGGCGAGGCGGCAAGGGCTTACGGTGTCGTGAAGGCGCAGGGCGAGAGGATCGTCCTATTCATGGGGCGGATCACCCATCAGAAGGGTCCCGGGTTTTTCGTCGAGGCGGCCGCGAAGGTCCTGGGTGTTCTGCCCGGCGTGACCTTCGTCATGGCGGGCAGTGGCGATCTCATGGCTCAGATGGTGGAGCGCGTGGCCGAGCTCGGCATGGGCAGCCGGTTTTTCTTCACGGGGTTTCTGCGCGGCGAGGAGGTGGAGCGGATGTACGCGGCAAGCGATCTCTACGTAATGCCGAGTGTCTCCGAGCCCTTCGGGATCGCACCGCTGGAGGCGATGCTCTACGACGTGCCGGTGATCATCTCCAGGCAGTCGGGGGTTGCCGAAGTTCTCCATCACGCCCTGACAGTTGATTTCTGGGATGTGGATGCTCTGGCCGGCAAGATCTGCGCAGCCCTCACCTACGACGCGCTCACGCGTGAAATGGTCGAGCGCAGCCGCGAGGAGCTCAGGGCCATGACGTGGGACTGGGCGGCCAGGGAGATAGAAGAAGTTTACAAACAGGTAACAGGTAACAGGTAACAGGTAACAGGTAACAGGTAACAGGTAACAG
>CAZUBX010000116.1:0-7290 GCA_964619035.1 uncultured Syntrophaceae bacterium | reverse complement strand
TTGGCCGGCCAGTTGAAGATGGTCGGCGTACGGACACCGCCTTCGTACAGGCTGCCCTTGCCGCCACGGAGTATGCCGTTGTTCGCCGGCAATGACTCCTGCTTGACGCCGCCCGCGGCGCGCTCCTCCTTGGAGTGCGCTCCGCTCGCAACCACCGCGCTGCGGGGCCCGCCGTTGTCGCTGCTGAAGATGATCAGCGTGTTCTCGCGCAAGCCCCGCTTCTCCAGCGCGGCGACGATGCGACCTACCTGGTCGTCGAGCGACGTAATCATCGCCGCGTAGGTGCGGCGCGTCGGGTCCTTGATCGTGGATGCATAGCGATCCTGGTCGGCCTTCGTCGCCTGGTAAGGCGCGTGGGGCGCGAGCGACGCAAAGTAGAGGAAGAACGGCTTGTCCTTGTTCTGCTGATTTATCAGCTTGACCGCCTCGTCGCCGATCAGCGTCGTGTAGTAGCCCTTCTCGGTGAAGAACTTGCCGTTGCGTTGCCAGTCGACCACGCCTCCGCGCGACTTGGTGAAGTAGTCCACCTCGCCGACGAGGTTGCCGTAAAAGTAATCGAACCCGCGGTTCTGCGGCCAGTACTTCCTGTCGGCATGACCCAGGTGCCACTTGCCGACCATCATGGTCCGATAACCCGCTTCCTTCAGCGCCTGCGGCAGGGTCCGCTCGTCAGTCGGCAAACCATAGCTGTGGCTCGGGAAGATAACCAGAGTCTGCAGACCGTAACGCATCGGATACCGGCCCGTCATCAATGCCGCGCGGGACGGGGTGCACACCGGCATACCGTGGAAGTTTTCGAGCCGAACGCCCTCGTTCGCAAGTTTGTCGATATTCGGCGTCCGGATGTCGCTTCCCCGATAGCCGAGATCCGCATTGCCGAGGTCGTCCGCCATGATGAAAATGATGTTGGGTTTGTCCTCCGCCGCCCCGACGGTCGAGGGCGGAAGCAATACCATCAACAGTGCCGGGAGAAGAAGAAACAGATATCGTTTCATGGCGACTCCTTTCCTTTGCTTTTTAAAGAGTGATCTGTTCGTTTGTCAGATGGGGTTCGGGGTGGCCGCACACTGAAAGAAGTTATCCGCGTGGAAGGGGGGTCACTTCTTCGAAGAGCTATGTCTGGAGATGACAGGGGACGAAGGGATCCGTGAAAAACAGTGTAATATCCTAACTAATAGCGATGCGATGTTCAAGTTATTTCCCAGGTCAAGTGTCAGTGAGATTTTCGTCAGGCCGCATGTTGGAGGATCTTCAGGCAGGGATAAAAATGGAGCGGGCGATGGGATTCGAACCCACGACTTTCAGCTTGGGAAGCTGACATTCTGCCACTGAATTACGCCCGCTCTTGTGGTGAACCGATTGGTTTTGAAAGAGAGCCATAACTTAGCCGGATTGGCTGATTTGTCAAGATTTTTTTACCCTTAGCCTCGCCAGGATGGACTTTCCGTGGGCGTCGAGCCCTTCCATCGCGGCAAATTCCGCCGCAGCTTTCCCGTATTTCGCAAGCGCCTTCCCGTCGAAGGAAAGCACACTGATGCGCTTCACGAAATCGTAGACCCCCAGCGGCGAGGAAAACCGTGCCGTGCCTCCCGTGGGGAGGATGTGGTTGGGGCCCGCCAGGTAGTCGCCCAGGGCCTCGGGGGTGTAGTGCCCGAGAAAGACCGCGCCGGCGTTTCGGATCCCGGCGAGAAGCACCTTCGGGTCCTTCACGAGAAGCTCCAGGTGCTCCGGGGCAAAGCGGTTGGCCACCTCGACGGCCTCCGCCAGGTCCTGCGTCACGACTACGAGCCCGTAATCTCTTATCGCCTTCACGGCGATGGACTCCCGCGAGAGAAGCTTGAGCTGTGCCTTGACCTCGGCCGACACCCGTTTCGCGAGGTCCTCGTCGGGCGTGAGCAAAACGGAGCTTGCCAGTTCGTCATGCTCGGCCTGGGAGAGCAGATCGGCCGCTGCAACAGCGGGATCGGCTGTCCTGTCCGCGATGATGAGGATCTCGCTGGGGCCCGCGATCATATCGATCCCCGTGCGCCCGAAGACGAGCTTCTTGGCCGTGGCCACCCAGGCGTTGCCCGGCCCCACGATCTTGTCAACGGCCGGGACCGACTCCGTCCCATAGGCCATGGCCGCCACGGCCTGGGCGCCGCCCACCTTGAAGATCCGGTCGACGCCGGCGATCTGCGCCGCTGCGACGATGATGGGATTGAGGCCCCCTCTTCCTACGGGGCTTGTCATGATGATCTCCCGGACCCCGGCGATTCTCGCGGGAATGGCCGCCATGAGAACCGTCGAGGGATAGGGCGCAAGCCCTCCCGGGGCGTAGATTCCCACCCGGGAAAGGGGGACGATCTTCTGGCCCAACTCGACGCCCTCTTCCCGGTAGGACCAGGAGGCAAGGCGCTGACGCTTGTGGTATCGGTCTATGCGCTTGGCCGCAAGGGCCAGAACAGCCCGTTGCTGCTTCGTGACACCGCACAGGGCCTCCCGGATCTCGAGGGGCGAAACCTCGACGGTCTTTGCCGTCAGCGCCACGCCATCGAAGCGCTTCGTGTAGCCGAAAAGGGCCCTGTCGCCTCTTTTCTCCACGTCCTGGAGAATGGCTGAAACCCTCTTCTCGAAGGCCGGGTCGAAGGACTTCCCGCGGTTGACGATCCTCTTGAATTCCTTTTCGAACCCCTTGTCTGCTGTCCTTATGATTTTCATCTTCCGGCCCTTTGCCTTTTGCCCTGCGCCCTAAGCCTTGACTCTTTTTATGTTTGCCCCCAGCGCCGTGAGCTTCTTTTCGATGGACTGGTAGCCCCGGTCGATGTGGTAAACGCGGGAGAGGGCCGTTTTTCCTTCCGCCACGAGGCCGGCCACGACGAGCGAGGCCGAGGCCCGCAGGTCCGTCGCCATGACGGGGGCGCCCTTGAGTCTCTTCACACCCTTGACGACGGCGTTGTGGCCGTCGACGGCGATGCTGGCGCCCAGGCGCCGAAGCTCCGCCACGTGCATGAAGCGGTTTTCGAAGATGGTCTCCGTGATGAGGCTCGAGCCCCGGGAAACGGCCATGAGGGCCATGATCTGGGCCTGCAGATCCGTCGGGAAGCCCGGGTACGGCAGGGTCTTCACGTCGACGCTCTTGATCTCCGGGGCGCCCTGAACGCGAAGACCTCCCTCGACGGGGCTGATGGCAATGCCCGCCTCTTTGAGCTTCAGGACAAGGGCTTCCAGGTGCTCCGGATTGCAGCCCTCGAGGATAACGTCGCCGCCCGTGATCGCCGCTGCGATCATGAAGGTCCCCGCCTCGATCCGGTCGGGGATGACGTTGACCTCGCAGGGCCTGAGGCTGTCGACGCCCTCGATGGTGATGACGTCGGTACCGGCTCCCTCGATCTTTGCCCCCATGGCAATGAGGGTATCGGCGAGGTTGACGACCTCGGGCTCCTTGGCGGCGTTCTCGAGCCGCGTGGTGCCCTTCGCCAGGGCCGCCGCCATGAGGATGTTCTCCGTGCCCCCGACGGTGGAGATGTCGAAGTAGATCGTGGCCCCCTGGAGCCGTTTGGCCTTCGCCTCCACGTAGCCTTCCTTCAGCTCGATTGCGGCCCCCATGGCTTCGAGGGCCTTGAGGTGGAGGTTGACGGGCCGGGCCCCGATGGCACATCCCCCGGGAAGGGACACCCTGGCCTGCCCCATCCTGGCCACGAGAGGCCCCAGGACGAGGACGGAGGCCCGCATGGTCCTGACAAGATCGTAGGGGGCCTCGCAGCTTACGATGTTCCCGCCGTTGATGCGCAGGGTCTCGCCCTGCCCCTCCATCTGCGCCCCGTGGTTGGCCAGGAGCTTTTTGATGGTGCGGATATCTGCCAGATCGGGAATGTTGTGGTAGGTGCTCCAGCCGTCGGCAAGAAGCGAAGAGACCAGGACAGGGAGCGCGGCGTTTTTCGAGCCGCTGATCCTCACCCGCCCTTCAAGCTTTTTTCCACCTTCAATGATGAATTTATCCAAGAGAAGATCTCCTTCAGGTTCCGACTTTCATCCTTACTACTCCCCGCGGAATGGAGCAAGATACTTCATGGTCCGATTTTTCGCTTCGCGATCACCACCCGGTCAAGGCCGGCGTAGTCGGACCGGAAGCTGATGTCGTCGAAGATTTTCGTTTCTTCAAGAATGGTTGTGAGGGCCTGTCTCTGCTCCGCCCCCATCTCCATGAGAAGCCATCCGCCGGGCTTGAGTCTCTCGCGCGCCCCTTCAGCGATGCGGCGGTGGAACTCGGTTCCGTCGGGCCCTGCCACGAGGGCCTGACGCGGCTCGTAGAGCGTCACCTCGCGGGCCAGTGTCGCGTACTCGGCCTCGCCGATGTAGGGAGGGTTGGAGCAGACCATGTCGAATACCCCATCGACGCCCTCGTAGAGATCGCCCTGCAGAAAGGTGATTCTTGTGTCCGACCCGAGGAGCCGCCTGGCATTTTCGCGGGCCACCTCGAGGGCGGCTGCCGAAAGTTCTGTTGCCGCCATATCGCAGCCAGGCCATTCCGACGCCACGGCGATGCAGACGGCGCCCGAGCCCGCCCCGATGTCCAGGATCCGCGGCCTTGATCCCTGGTACAAGTCACGGAGGCGGAGGACTTCCTCGACAAGGCACTCTGTCTCGGGTCTCGGGACGAGCACGGCAGGGGTTACGGTGAAGTCGAGGGACCAGAACTCGCGCCAGCCCCGGATGTAGGCCATGGGCTCACGACGCTTGCGCCTCCCGGTCAGCACAAGAACCCGGTTGATCTGCTCGTCGTCAAGCTCGAGCGAGAGGTCCCGGTACAGATCGGCGCGTTCCTTGCCGAGGCAGAAGCCGAGCAGGACCTCGGCATCTAGCCGCGGGGTTTCGATGCCCGCCCTTTCGAATACCTCGGTGAGGCGGGACAGAATCCGGGCGATGGAGCGCTTGTCTTCCCCTGACATCCCCTGATCCTTTCAAGCACCTGAGATCGGTTGTGGGTTGCGGAATATTGCCGAGCCTCGGAACATCCACCCTCACCCCAACCCTCTCCCCTCAAGGGAGAGGGAGATCAGGGAAAGGATCCTTTTCAGGCCGCCGTATTTTTCAACGCCTCCGTCTGGTAATAATTCGTGAGCGCGTCGATGATCGGCTGGATATCCCCGTCCAGGATGGACTGGAGGTTGTAAAGCGTGAGCCCGATACGGTGGTCCGTCATGCGGCCCTGGGGGAAGTTGTAGGTCCGGATGCGCTCGCTGCGGTCGCCTGAGCCCACCTGCTTGCGCCGGGCCTCGGACATCTGGGCGTCGCTTTCGGCCTGCATCTTGTCCAGGAGCCTTGCCCGCAGGACCTTCATGCCCTTGTTCTTGTTCTTGAGCTGGGATTTCTCGTCCTGACAGCTCACGACGAGGCCCGTGGGGATGTGGGTCAGCCGCACGGCCGAGTCCGTCGTGTTCACGCTCTGGCCGCCGTGGCCGCCCGAGCGGAAGACATCCACCCGGATCTCATTGGGGTCGATATGGACCTCCACATCTTCGGCCTCGGGAAGCACGGCCACCGTGACGGCCGAGGTGTGGATTCGGCCCTGGGCCTCGGTGACGGGCACGCGCTGGACCCGGTGCACACCGCTTTCGTACTTGAGGCGGCTGTAAGCGCCCCGGCCCTCGATCATGGCGATGACTTCCTTGAAGCCGCCCATACCCGATGCCGCGCTGGAACTCAGGACCTCCACCCTCCAGCCCGACATCTCGGCAAAGCGGGCGTACATGCGGAAAAGATCGGCGGCAAAAAGTCCCGCCTCGTCTCCGCCGGTCCCTGCCCGGATCTCCAGGATCACGTTCTTCTCGTCGTTGGGGTCCTTCGGCAGCAGCAGGACGGTGATGCGCTGCTCGAGCTCCTCGACCCTCGCCTTGAGCTGGGGGATCTCCTCCTTGGCCATCTCCCGCAGCTCCTCGTCTCCTTCGCGCAGCATCTGCTGAGCCTCATCGAGCTGACGGCCCGTTATTTCGTAGTCCCTGAAGGCCTCGATAAGCGACGTGAGATCAGAGTGCTCCTTGGCCAGTTTCTGGTACTCGGAGCGGTTGGCGATCACGGCGGGATCGCTCAAGAGCCGCTCCAGCTCCTCGTATCGCTTTTCAATGTCCTTGATACGCTGAAACATGTCACTCGTTTCCGTTTTTTCGTTATGGCTGATGAAGGGGGTGCCGCTTTCGGGGCGGCCAGGGCGCGGAAAGACACCGTATCAGTGCGCTAGAGGAAATGGCACCTCAGGTGAGGGGAAACCATCGGGCGAAGCATCGATGTCATGGCGGTTCGTTTCGGGATGATGAGAAGGAATCGCCCCGCTGCGATCGGCAACGGGGCGTCCTGTTATTTCTTGGCCTTCTCTTCCTTGGCGGCTTCCTTTGAGGCTTCCTGGGCGGCGTATCTCTTCTTGAATCGGTCGACGCGCCCGGCCGTGTCGATGATCTTTTGCTTGCCCGTCATGAAGGGGTGACACTTGGAGCAGATTTCGGTCTTGATGTCCTTCCGCGTCGAGCGTGTCTGGATGACGGTGCCGCAGGCACAGGTGATGGTCGTCTCTGCGTAGTCGGGGTGGATACCTTCTTTCATAAAACCCTTTATCCTCCTTGCCATGGGCCCGATTTCCGACCGGACCGGCGTGTGAAGCATCGAAGTATAGTCAAAATTTAAGGAATTTCAAGAAAATTCTTCCGACCTTCCCTGGTCCCTGGACCCTAGACCCTGAACCCTTTCTCTGAGCCGCTTCGCGGCCTACTGGCTCATCAAGTCAAAAAAGTCCTTGTTCGTCTGGGTTTTGCGCATCTTGTCGATGATGAACTCGATGGCATCGACGGGATTCATCTCCTGCAGGAGCCGGCGCAGGATCCAGACGCGGTTCAGGTGCTCTTTCGGGGTGAGGAGCTCTTCCTTGCGCGTGCCGGAGCGGATCAGGTCGAAGGCCGGGAAGACTCTCCGGTCGGCGATCCGGCGGTCCAGGATGATTTCCATGTTGCCCGTGCCCTTGAACTCTTCGAAGATGACTTCGTCCATGCGGCTCCCCGTGTCGATAAGGGCCGTGGCGATAATGGTGAGGCTGCCGCCGAACTCGATGTTCCGGGCGGCGCCGAAGAAGCGCTTGGGCTTGTGCAGGGCGTTGGAGTCCACACCGCCCGAGAGGACCTTGCCGCTCGGCGGGACGACGGTGTTGTAGGCGCGGGCGAGTCTCGTGATGCTGTCCAGAAGGATAACCACGTCCTTGCGGTGCTCCACGAGGCGCTTGGCCTTCTCGATGACCATTTCGGCCACCTGGACGTGGCGGGT
>CAZUBX010000115.1:0-7424 GCA_964619035.1 uncultured Syntrophaceae bacterium | reverse complement strand
GGCGGGACCGTGGGCGACATCGAGGGGCTGCCCTTCCTCGAGGCGGCCCGGCAGTTCCGCTATGATGTGGGCAAGCAGAACTCCGCCTTCATCCACCTCACATGGGTGCCCTTCCTGAAAACGGCGGGCGAAGTGAAGACCAAGCCTTCCCAGCACAGTGTGGCAGCCCTGCGCCAGATCGGTATCCAGCCGGACATCCTGCTGTGCCGTACGGAGAACTACCTGGCCGACGACATCAAGGCCAAGCTTGCCCTCTTCTGCAACGTCGAGGTGGAGTCCGTCTTCACGGCCAAGGACGTGGAGCACATCTACGACGTGCCCCTCGTGTTCCACCAGCAGGGGGTGGACGACAAGATCGTCAGCCTTCTCAACATCTGGACGGGCCAGCCGCGTCTGGGTGAGTGGGAGGAGATGGTCGCCCGAATGAAGAACCCCAAGCACGAGGTGACGATCGCCGTCGTCGGCAAGTACGTGAACCTCGTGGACTCCTACAAAAGCCTCAACGAGGCCCTCGCCCACGGAGGGATCGCCAATGAAGCCCGCGTGAAGGTCATTTCACCGACTCGGAGAAGATCGAAAAAGAAGGTGTGGGGGACAAATTCAAGGACGTCGACGGGATCCTCGTCCCCGGCGGGTTCGGCAACCGCGGGATCGAGGGCAAGATCCAGGCTATCCAATACGCCCGGACGCACAAGGTCCCCTACTTCGGGATCTGCCTGGGCATGCAGGTAGCCGTCATCGAGTTCGCCCGCAACATCGCCGGGATGAAAAAGGCCAACAGCACCGAGTTCGACTCGGAGAGCCCCTACCCCGTCATCGATTTTCTGCCCGAGCAGCGTCACATCACGGACAAGGGCGCCTCCATGCGCCTCGGATCCTACCCCTGCATCCTGGACAGCAAGTCCTTCGCCTTCAGCGCATACTGCGACAAGGAAATCGAGGAGCGTCACCGCCACCGCTACGAGTTCAACAACGACTTCCGGGAAGCGCTCACAAAGAAGGGCCTCAGGATCACAGGGACCTCGCCCGACAAGAATCTCGTCGAGATCGTGGAGATCCCCGATCACCCCTGGTTTCTGGGTTGCCAGTTCCACCCCGAGTTCAAGTCGAAACCCCGCAAGCCCCACCCCCTCTTTGCGGCCTTCATCGGGGCTGCGCTCAAGGCGAAGCACCAGAAGGGGAAGAACGGAAAGAAGAAGGGACCCGGGACGAGGGGGTAGGGACCAGAGGCTGCAGGCCGGGCGTCCCGGTCACCAACCCAGGACTTGAGGGCTGGTCAAAAATACACGGATGCAAGGCGCCCGAGAATCCGAGGAGCGAGGCGTACTGGGTCGTACGTTGAGCGACGAGGATCGAGGGCAACGCCGCAGGCGGGTATTTTTCACCAGCCCTCGTCAGTCGACCTGGTGGGCTTCCAAGAACATCGCCTTTTCGAGCGAGTTGAAGAAATTCTGATAGGGCTTGGGATCCGTGACAGGTCCCCTCTGATATTCCGCATTCGCCCTTACCATGAGCTGCTTCTCGCCCCGCGGTCTTACCGTCACGGTGACCCTCAGGGTGGCAGGCACCTGCATTTGCATCGAGTCGCCCCGCCCCTTGCTGGCCGTGATGACCCCGAGGGTGTAATCGGCCCTGTCGAGCATAAAGCCGAGATCCTGCAGGGTCGCGATGATGGCCCGCATCGTCTTTTCCTTGTCCGTCGTGTCGAAGGCCCGCGACTGGATGCTCCGCAGCTGGACCTGGCTCGTGTCCATGTCGAGCAGCCGGTCGTGAGTCGTCATGCAACCCGCCAGGAGGAGCAGCGGGATCAGCAGCAGGAGCTTCCTGTAAAATCGGTCAGATATCATGAGCCTCCAGGAACAATGCCTTCGACAATTTCTCGAAGAAGGACTGGTAGATCTTCGGGTCATTCAATGCCTCTATCTTCTTCAGGCGGTGCTCGGTATCAAACACGACGCGCTCAAAGACCACGCGGACGGCGATCTGCCTGCCGCTTTCGCCGACATGCCGGGTCGTGACGAAAGCCTTCATGATCTGGTCCTTGTCGGGCGGTATGGTTACGCCTAAAAAGGCACCGACGATAAAGACGGCCCACTGCGTCGCATCCGTTGCGTCCCGTTCCTTCGACGCGGTCAGGATCCCGAGCTTCGTTTCGGATTCGTCGATGTTGAAGCCCGTGTCCTGCAAGAGCGCCGCGCAGGTCTTGAGGATCTTCTGTTCGTCTGTCGTCTCGAAACGCCGCGTCTGCAGCTGCCGCTGGGCGAGCATCTCCGGCGTCAGGGTCAGATCCGCCTCCGGGGTGACTGCGGCACAACCAGCCAGGAAAAGCAGGCCTGAAAGCAGGATCGTGCAGATACGGCGATGCCGGTTCATATCGATCAGAACGATGACGAACGGTACGCAAAGTCGCGGACCTTTTTCTGCTCGTCGAACTTGACGATGACCGTCAGGGACTTCTGCGTCGTGGAGCTTGCGCCGGCACTCTGCCCGGCCGCACCCCCTCCCCCGCCGGAGCCACCCGTCAGGATGCCCAGGATCAGGGCAGAGCTCGACGAGTAAACGCTCTCCGTCGAGATCCGGTCGTAGACCCAGACCTCGCGACCGTTTTCGTCCGTCGTCACGATATTGGGGGAGCCTAGAACCTCCGCCACCTGTGCGCCCGACATACCGACGCGGATCTCGCGCTGCACCGCCCCGACGGTAAGCTTGTCGGCCTCCCGGGCCTTCTGCACATCGGCTGCGTGCATGGAGGCGCAACCCGTCAGCAGGGCACTTAAAAGAGTCATCAGCAGAACCGGCTTCCAGTATCTCATGTTCTCCTCCTTCTTCTTGCCGATCGTGCGCAAACACACTACCGGGACGTAAGGACTATCGTGCGATATTTTGACCGCGGCCAATGAATTGTCAAGGTCTTTTCTTGCCGATCCCATGCATTCCCGGTAGATTATTGACATTGCCTGCCTATACTGTATCCGTCCGTGTAACGACTTGGGGGTTTCATGAAGGCACCGCCATGCCAATTCAACGAGATCGTCGGGAAGATCAAGATGCTGAACATGGAGGTCCGCACGGCGCTCTCCGTGGAGGAGATTGAAAAGCAGCTGAATGAATTCTTCGGGACTGGCGGTCTCGGGATGGAGTTAAAGGAGGAATGCCCCGGCAGGCTGACCTTCACGGGCGGCGGGGGCACTGTGACGGCCGCCTTCCGCGCAGAAGGGGGGAAAACACTCCTGAAGATCGTGACGAGCGGATGGGCCGTCCCGGTGAAGAAGTTTGTCGACAACCTGCCATGATGCTGCCCACGTATCAGGCTCCAGGCCACAGAAAAAGAGAACCGGGCAGAAGCGCTCCGATCCTCTTTTTTTCTCCACACTGGACCCTATACCCTGACCCCTAAACCCTGCCTTACGCCCTCACATCCACAATGAGTCTCCCCCGGACCTTCCCGGCGAGGAGATCGGCGGAATACTTCGTAAGCTCGTTCAGTGTAATGAGTGAGGGTGTGATCGTCTCGAGGGCCGATGCCGGAAGATCCCTCACCAGGCGCGACCAGGCCGTTTTACGCCGGGCAATGGGACACATCACGGAGTCCACGCCGCGAAGGCTCACGGCCCGGAGGATGAAGGGCATGACCGTCGTCGGCAGATCCGAGCTGCCCGCCAGACCGCAGTTCGCCACACACCCGCCGTAATTCATCTCGGCCAGCACCCGGGCGAGCACTTTTCCACCTACCGTGTCGATCGCGCCGATCCAGCGCTGGTTCTCCAGCGGCCGCGGCTGCTCACTCCACTCCGGCCCGGACACGAAGTCCGTGGCGCCGAGACCCTGCAGGTATTCGTGGGTGTGTTCCTGGCCGGGGGCCGTGAGGGCGGCGACCCGGTAGCCCAAGTTGGACAGGACCGCCACGGCCACGCTGCCCACGCCACCGGCAGCCCCCGTGACGAGGATCGCGCCGCTTCCGGGCTTGATCCCGGCCTCCTCGAGCGTCATGACGCACAGCATGGCCGTGAACCCCGCCGTGCCGATTGCCATGGCGCGGCACGTGTCCAGTCCCTCGGGAAGCGGGACAAGCCAGTTGGACTTCACGCGGGCGCGCTGCGTGTAGCCGCCCCAGTAGCGCTCGCCCACGCCCCATCCCGTGAGAACGACCTGGTCGCCTGCCTTGGAGAAGGGGGACTTCGACTCAAGGACGGTGCCCGCCAGATCGACGCCCGGGACCATGGGGTACTCGCGGACGATCTTACCGGTCCCCATCACGGCCATGGCGTCCTTGTAATTCAGGGAGGAATACTCGACGGCCACGAGCACATCGCCTTCGGGAAGGTCGTTGACGGTGAGCTGCTCGATGGAATGCCGTACCTTCCCGCCTTCCTGCCTCAGGACCAGCGCCTTGAATGTCTCGTCCATTTTTCGCCCCCTCCTTCAGCGGCCTACGGCCGCAGTGACCAGTGGCCAGTGACTAGTGACCAGTGAAGGGAAAGGATCTTGGACCTTTGAACCCTTGCACCACTCATCCTGGTCCTCGATCCTCGCGCCCTGCTCCTCGATCCTTTCTTTTCTGGATCTTGTGGCTCGGGTCTGTTCCGTCTGTTCCGTCTGTTCCGTCTGTCCCGTCTATTCCGTCTGTCCCGTCTATTCCGTCATTCCGCCTTCGGCGGTTGTAACTGGTAATTGGAAATTGGGTATTGGGATATCCTGAATCCGGAAGCCCTTCTTCCTCGTCCCTGCACCCTAGTCCCTGGTCCTTTCATCCTCTTCACTCAGACACTCAGACACTTCTTTTACACTAGCCACTAACCACTTCTTCACTGGTCACTACTTCAGCCCGCCTCCTGGATTCTCGCAGGTTGCTGTTCGAACTCGTCGCTCCGGATGAACCGGATGGCGTTCTTGAAGATCGCCAGCCCCATCCCCTCTTCGGGCAGGTCCTCCCTCGTCCAGCGGGGGTGGTTTGTGTAATGGGTGTAGGCCTCGGGGTGGGGCATCATGCCATAGAGGCGCCCCGTCTCGTTGCAGATGCCGGCTATGGCGTCGACGGCGCCGTTGGGGTTTGCAGGGTACTCCAGGGTGGATTTGTCGCTCCTCTCCGTGCAGTAGCAGGCAACGACTTGTTGCTGCCTGTGAAGCCGCTTCAGGATCGGGGCGCTTTTGGCCATGAACTTTCCCTCGCCGTGGCGCACGGGAAGATAGATTTTTTGCAGCCCCTTTGTGAAGACACAGGGCGACTTCTCATTGACTGCAAGCCAGACCCAGCGGTCCTCGAAACGGCCCGAGTCGTTGAAGGAGAGCGTCACCGTCTGCTTGAAGTACTCGCCGTCGAAGGCCGGAAGGATGCCGAGTTTGACCATGAGCTGAAAGCCGTTGCACACACCGAGAATGAGCTTCCCCTCGTTGATGAACCGGAGGAACTGATCCCGGAGCGGCTCGCCGCTTCCCCTGATCTTGGCGTGGACGATCCGGTTGGCGCCCGCCTTGGCCGAGCCCAGATCGTCGCCGTCCAGGAACCCGCCGGGCAGGTTCAGGAAGTGGTAGTCGTCAAGGCGCTTCTCACCGTTCAAAATCTCGTGGATGTAGACGATGTCCACCTCATCCGACCCCGCCAGCCTGCAGGCATGGGCCATCTCCCTTTCGCAGTTCGTCCCGTTTCCTGTCAGTACAATCGACTTAACTATTCTCGGCATCCCATACCTCAAGCTGATTGGTTGATAAGTTTATTAGTTGATAAGTTGATAAGGAACTGAAAGACCCCGTTCCACAGGTCTTCCTAATCAACCAGTCAACTAGTAAACCAGTTACTAGAACCTTAAGGTTCTCTGCCATTCTTCCTTCAAATCCCCGATCTTCTCCTCGAGGATCACGCTGCCCCTGAGGCCCTTCACGCGGAAGAGGCCCTCGGCTGTCACCGTCCCGACACAGGCGATGGGGCTGCCGGCCAGCGCTGCCTCGAAGGCCGCCTTCTTTTCAGGCCGCACGGTGACGACGAACCGGCTCTGGGACTCGGAGAAGAGCATCTCGTCGTCCCGGGCGATCCCGCCTGCGGGCACGGCCGCCAGATCGACACTCATGCCGAGCCCGCCGGAAAAGGCCGTCTCGGCCAGGGCCACGGCAAGGCCGCCGTCGGAGCAGTCGTGGCAGGAGGCCACGATCCCCTGGCGGATCGCCTTGGAAAGGGCCGTGTAGAGCACCTTCGCGCGGGCCGCATCGACCTTCGGCACGTCGTTTCCGACAGCGCCGTGCATGGCATACCACTCGGAGCCGCCCAGCTCCCTTTTCGTCTCGCCCAGCACGTAGACGAGATCGCCCGCGCGCTTGGCGTCCATCGTCACGGCCTTGCGCACGTCCTCGATCCGGCCGATGACCGAGAAGAGCAGCGTAGGCGGGATGGAGATCTTCGTGTCCCCGATCTGGTAGTCGTTCTTCATGCTGTCCTTGCCGGAGATGCAGGGCACGCCGTAGATGCGGGTATAGTCGTAGAGGGCGAGATTGGCCCGGACGAGCTGCGCGAGCTTGTAGTGGCCGTCTGGCGTCTTTTCCGACTGGACAGGGTCGCACCAGCAGAAGTTGTCGAGCCCCGCGAGCCGCTCCAGCGTGCCGCCCACGGCGACGGCGTTTCGCACCGCCTCGTCGATGGCGCAGGCCGCCATATGATAGGCATCGATGTCGCTGTAGCGCGGGCAGATCCCGTTGGCCACGACGACGCCCTCGTAGGACTCGAGCACCGGCCGCACGACGGCGGCATCGCTCGGGCCGTCGTTGGCCACACCGACGAGCGGCTTCACGACGCTTCCGCCCTGGACCTCGTGGTCATACTGCCGCACCACCGACTCCTTGCTGCAGATGTTGAGCCGTGAAAACATCTTCTTCAGGGCCTTGCCGTAATCAGTTGGCTCCGGGATGTTCGGTTCCGGGTGCTTCGGGGGTACCCATTTGGCCGTAAGCTTCATCTGGGGCACGCCCTCGTGAAGGAATTCCATGTCGAGGCAGGCAATCGTTTTTTCACCGTAGCGGATGTGAAACTTCCCGGTATCCGTGAATTTCCCCAGGATGGTGGCCTCCACCTCCATTTTGCGGGCAAGCTCCATGAACTCGTCGATCTTCTCGGGCTGGATGGCCAGGCTCATGCGCTCCTGCGCCTCGGAGAGCAGGATCTCCCAGGGGTTGAGGCCGGCATACTTGAGCGGGGCATTCTTCAGATCGAGCTCCGTGCCACCGCACATGCGCGCCATCTCGCCCACGGAGGAGGAAAGGCCGCCTGCCCCGTTGTCGGTGATGGCCCGATAGAGGCCGCGGTCCCTGGCGATGAGGAGAAAGTCCGTCATCTTCTTCTGCGTAATGGGGTCGCCGATCTGGACGGCCGAGACGGGCGAGCCCTCGTGGAGCTCCTCGGAAGAGAACGTCGCCCCGTGGATGCCGTCCTTGCCGAT
>CAZUBX010000114.1:0-8108 GCA_964619035.1 uncultured Syntrophaceae bacterium | reverse complement strand
GAAAGACATGCCCGGGGCCGCCCCCACCAAGGCGGGACCCCACATCGCCTGGGCCGCATCGGTCAACTTCGGGGCCATGGGGATCCTCTCCGCGCTGTACCACCGCGACAATACTGGGGAAGGGCAGGCCATCGACATTTGCACGCACGAGGCCTACGGTCGCCTGCATGACTACCAGCTGATGTGGTACGCCCACGCCGGCGTGACGGCCGAGCGGTTTGGCAGTCTCGACACGGCGCTTTGGCTCTATGGGTTTTACCCGACGAAGGACGGCGGCGTGTTCCTCGGCGGTCTGAGGCTGGAAATGTGGAAGGCATTCACCGACATCATCGGTAAGTTCGACGAGTGGAAGGCCGAGGAGTGGACGACACTGGCGCCCTTCATGAAGAAGGACTGGCAGCTCAAGTACCAGGCCATGATCAATCCCGAGACGGCCAAGTACACGAGCGAGGAGCTGACCCAGAAGTCCGTCGAGTACGCCAAGAGCGGCCGTCTTGCCCCGATCACGCCGGTCGTGGCCGAGATCGTGTCGCCCTGGAAGGCGATGCACGACGAGAACTGGCAGGACCGCGGCATGTTCACGCCGGTGCAAGATCCCGTCTACGGGTCTGTCATCTGCGCCCAGTCCCAGTGGAAGGCCACGGAGACGCCGCCCCGGACAAAATGGGCCTGCCGCCCCGTGGGCTACGACAACGGACACATCTACCTGAACTATTTCGGCTATGGTCCCGTGAAGCTCAAGGAGCTGCAGGACAAGGGGATCATTTGAAGAAGTGGAAGAAGTGAGGGAAGTGTCTGAGTGTCTGAGTGAAGATAAGAAAAATCCCCCTTTGCCGCCCTGATCCGCTCCGCGGGGCGGCCCGGTAAGGAGCGAACTCGACATGGTTGCGCAACCTGACGGGATGCGGCCCCGGTCATCCCCCTTTGTAAAAGGGGGCAAGAGGGGGATTTAAACGAAATAAACGAAAAGAACGAAATAGACGTTATTTCATAGATGGAGGGAGTTTTTATGTCTCTTGGTATTCCCCTGACAGACGCGGACAAGGCTAATTTCAAAACCCTGAACAAGGAGAGCGTCGAGTACCTGATGACCCGCTACAACAAGGTCAACCGCTGGGTCATCGCCGACATGATCCGCCGCAGCGCCTACCACTATCCCGACAAGACGGCCATGATCTTCGGAGACAAGAAGATGACCTATGCCGAGATGGAGGGGGAGTGCAACCGCGTGGCCAATGCGCTCATCGACCTCGGCATCAAAAAGTACGACCGCGTGGCCATCCTGGCGCACAACACGATCGACCACGTGATCACCTGGTTCGGCTGCTGCAAGGCGGGCGCCGTGTACCTGGCCATCAACTACCTGCTGCGGGGCAAAGACATCGCTTACTGCATCAACCACTCCGAGAGCAAGCTCTTCATCATCGAGGACTCCCTCTACGATCTCGTGAAGGACGTCCTGGACGAGATGCCCACGGTGAAGACCTGGATATGGTCCCGGCAGGGCGCAGGCAAGCCGCCCGTCAGCGACAAGTTCAAGGATTTCGAGCCCTGGTACAAGGCCTATCCGGCCACCGAGCCCGACACGGTCCTGAGGATCGAGGATCCCGTCCAGATGACCTACACGAGCGGCACCGAGGCGCTCCCCAAGGGGGTCATCATCACGAACCAGGCCCTCATGGCCCAGTACATGGGCTGCATCGTAGACGGGCAGTATGACGAGGACGACGTCCAGGTCAACGCTCTTCCCATCTACCACTGCGCACAGCGCGACGTCTTCCTGAACCCCGTGTTCTGGGTGGGCGGGACGAACATTCTCATCGCCCCCGACATGGTTCAAATCCTGAAGAATATCTCCGACTACAAGGCCACCATGTTCTTTGCGCCGCCCACGGTCTGGATCGGTCTGCTGCGGCACCCCGACTTCGGCAAGTACGATCTCAAGAGCCTGAAGAAGTGCTACTACGGGGCCTCCATCATGCCCGCGGAGATCCTCAAGGAGATCATGGAGAAATTCCCCGGGTCGGTAACCTGGAACTATTACGGCCAGACGGAGCTTGCGCCATACCACACGGTTCTCAAGGCCAAGGATGCCCTTCGCAAGCTGGGCTCCGCGGGCCTGGGCGGCATCAACATGGAGACGAGGCTCGAGGACGACAGCTTCAATCCCGTTTCGCAGGCGGGAGTTCCCGGCGAGATCTGCGGCAAGGGTCCCCATGCCCTGATGATGTACTTCAAGGATCCCGACAAGACCGAAGAGGCCATGAAGGGAGGCTGGTTCCACTCGGGGGATGTCGGCATCATGGACGAGGACCGCTACATCACCGTTGCCGACCGCAAGAAGGACATGATCAAGACGGGCGGCGAGAACGTGCCCACGCGCGAAGTCGAGGATGCCATCTACAAGGATCCGCGCGTCCAGGAGGTTGCCGTCATCGGTATTCCGCACCCGAAGTGGGTCGAGGCCGTCACAGCGATCATCGTGCCGAAGGCAGGACAGACGATCGCCGAGAAGGAGATCGTCGAGCTGTGCCGCAAGGAACTGGCCGGCTTCAAGGTCCCGAAGGGGATTGTCTTTGTGCAGGCCCTGCCCAAGACCCCAACGGGCAAGATCCTCAAGCGCGACATGCGCGTGACGTACAAGGGGATGTTTGATAAGGACAAGTGAAAAAGTGTCTAAGTGTCTAAGTGTCTGAGTGTCTGAGTGAAGATATAATAGAAGTATGTCATTGCGAGCCGAGCCTTTAGCAAACCCCGTCCTTAATTTCCCTCTCCCTTGAGGGGAGAGGGTTGGGGTGAGGGTGGATTTCGCGAGGCGTGGCAATCTTCGTCTGAGACATATGATCGAGATTGCTTCGTCACTTTGTTCCTCGCAATGACCGGATTGGTTAACGCAAGAAAATCCCCCTTTCATCCCCCTTTGCAAAAGGGGGAAAGAGGGGGATTTAAACGAAACAAACGAAATAAACGAAAAGAACGAAATAGACGCATCCGTGAATGTTCTCCTGGTGAATCCCGTCTTCACGGGCAGATCGGATCTTCCGCCGCTGGGGCTCCTGAGCCTCGCGGCGGTTCTTCTGCAGGAAAACCTTACGGTGGAGGTGCTCGATCTTGACATCGACCCTTCGCCGGATCCCATGATCAAGCTCGATGAGGCACTGCACCGTCTCGATCCGGCTGTCGTGGGTGTGACGGCCATGTCCGACAGCTTCCGGTCTGCCCTGGAGTCCTGCCGCCATGTGAAGGCATGGAACCCTTCTGCGCTCACGGTTCTGGGAGGAATCCATGCGACGGTGCACGACAGGCGGATCCTGGCGTCCTGTCCCGATGTGGATGTCGTCGTCCGGGGTGAAGGGGAGGTGACCTTCCGGGAGGTGGTCCTTGCGCGAAGCGCCGGGCGGCCGGTCTCGGGAATCAGGGGGATCACGTATCGGGACAATGGGAAGGATGTTCGCAATTCTCGAAGGAGCATCCCGCCGGATCTCGACGGCTATCCCATTCCGGCTCACCACCTGCTTGCAGGGGAGGGATACCGTTCGCGGGGCGTTTCGTCGAGCCGCGGTTGCAGTCACCGGTGCACCTTCTGTTCGATCCGCAGCCTCTATGGCGGCACCGTGCGGTTCCGGGACGTCGGCAGCCTGATGGACGAGATCGACCTGCTGGCCGATCTGGGGGCACAGCGCATTCTCTTCAGCGACGACAATTTCACCGACGACGCGGCCAGGGCGGAGTCCCTCTGCCGCGAGATCGGGCGGGAGGGGTTTCACAGGCGGATCCGGTTTTTTGCGCAAGCGCGAATCGACGACATCTGCCTCAACCCGATGCTCCCAGGCATCCTGTCCGCGGCGGGTTTCGGTGCGCTTTATTTCGGGGCCGAGTCCGGGGCCGGGACGATCCTGGATTACTACCGCAAGGGGATCACGCCGGCGGACATCGAGCGGTGCGTGGCGCTCTGCGTGGAGCAGAACGTCACTCCTGTCGTGAGCTTCATCCTGTTCGGGCCCATGGACACGGCGGGGACGATCCGCGAAACCCTGGCGCTTGCCAGGCGGCTTTTCGAGCGCGGCGCCGAGATCGCCTACACGGAGATGCTGATCCCTTACCCCGGCACGCCGATCCAGGGCCGGCTGAAAAAAGCAGGTAAATACCGCGAAGCAGGGGAGGTGTATTATTTCGAGTCCTGTCGGGGCCTCGAAACGGAGCACATCCTGAACCTGCTTCATGCGGCGAGGCGGACAGCCGAGCTCACGCACCGCAACGAGCCCTTTGCGCAGCAGCGCAGGGTCTACCGCGAGTTCGGGTACCTTGACGACCTGCTCGCGGGACGCATGCAAGTGTCTGAGTGCTTGAGTGAAGATAAGAAAATCCCCCTCTTTCCCCCTTTATAAAAGGGGGATGAAAGGGGGATTTGACGGAATAGACGAAACAGACTAAATAGACCAAATAGACTAAATTGACGGGAGCGACGCGAATATGATCCGGGAAATCGTGATCGATGGGACGGCCATTGCGTGCTGGGTGAATGACGGGGGATTCGTGGAGGGCAGGAAGGGGATCGTGTTCGTCCACGGTTCGGGCGGCGATCACACCGCCTGGGAGAGCCAGTACAAGGCCCTGCAGAGCGAGTTCAACGTGGCGTCGGTCAATCTGCCGGGCCACGGCCTCTCCGGCGGAGCGGGCGAGCGCGACGTGATGCGCTACGTGGAGTGGGTGAAAAAGACGATCGGCGCCCTGGGCCTGAGGGGGCCCGTGCTGGTGGGGCATTCCCTGGGGGCGGCGATCAGCATGAACTTTGCCATCCGCGAGGGCTGGCTGCTGTCGGCCATTGTCCCCGTCGGCGGCGGCGCGAAGATGCCCGTCAATCCCATGATCCTCGAAAAGATCCACACCGATCTGCCCTTCGTGATCTCGATCGTCGTGAAGTTTGCCATCGCCAAGGCAGGTAGGGATCTGGTAGGGCCTTACCTTCAGGAGGGGCTCGCGAAAGTGAATCCCGACGCCTTTTACGGCGACCTCTTTGCCTGCGACAAGATGGACATTGCGGCCCAGGTCGGCTCGATTGCCATCCCCGCGCTCGTCATCTGCGGCGACGATGACAAAATGACGCCGCCGGATCTGTCGCGGTTCATCGCAAACGCCGTCCCCGGCGCAAAGCTCGCCCTCATCGAAGGCGCCGGCCATTACGTGATGAGGGAAAAGCCCGCCGAGTTCAACCAGGTGCTGGCGGATTTTGTCAGGGGGCTGCCATAGGGGAGGGACCAGGGACCAGGGTGTAGGGACGAGTAAGAAGTGCCTGAGTGACTGAAATCTCCCTCTCCCTTGAGGGGAGAGGGTCGGGGTGAGGGTGGATTTTCTGAGGCGTGGCAATCTTCGTCTGAGACATATGATCGAGATTGCTTCGTCACTTCGTTCCTCGCAATGACGAGATCAACGAAACAAACGAAATCAACGAACCAACGAAATGAACGAAATGAACGAGAGGTACTATGGACTTTCAGAATATCATCCTCGAGCGCAAGGGTGGCGTAGCCACGATCCGGCTCAACCGCCCTAAATATTTCAACGCCATCGACTTCGGTCTCGGCAACGATCTGGCCAGGGCTCTGGAGATCTGCCACGATGACGACGACACGCGCGTCGTCGTGCTTACTGGCGAGGGGAAGGCCTTCTGCTCGGGAGGGGACCTGAAGCTGTTCCGCGAGAACATGAAGCCCCACCCCCAGGACATCGTCCGCCAGCTCATCAAGGTATTCAATATCATCATCATGGCTCTGAGGCAGATGCCCAAACCCGTAGTGGCCGTGGTCAACGGGCCTCTGGGCGGAGGCGGTTTCAGTCTTGCCGCGGCCTGCGACATCCGGATCGCCGCCCGCTCGGCCATCTTCCGTCAGGCCTACACAAGCATCAGCCTTGTGCCCGACGGCGCCTGGACCCTCGTGGTTCCCATGCTGATCGGTTTCGGGAAGGCCACGGAGCTCGTGCTGCTCGACCCCGTGCTCACCGCGCAACAGGCACAGGACTGGGGGCTGGTGAACCGCGTGGCCGACGATGCCGATCTCTGGAAGGAGGCAAACGAGATCATCGGGAAGCTGGCGAGCGGCCCGACGCGGGCCTTTGCCATTGCGAAGGAAAACCTCAACAACGCCATGCTGGGGCTGTTGTACCGGCAGCTCGAGCTGGAGCGCTCGGGTATGATCCGGGCGGCCCAATCCGACGACTACCGCGAGGGGATTACGGCGTTCTTCGAAAAACGCGTTGCCGTTTTCAACGGCAGATGAAGAAGTGTCTAAGTGTCTGAGTGTCTGAGTGAAGAAAAAGAGGGACTCGGGATTCCGGCTTCGGGTGTCGGGATCAGAAAATAGAAAAAGATGTCATTGCGAGCCGAGCCTCGCGAGGTGTGGCAATCCACGATTGAGATGAGCCAATTCTATGTTTACATCATGACCTGCAGGAACAACACGGCTCTGTATACCGGAGTAACGCGGGACCTGAAGAAAAGAACCTATGAGCACAGAAGCCAAGAGTCTGAGGGTTTCACAAAACGATACAATCTGACTAAATTGGTTTACTATGAAGTCCTGAACGATCCTACTGACGCGATCACTCGCGAAAAGCAGATCAAGGCAGGCACACGTGCCAGGAAAATTGCTCTCGTGAGTGGGTTCAATCCAGGCTGGGCCGACCTGTATGACAGGATATGAATCGTAGATTGCCACGCCTCGGAACATCCACCCTCACCCCAACCCTCTCCCCTAAAGGGAGAGGGAGATTATGGAAGTGGCTTGCTAGAGGCTCGTCTCGCAATGACATGGCTAGATTGCTTTGTCGCTACGCTCCTCGCAATGACAGAATAGACGCTTTGCCCTGACGGAACAAACGGAACAAACGGAACAGACTGAACAGACGGAATAGACGAGATAGGCCAGATAGACCAGACAGACCAGGCAGATTCTTTGTCCTGACGGAATAGACGGAATAGACGGAATAGACGGAACAGACCGAAGCCGACGCAAGGAGGCGAAGATGGACCTCAAGACCATCCAGACCGTTGAAATCGCAGGCGGTATAGGCATCCTCACCCTGAACCGCCCCGACCGGCGAAACGCAATATCCATTGAGATGAGACTCGAAATCCTGGAGTGCATGCGCAAGTGGAAGGAATCGCAGACGGTCGGCGTGATGATCATCACGGGCTCGGGCGATGCCTTCAGCGCGGGGTTCGATCTCACCGAGTTCAACCACCCCGCTCGTTTCAGCGAGATCTTCGAGACGTCCTCGCGGTATCACCGTGATCTGTGGAATTTCCCGAAACCAACGATCGCCGCCGTCAACGGCCCGGCTCTTGCCGGGGGGTTCGACCTGGCTAAGCTCTGTGACATTCGAATCTGTTCGCCCAAGGCCGTCTTCGGCCACCCCGAGATCAAGTTCGGCATCCCCCCGCTGGTCACGCCCCTGCGCTGGATCATCGGAGAAGGGCTGGCCAGGCACCTGTGCCTGACGGGCAGGAGGGTCGAGGCCGTGGAGGCCTGCAGGATCGGTCTGGTGAGTGAGGTCGTCGAGGGGGAAAAGCTCCTGGAGCGGGCGGTGAAGATCGCCACGGAGATCATGGAAACGCCGATGGAGGCGCTTCGGCTGACCAAGCAGCTCATGATCGATTGTTCGGGCCGCGGCTTCGAGGAATCCTTCTGCCAGGAGCACGACCGGGTTTTTCAGGAGTTCCTGCTGAAGAGGGCCTCGGCGAGCATGAAGAGTAAGTGAGAAGAAGTGCCTGAGTGAGAAAAAAAAGTGTCTGAGTGTCAAAGTGCCTGAGTGAGAAAAAAAAGTGTCTGTGTGTCAAAGTGCCTGAGTGTCTGAGTGAAGAGAAGAAAATCCCCCTCCATTTCTTCACTCAGACACTCAGACACTCAGGCACTTTGACACTATTATTTCCGGTCACTGGCCACCAGGCAAAAAAAGAGCGATCTCCGCCAAGCGGGATCGCTCTTTTTTTGCGTAGGCCTTTCAGGCCTATTTCAGTCCGCTCAGGATGTCCCTTGCGATGATGAGGCGCTGGACCTGGTTGGTGCCCTCGTAGATCGAGGTGATGCGCACGTCGCGGGCGTAGCGCT
>CAZUBX010000113.1:0-8188 GCA_964619035.1 uncultured Syntrophaceae bacterium | reverse complement strand
ACGCACCTTCGACCAGATCTGGGTGTAGTACTGGCTCATCAGCGAGGCCGTGTTGCCCTGCCCCGAGAAGGGCTGACCGCCGGCATCGGCTGCGTCCGCTTTCTTTCGCAACTCGTCGATGGCCTGATTGAGCCGGGCCGCGTCCTGTTTCTTGGTCGGCGCATCCTGCTTCAGAAGCGGCGTGGGGGTCTTTGTGACGATGCTCTTCTTGAGGACAATGGCGTTGTCGCGCGCGCTCTCCTTGAGGGCTTCGCTCATGACTTCCTTCGAGAGGGCCGCCGTGGCGCTCTTGCCCAGGTTGGCCGGTGCGCTCACCAGGTCCACGGAGTAGGCCGGCCCGAAGGTCCACGTTCGTGTCGGGAAGGCAGGGGAAAAGAAGAGCACGGAGAGGGCAATGGCGTGAATGAGAAGCGACAGCAGGACGGCCGTGTTCAGGCGGGCCAGGCCGTCACTTCTCCATCTGAGGGTTTTCACCGTCATCTCGAATCCCTGGGCGGTTCCGTGATCATGCCCAGCTTGTCGATGCCCGCTTTCCGGACCTCGGACATGACCTGAACGACGTACCCGTAAGGAACCTCTTTGTCGGCCCGCATGTAGAGCTCCCGGTCCGTTCTCGTCTTGAAGATGCTCTCGAGTTTCGTGCTGAGATCGGGCAGCGTCGTCTTGAATTCGTTGAGGTAGATTTCCTGCTTGCCGTTGATGGTCAGCACGAGCTTCTCTTCCGTGACGTTGATGCTCTTGGCCTTCACGCGGGGCAGGTTCACGTCGATGCCCATCTGGAGCATGGGCGCAGTGACCATGAAAATGATGAGCAGCACAAGCATCACGTCAACCAGGGGGGTCACGTTGATCTCTGAGAGCGGCTTGTGTTGCGTGTTGTTCTGTCTTCTGAACTTTGCCATGGCTTATTTCTGCAGGTAATGCCTCTCGACGATGTTGAGGAACTCGGAGGCGAAATTATCCATCTCCAGGGAGATGTTCCGGATGCGGTTCAAGTAGTAGTTGTAGAATACCACCGCCGGGATGGCCGCCGCAAGTCCGAAAGCGGTGGCGACGAGGGCCTCGGAGATGCCGGGCGCCACCACCGCGAGCGTGGCCGACCCGCGGGCGCCGATGCCGCGGAAGGCGTTCATGATGCCCCAGACGGTGCCGAAAAGACCGATGAAGGGGCAGGCGCTGCCCGTCGTGGCGAGAAACCCCAGCAGGCTCTCCAGCTTGGAGGACTCGGTGCTGCAGGCCCGGTGAAGGGCGCGCTCGACATTGTCGAGCCCTCTCATTTCGATGGTTGCCGCTCCCGAGGCGTCCAGTAAATCCTGGGGCGTGCCCTTCGAGGTTCGGTTGATCTTGCCCAGCTCGAGATAGCCGGTCCGGAAGACTTCCGCTATCGTGGAGTTGGGGTATCGCTTCGACTCGGGCAGCACGTCCGAGAGCTTGCTCGAATTCATGTAGGAGTCGAGAAAAAGGTTGTTTTCCTTTTCCGTCTTCGAGATGACGCGGTATTTCATCAGGATGATGGCCCAGGAAACGATGGAGAAGACGAGCAGCAGAAGCAGGACGAACTGCACCATCGGCCCCGCATCGACGACCATCTGGAGGAGATTCCCCCGGAATTCCCCCCCGAAGTCCACGGCGGAAACCGCAAAGAGTGTACCCATTGACGACCTCCGAGTCAGACCGGGCTGTTGCCCCATATGCGATGAGACGATGGAGCGACACATCGCATCCATCGCCTTTGAACAGCCCCGGCAACGAGTTAAAGTGGCATATCTGTAATGGATATCGTCTGCGATGTCAACACCCTTTTCGTCCCGGCGTTTCTCCTCCACTCCCTTCTTGACTCCGCCGCCCCCTCTCTGCTATATACGATCCAACGCCCTTTTAAGAGCAATCCGGAGAGATTGAAAAAGGTCGCACCCATGACTGTCAAAATTGTTCGTTGCTGGCCAATAACGGAAAACCTTCCCGGATGACGGGAAGGTTTTTTTTTGGATGCCGGGAAGGTCGCAGGTCGCAAACGAAAGAGGTGAAAGGCATGAAGAAACGAAAGGTCGTCATGGATGCCGAGGGCATCGAGCGCTCGCTCACGCGGGTCGCCTACCAGATTCTCGAGAAGAACAAGGGGGTCGAGGACCTCGTTCTCATCGGGATCCAGAAGGGCGGGGTCCTGCTGGCGGAGCGCCTGGGCCGGAAGATCTCCGCAATCGAGGGGGTCCCGATCCCCGTGGGGAAGCTCGACATTACGCTCTATCGCGACGACATCATGAAATCCGGCAAACAGCATGAGATCGGCAAGACGGACATCCCCTTCTCGCTCAACGGCAAAAAGGTGGTCATCGTCGACGACGTCCTCTTCACGGGAAGGACCATCCGGGCGGCCATGGACGCGTTGATGGATTTCGGCAGGCCCACGCTCATCCAGCTTGCCGTGCTGATCGACCGCGGTCATCGCGAGATCCCCATCCGGGCCGACTTCGTCGGGAAGAACCTCCCCTCGTCGCATTCGGAAGAGGTGCTCGTCAAGCTCTCGAAACGAAAATCCTCGGACGCGGTCATGATCGAGGAAACGTTCTAGGCGGCCAAAGGGCCGGGTGCAGGGTCAAGGGCTCAGGGTCCAGGGGTGGAAAAAACAGAGCAAGCCCCGTACCGTGAGACAAAACCCTACGGCCTTCGAAGAACAGCAAGAAATTTCCAGCTGATCATTCTCATTCATTCATCCATCGGGGTTTGACATGAAACTGGCCAGAAAAGACCTCCTGGGCATCCAGGAATTGAGTGTCGAGGAGATCAATCTCATCCTCGACACGGCGGATTCCTTCATCGACATTTCCACGAGAGAGATCAAGAAAGTGCCCACGCTGCGAGGGGTGACCGTCGTCAACCTCTTCTATGAGCCCAGCACACGAACAAGGACCTCCTTCGAGATCGCCGCCAAGCGGTTGAGCGCCGACACGATCAACATCACCACCGCCACCAGCAGCGTCGTCAAGGGCGAGACCTTCGTCGACACGGCCCGAAACCTCGAGGCCATGAACCCGGACATCATCGTGCTGCGCCACAGCGCCGCGGGATCGCCCCACATGCTCTCCAAGGTCGTCCGCCAGTCCGTCATCAACGCGGGCGACGGGGCCCACGAGCATCCGACGCAGGCCCTGCTCGACATGATGACCATGCGGGAAAAGAAAAAGCGTCTTGCCGGGCTCAAGGTGGCCATCGTGGGAGACATCGCCCACAGCCGCGTGGCCCGCTCGAACATCTACGGCCTCACGAAGATGGGCGCGAAGGTGAGCGTCGGCGGCCCCATCACCATGATGCCCCGCTTCGTCGAGCGTCTGGGCGTCGAGGTCCACTACAAACTGGAGGATGCCATCCGCGACGCCGACATCATCATGATGCTGCGTATCCAGCTCGAGCGCCAGGAAACAAATCTCTTTCCCTCGCTGAGAGAGTATGCCCGGTATTACTGCCTGAACCGCAAAAACATCACCGCCGCCAGGGACGATGTCCTCATCATGCACCCGGGTCCCATGAACCGCGGTGTCGAAATCTCGCCGGAGATCGCCGACGGGCCCTGCTCGCTCATCCTCGAACAGGTCACCAACGGTGTCGCCGTACGAATGGCCCTGCTCTATCTCTTGTCGGGAGGTCAGTCATGACAACACTGCTCAAAGGCGGAAGGGTCATCGACCCCTCTCAGAAAATCGACGACATCCTGGATGTCCTCATCGAAGATGGAAAGATTACCGCCGTGGGACGGAATCTCGGCGACGACGGCAAGGGAAAGAGAAAGGACCCGGGCCTTGCAATTCTGGATCTCAAGGGAAAGCTCGTTGTTCCGGGACTCATCGACATTCATACGCACTTGCGGGAGCCGGGTTACGAGTACAAGGAAACCGTCGAGTCGGGATGTGAGGCAGCCGTGGCGGGCGGGTTCACCTCGATTGCCTGCATGCCCAACACCAACCCGGTGAACGACAACCGCTCGGTGACGGAGTTCATCCTGAGACAGGCCCGAAAGGCAAACCTCGCCAACGTCTACCCGATCGGGGCCATCAGCCGTGGCTCCGAGGGAAAGACGCTCACCGAGTTCGGCGACCTCAAGGAGGCCGGGGCGGCGGGCCTCTCCGATGACGGCAAGCCCGTCATGCACCCGGGGATCATGAAGCGAGCCCTGGAATACGCCCATTCTCTGGATCTGCCCGTTGTTGCGCACTGCGAAGACCTGCAGCTTTCGAAAGGAGGCCTCATGAACGAGGGGCTTTCCTCGACGGAGCTCGGCATGCCGGGGATTCCCACCATTTCCGAAGACATCATGGTGATGAGGGACATCCTGATTGCCGAGTACGTGGGCACTGCCGTCCACATCTGCCACGTCAGCTCGGCCGGCGCCGTGCGCATTATCCGTCAGGCCCGGGAACGCGGGGTGAAGGTGACAGCCGAGACGGCGCCCCATTACCTGCTGCTGACCGACGAGACCCTCAAGGACTTCGGGACCTCCTTCAAGGTGAGCCCGCCCCTTCGCAGCGCCGAGGACGTGGCCGCCGTCCGCGCGGGGCTTCGCGACGGCACGATCGAGGTTATTGCCTGCGACCACGCGCCCCACTCAGCCATCGAGAAAGAGGTGGAGTTCGAGAATGCCGCAAACGGCATGGTCGGCCTCGAGACCTCGCTGGGGCTGTGCTGGAAGCTCGTCGAAGAGGGACTGCTGACGCCGTCGGAGCTGATCGCCCGGATGACGGTGAATGCCGCCCGCGTGCTGCGGATTCCCAAGGGAACGCTCAAAAAGGGCGCCGATGCCGACGTGACCGTCATCGACCCGAAGAGAGCATGGACGGTGGACATCCGGAAATTCCGCTCCAAGAGCCGCAACTCGCCCTTCGACGGCTGGAAGCTCCCGGCCAAGGCGGTCCTCACGATCGTGGGCGGGGAGATTAAATACAACGAACTGTAAAGGCAGGGTACAGGGTCAAGGGGCCAGGGTACAGGAAGAAATCTTCTTCATTACCCTGAACCCTGAACCCTGGACCCTGGACCCTTTCCATGACCGCAAAATCAAGCCATAAGGTACAGGCCATCGTCCTGCGCTCGCTCGACTACGGCGAGTCGGACCGCATCCTCACCTTCCTCACCGATGAGTTCGGCAAACTCAAGGGGATCGCCAAGGGAGCGCGGCGCAGCCGCAGGCGCTTCGCCAACGCGCTGGAGCCCTTCTCGCTTTCCACTCTCCTGTTTTCCCGAAGGGGCAGCGGCGGCCTTGCCTTCATCGAAGGCTCCGACGTCATCAACCACTTCGCCGGCATCCGGGCCGATCTCGATCGAACCCTGGTTGCCGCCTACGTGGCGGAGCTCGCCGAGCAATTCTCCGTGGAGGGAAAAAAGAATTTGCCCCTCTTCGAGCTGTTGACGGACTTTCTCGGCTTCATCGAGTGCGGGCAGATGACGGAGACGGCAGAGCGGTTCTTCGAGCTTCGACTGCTGAAATCGGCGGGATTCGAGCCCGTGCTGGATCGATGCGTCACCTGCGGCACCCCGCTGGAGACGATCGAATCGCCCCGCTTCGACTGCCGGGAAGGGGGCATCCGCTGCGCGCGATGTACCGTGAACGGCCCCGATTTCATCCCTGTCTCCGTCGGCACGCTCAAGACGCTCCTGCTGGGTCGCGACATCGACTTCGCGAGGATGCCCCGCGTCGGGCTCTCGGGCCCCATGGCCCGCGAGAGCCGGGAGGTCCTCGGCTGCTTCGTCCGGCATCTTACGGGCCGCGAGATCAAGTCCCTGAATGTCCTCGGGGAAATCCGGAAACGCTACACGCCGTGAGGAAGAGGTTGAGAAGGTTAGAAGGTAAGAAGGTTGGAGACGCGGAGAATAGATGTCGGGCTGACGGCTCGTCCAAACTTCTCACCCTCTTACCCTCTCACCTTCTCTTTTTTAATTGACAGGGACCCCTCCAAATGCTACTTGTCGCGCCTGACACATCCCCGTATTAACAGGCGTTTTGAGCGGCGGGGTATTTTTTTGATCAACCGGCGGCCTTCCGGGGCCGCGTGACGGGAGGTAACAGTCGTGACCTTTCAGGAATTAGTTCTTGCCCTCGACAAGTACTGGGCCGACCAGGGCTGCATCCTCCAGCAGCCTTACGACCTCGAGGTCGGCGCCGGCACCTTCAACCCGGCAACGTTTCTGCGCTCCCTGGGCCCCGAGCCCTGGAACGTGGCCTACGTGGAGCCCTCCCGCCGGCCCACCGACGGGCGCTACGGAGAGAACCCCAACCGGCTCCAGCACTACTACCAGTACCAGGTCATCATGAAGCCCTCGCCGATGAACATCCAGGAGCTCTACCTGAACTCGCTCAAAAGCTTCGGCATCAACCCCCTGGAGCACGACATCCGATTTGTCGAGGACGACTGGGAATCGCCCACGGTGGGCGCCTGGGGCCTGGGATGGGAAGTCTGGCTCGACGGGATGGAGATCACCCAGTTCACCTACTTCCAGCAGGTCGGCGGCATCGATCTCAACCCCATCTGCTCGGAGATCACCTACGGGATCGAGCGCATCGCCATGTACCTGCAGGGCATCGACAACGTCTACGACCTCGAGTGGGGCCACGGGGTGAAGTACGGCGACGTCCACCACCAGGGCGAGGTGGAGTGGTCGCACTACAACTTCGAGGAAGCCAACGTGGAGATGCTCCGGAAGATTTTCGACATGTACGAGGCCGAGGGGATCCGGATGGCTGAGAAGGACCGTGTGCTCCCCACCTACGACTGCTGCCTCAAGTGCTCCCACACCTTCAACCTGCTCGATGCCCGGGGGGCCATCAGTGTCGCCGAGCGCACCACCTACATAGGCCGCGTGCGAAACCTGGCAAGACTCAGCGCCGAGGGATACCTCAAGCAGCGCGAGAAGATGGGATTCCCGCTGATGGGAAAGTTCAAAAAATAGGGACGAGGGACCAGGGGGTAGGGACGAAACCGATTCCCCTTACTTCGTCACTCAGACACTCAGACACTTAGACACTCACTCACTGGAGTTTCAGATGGCCAAGGAACTGTTTCTCGAAATCGGGACGGAGGAGATCCCCGCGGCCTTCCTGCCGAAGGCGATCGCGGACATGGAGGAGATGATCCAGAAGGAGTTTGCCGCCAGCCGCATCAAGCACGGCGCGGTGAAGGCCGTGGCCACCCCGCGAAGGCTTGCGCTCTGTGTCTCCCGCGTAGCCGAAAGGCAGGAGGACCAGGTCATCGAAAAGCTCGGGCCCGCAAAGAAGGTTGCCTACGACGAGCAGGGCAACCCCACGAAGGCCGCCCTCGGCTTTGCCAGGGGTCAGGGCATCGACATCTCCGAGGTGGAGATCATCTCGACCGACAAGGGCGAGTACATCGGCGCCCGCAAGAAACTCGAGGGCGAAGACACGATCAAGCTCTTGCCCGCGATCCTGCCCAAATTCATCCTCTCGATCCCCTTCAAGAAGTCCATGCGGTGGATGAACCTCGAGATCCGCTTCGCACGGCCCATCCACTGGATCGTGGCCCTCTATGGCGGCGAGGTGGTCCCCTTCAGGATCGAGAACATCGCATCGGGCGAGATGTCGCGCGGGCATCGCTTCATGAGCCCCAAGCCCTTCAAGGTGAAAGGATACAAGGACTACCTGGCGAAAACCCGCAAGCGCTTCGTGCTCGTCGACCCCGAGGAGCGCAGGCGCATCCTCCTCGACGAGGCCCGAAAGGCGGCGGCGGGCGTGGGCGGAAAGATCTTCGAGAACGAGGAGCTCATCGGGGAGGTCTCGTTTCTCGTCGAGTACCCCTCGGCGGTGCTGGGCAACTTCGAGAGGGACTACCTGAAGATCCCCAAGGACGTCCTCACCACGACGATGATCTCGCACCAGAAGTACTTCCCCGTCGTCGACGCCGACGGCAACCTCATGGCCCATTTCGTGACGATCAACAACACCGTGGCGAAGGACCCCGCCGTCGTGGCCCGAGGAAACGAGAAGGTCATCCGGGCGCGCCTTGCCGACGCGAAATTCTTCTTCGAGGAAGACCAGAAGGCGCCGCTCATGACGCACTTCGAGGAGCTCAAGAAGGTCGTCTTCCACTCGGCCCTCGGCACCTCCTACGACAAGGTCATGCAGTTCCGGGAGCTTGCGGCGTGGATCACCGAAAAGGTCAACCCGGCCCTCAAGGACACCGTG
>CAZUBX010000112.1:0-8390 GCA_964619035.1 uncultured Syntrophaceae bacterium | reverse complement strand
CTGCCCGATGAGCCCGTTGACTTTCACATCGGCCTTCGTGTAGCGGGCGAGCATGCCCATGAGAATGCTTTTCCCCACGCCGGAGCCGGAGAAAATGCCCATCTTCTGGCCCTTGCCGCAGGACAGCAGTCCGTTGAGGACACGGATGCCGAGATCCATGGGCTCCTCGATCCGGCCTCTCTGCAGGGGGTTGATCGGCTCGGCGTAGAGCGTGTATTCATCCTCGAGTTCGATGGGGCCCTTGCCGTCGATCGGGTTGCCGAGGCCGTCGATGACCCGGCCGAGAAGTTTCTTCCCCACGGCAATGGAAGCTTTCCGCCCGAGGGAGACGATCTTGCAGCCCGGCCCCACGCCCTGGAGGTTGTCGAGCGGCATCAAGAGGACCTTCCCCTTGCGGAACCCCACCACCTCGGCCCTGAGCGTTTCGCAGGCTCCGCCATTGGCGAAGATGTTGCACATCTCGCCCACGGAGCTCGCCGGTCCGTGACCCTCGACCATAAGGCCGATGATCTCGCTCACCTTCCCGTTCACCTTGATCGGGTTGATCTGGTCGAGAATCCGTTGGTAGCGGTTTAAATCCAGGGTCATGAAAATACCTATGGCTAAGGGCTTAGGGCTAATGGCTTAAGGTTCTGAAAAGAATATTTTCCGCGGGGCCTTAAGCCTTTTGCCCTATGCCTTAAGCCCGTTTTGCAGAAATGCCTTCAGGATCTCCTCGAGCTGCTGCTCGATGGTGGCGTCGATCTCTCCGAAAGCGGTCTCGATGACAGCGCCGCCGGGACCGATGGCCTCGTCGGCCTCGAGCGCAATCGACCGGATCCCTTCGAACCCGGCGATGAGGGCCGGGGTCAGTTTCGACATCCGTTCATGGTCGAGCCGGTTCAGGCGGATCTTGATCCGGTCGCGGTCCAGCACGTTTTTGACGGCCTCGCGCAGCACGCTGAGGATCACATCGCGGTCCGTTGCCACTTCCTGGCGGATCACCTTTCGGGCCACGGCAATCACAAGCTTGAGCACCCTCGCTTCGCCGCGCTCCAGGATGCTGCGGCGGATGTTCTCCACCTCGAGGAGCAGCTTCTTCAGGGCCTCCGCCAGGGCAGCCAGCTCCTCCACCTTCTTCTCGGTTCCCTTGCGATACCCCTCGGCATGGCCCCGCTCATAGGCATGCTTCACGGCGACGCCGATCTTCTTTTCCGACTCGAGAAGGATCTCCTCGATGCGGGAGCGCCGCGGGGCAGGACCCTGGGAAAGATTCTCGCACCCGAAGTCGGCCGGCATGAAACGCGGCTTTTCCGTTGCGGGGCCGTCGACGACCTTGACGTTCCTGGACTTGATGACCCGATTAGATGAAGGCATCGCCCTCCTCGCGTGACAGCTGAATCCTGCCTTCCGCCTCGAGTCGCTTGCACACGTCCAGGATGGCCCGCTGGGCCTTCTCCACATCGGAGAGCCGGATGGGCGGCATCATTTCGATGTCTTCCTTCAGCATGTCGGCGCCGCGCTTGGACATGTTCTTGAACACCTTCTCGCGGCCCTCCGCGACGACGACCTTGAGGGCCTTGGAGAGGTCCTCGCTCGAGACCTCCCGCAGGAGTTCCTGGATGCTGCGGTCGTCGAGCTTCAGAATGTCGTCGAAGGTGAACATCAGGCCGCGGATCTCTGCGGCCAGCTCCGGGTCCGAACCGTCGAGCGAGGAAATGATCGCGCTTTCGCTCGTGCGGTTCATGCGGTTGAGAATTTCCGCCATGAGCCCCACGCCGCCGATCTCCCTCTCGCTGGCCGCGCCGGAGATGAGTTCGCTTTCGAGGGTCTGGGCCACGTCCTCGATCAGGTCCGTGGGCACGCTCTTGAGGCTCGACATCCTCCGAACGATCTCGATCTGCATCTCCGGGCCGAGGGATTCCATGATCTCGGCGGCCTGTTCGGGCCGCAGGTGGGCCAGGATGAGCGCGATGGTCTGGGGGTGCTCCATCTTCGTAAAGTCTGTCAGCAGCCGCGGGTCGATGTCCCGAAGCTTCTCGAAGATGGGGTTCTCGCTGAACTTGTCCTTCTCGCCCTCGAGGGCCGTCAGGATGCTTCCCGCCTGCTCGGCCCCCAGGGCCCTCAGGACGATGTTCTTCGCCACGTCCTCCTTGACGGAAAGGATCCCGCCCTTTTCCTTGGCGAGTTCACAGAACTCCTTGGCCACCTCCTGGATATCACTGGCCGAGATGCTCGTGATCCGGCTCATGTACTTGCTGATGCGGCGGACCTCGGCGGACCGGAGGTTTTTCATGACCTCCGCCGCATGTTCCTCGTCGAGCGAGAGCAGAAGGATGGCTGCTTTTTCATCACTGTTCATGGTTCCTCACGGAACAGGCATCAGGCATCGGGCTACAGGCTTCAGGAAAGAAAATCGATCTCCCATTCTGTCCTGGCGCCTGTGGCCTGCAGCCTGTCGCCTATCATTTAATCCAATTTCGCAGGAGTTCGGCAAAGCGCTTGGAATCCGCCGATGCCATGTGCCGCACGATGTCGGTCTCCGTCAGTTCGCGGGACTGCTGATGGGAGCCGAGGGAGAGCGTCACCCCTTCGCCGCCTTTGAGCGCGCCCGCGCCGGCGGGCACTTCCCGGACGGATACCGCCACCTCCCGCCCCCGCTCTGCGAGCATGCGGACGAGCGGCTTCGCGACGAAGAGTGCCACCAGGGCGATCACAACCAGCATCACGAGATACCGGACAAGCGGCATGAAGGGCATGAACTTGTCCAGCCAGGACTTTTCCGCCGTCTCCGCTCCCAAATCCACTTTCTTGAAGGGCACGTTGGATACGACGACCTGGTCACCCCGCTTGGTATCGAAGCCGGCGGACTTCTTGACGAGGTCTTCCAGGGCCGTCAGCTCCTTCTCGGGCCGCGGCTGGTATTCCTCGACCCCTTTTTCGTTCTTCACGTAGTTGCCGTCGATGAGGACGGCAATGGAGAGCTTCTTCACGTCGCCCACGGGCATGACGGTCTTGTTGACCGTACGGCTGATCTCGTAGTTGATCGTCTCATCGGTCTTCTCGCGGTTTGACCCTGCAAGCCGCGGCGGCGCTGCCGCCTGCCGTCCCGTCGTCGTGACGGTGCTTTCGCCCGCCCCGCCCGAGGTGGCGCCCGATTTTTCCTGCGAACGCTGGACGCTGCGGATGGCGGGCTCCTCGGAGTCATACTTCTCCTCCGTTTTCTCCATGACCCGGAAGTCCAGATCGGTGGAGATCCGCACAACGGCCTTCCCCTCGCCGACGACCTTCTCCAGCATGGAGGTGATGCGGCTCGTGAGGTCCTTCTCGACGTTCTTCTTGTACTCGACCTGCGAGTTGGACAGCTGGGCCACATCGCCCCCCTCGGTAACTTTCGAGAGGACCTTCCCGCTCGAGTCGACGATCATCACGTCACGGGGGCTCATCCCCTCGATGGAGCTCGACACGAGGTGCGCGATGCCGTTGATCTGCGGTTCGCTGAGGGTTCGCCCGCTTTTGAACTTTACGATGACGCTGGCCGTGGGCTTTTTCTGGTCCTCCGAGAAGAGGGACTTCTTGGGGATCGCGAGGTGGACGCGGCTCTGCTGGATCTCGTCGAGGCTGTTGATCGTCCGGGTGAGCTCCCCCTGGAGGGCGCGCTGATAGTTGAGCTGCTGGACGAATTCGGTCACGCCCAGGTTCTTCGCGTCGAAGATCTCGAACCCGACGCCGCCGCCCTTGGGAAGACCCGCGGCGGCCAGTTCCAGCCGCAGCTCCGACACCTTTTCGGAAGGCACCGAGATCATGTCCCCTGTGGGCGAAAGCTGGTAGGGGATCTTTTTCTCCTGGAGCCGCGCCGTGATCTGACCGGCATCCTCGGTGGAAAGGTTCGTGTAGAGAACCTTGTAATCGGGCTGGTTGATGAAGACGACGGCAAGGGCGATGCTCAGAAGCGTGATGCCCGCCGCCGCGAGGATGGTGAGTTTACGGGACGCGGGAAGGGACTCAAACCCCTTCCACATCTGCGAGAAAAGCTGACCCATGGATTTTCTATCCCTCTATCCTTCAGGAGAATTTCAGTATCCGTCATCGGAGCGCTGTGACCATCGTCGAGAGAGGAGCCGGAGTCGCCGCAGATGACAGAGGGCAGAGATCCGAAATCAGACCTGCATCCTCATGACTTCCTGGTAGGCTTCCAGGATCTTGTTTCGGACCTGCATCATGGCCCTGAACGAGATGTCGGCCTTCTCGATGGCGATCATGGCCTCGTGAATATTTCCGGACTGGCCGAGCTGAACGCTCGTGATGGCCTTGTCGGCGTTATTCTGAAGCTGACTGATCTCGGTGACGGCCTGTTTCAGCATGTCCCCGAAGGCCCCCTGGGAATTGCCGGGAGCCTTCCCCGCGGGCTGGATGGCCTTGGCGGGGATCTGCAAGGCCTCGTTTCGCGTCGTTACCCTGTTCATACGTTATGCTCCTTCACCGGCCGGCGGGATCCAATGAACAACCGGCCGTCCGTTCATGGTTACTTGCCGATGTCGAGTGCCTTGAGGGCCATGTTCTTCGTGGCATCCAGTGCGGTCACACAGGCCTCGTAGGCCCGGTTGACCGTGATCATGTCGGCCATCTCCGTCACCACGTTCACATTGGGGTAGGTAACGAAGCCCTGCTCGTCGGCGTTGGGGTGCGTCGGGTCATGGACCTTCTTGAGGCCTTCGGCATCCTCGATGACCTCCTGCACCTTCACCTGGGAGAGGGCATCCTTCAGGGTGGACCCGAACCTGCTGTTCACGGGCTCCGCCGCCAGGACGGCGACCTTTCTCTTGTAGGGCCCCCCCTCGGGGGTCTGGATCGTGCTCGCGTTGGCGATGTTGCTGACGATGACGTCCATCTTCTGTCTCTGGGCCGAAAGCCCCGACGAGCAGATATCAAACGAGGTGATGAAATTCATTACCTACCCTCCCGGAGGGCACTCTGGAGTGCCCTGAACTTGCGCGCCAGCATCTCGACGGCGGCGTTGTGCATGAGATGGTTTTCGGCAATCGAAACCATCTCGCGGTCCATGTCCACCTTATCGCCCGTTTTCGTGACGGAGAGGTTTCCTCCCGGTGTCGCAGCAGGCAAATGTTTCCCGTTCGTCCGGGCCATGCGAATGCCCTTGCCCTGCATCGAGGCGATCAGATTCTCAACATCGACATCCTTCGGCTCGTATCCCGGGGTGTCGATGTTGGACACATTCGACGCCAGGACCTGGTGCCTCTGCGAGCGGGCGCCGACGAGATCCGAAAGCACACCGATGGTTTTTCCGAAAAGGCCATTCATGCTGAATTTTCTCCGTACAAAGAATCCACGGAGATGTGTTGCAAGGCATGTGCCAACGAAAAGTGCGGGAGGAAACAGATAGATAGGCCATTTTGGGATAGCGGTAAATTCAGGAATTGGGTTTCGGGATTCAGGCGCCTGAATGCTCGTTTGCGCCCGTTAAGTGGTTGGTCAAGGTGACAGGTACCAGGTGTCAGGTGACAGGAAAAGACGCTCATCAGGATCGTTCTGTTACCTGTTACCTGTTACCTGTTACCTGTTACCTGTTACCTGTTTCTTGCTGTTGACTATCTCTCCAACTCCAGCGTGCCCTGCTCGAGCTTGTACTCATTGAGCTTGTTGCGCATGGTCCGCACACTGATCCCCAGGATCTCGGAGGCCTTCGTCTTGTTGCCCTTGACCTGTTTCAGGGTGCTGAAGATGAGATTCTTCTCCATGCCCCTGAGCGTGGCGGGCGCGTCGGCCGGAAGCGGCACAGGCGCTCCCCCGGGGCTGACAGGATCGACGGCGGCGGTCTCGTCGCCGTCGAGGGCAAGGTGCCCCGGCAGCAGCGCATTGCCCTGGCAGACGAGAACGGCGCGCTCGATCACATTTTCCAGCTCGCGCACGTTGCCGGGCCAGGGGTAGGCGACAAGGGCAGCCAGAGTCTCGCCGGGCAAGGACGGCTTTCGCTTTCCGTTTTCCGCCGCGTATTTCGCGAGGAAATGCTCTGCCAGGACGGAGATATCCCCTTTTCGCTCCCTGAGCGGCGGGATACGGACGGGGATCACGTTCAACCGGTAATAGAGATCCTCGCGGAATTTCTTTTCCTGGATGCACTTTTTCAGATCTGAATTGGTCGTCGCGACAATCCGTGCATCGACGGGGATGGGGTCTTTCCCGCCCAGACGGTCGATTTCCGACTCCTGGATCACCCTCAGAAGTTTGGCCTGGAGCGGTATGTCCATCTCGCTCACTTCGTCGAGCAGCAGCGTCCCCCGGTCGGCCAGCTCGAATTTGCCGATCCGCCGCTGGGCGGCACCGGTGAAGGCTCCCTTCTCGAAGCCGAACATCTCGCTCTCGAGCAGCGTGTGGGGAATGGCCGCGCAGTTGACGGCCACGAAGGGCTGGTTTCTCCGCGGGCTGTGCTGATGGATGAACCGGGCCAGCAGTTCCTTTCCCGTGCCGCTCTCGCCCGAGATGAGAACGCTCGATCGGCTTTTGGCGATGTTCTTCAGGAATTCGAGAAGCTCGGCCATCCTGGGATCGGCCGTCACGATCTGTCGCTGTGCCAGCCGGGACGTCCCGGGTGCCTCGTGGGCCGTTTCCCGGCATTCGGGCTCCGCGCCCCGTTCGAGAACGTTTTTCACTACCATCTCGAGGTCGTCGAGCGAAAAGGGCTTCATGATGAAATCCGTGGCGCCCTTTCGCATGGCCTCGACGGCCGTGTTCACCGTACCGTAGGCGGTGATGACGATGACAGGAGTCTCGGGGGCCTGATCCTTCACGCCTTTCAGCAGATCGAGCCCACCCATCTTGGGCATCCGGATGTCGGTGATGACCATCTCATAGGCGCCTCTCCGGAACTTGCCCAGTGCGTCGACGCCGTCGGTGGCCGTCTCCACGGCATACCCGCAGCTCACGAGACAATCCATCAGGGACGTCCGCATGTAGGGGTCGTCATCGACGACGAGGATGGGTCTGCGTTTCGAGCTTGCTTCCGTCATGTCTGTTCTTACCCTCTTACCCTCTCACCCTCTCACCTTCTTCATTCAGGTTCCACAAGCGGCAGCAGCACGGTAAACACGCTCCCGCCCTTCTCGCCCATTTCCACGCCGATGCTCCCGCGGTGCAGATCCATGATGTTGTGCACGATGGCGAGCCCCAGGCCGCTGCCCCCTTCCCTCGTGCTGAAGAAGGGGTCGAAGATCCGCCTGCGATCCTCCTCGGCAATCCCTGAGCCCGTGTCGGCAAAGCGAATCTCGATGCTCCGTTCCATGCCCGGCCTCAGTGCCGGGTCGTTGTGCAGGCGGGTTTCGATGGTGAGCTCCCCGCCGCCCCGCATGGCCTGGACGGCATTGAGGATGATGTTGAGGAACACCTGCTTCAAAAGCTCCCCGTCGGCCCGTACGAGCGGGTCTGCACCTGCCAGACGCACGATCAGCCGGATTCCTTCCTTGTCCAGGATCTCCACGGAAAACCGGATGATGTCCTGAAGGACATCGTGGATCCGCTGATCCCGGAAAAGAGGCTCCGGCTTTCGGGTGAACAGCAGCAGGTTCGCGATCTTGTTGTCGACGCTCTTCACGGAGTGGATGATCCGCGCGGCCCGGTCCCGGTTCTTCTCGTCGGCAAGGCCCTTGAGCAGAAGCGAGGCCGACAGTGAAATGCTTCCCAGGGGGTTGCGGACTTCGTGGGCGATGTTGGCCGCCATCTCGCCGAGGGCGGCAAATTTTTCTGTGCGTTTGGCCATCTCCTCGAGCTTCTCGACGCGGGTCACGTCGAGCAGGATGTGGACCGTCCCCAGGCTGTTGCCGTCCTTTGTCTTCACGGGGGACGTCAGGACCTCGAGGATGCTGTCGCCGAGGCGGATCTTGCGCTTGCCCTGCAGGTACCGGGAAGGGGCAGAGCCTGCCCGGCCCCGATCCATCTCCTCGGCTCCCCGGAAGAGATCGGCAAGCTCTCGATCTGCAGCGCCCGGTTCCATTCCGGTGATGCGCCCGGCACAGCCGTTCATCATCGTGACGCGCCCCTGAAGATCCGTCACAACGACGCCTGTCGTCAGGCTCTCCAGGATGGTTTCCAGGTAGTTGCGCATCTCGTCCTTCTCGGCAATGATGCTCTCGAGACGCCGGTTCTTCTGTTCGAGCTCGCGGTTGAGGTTCTCGAACTTGATCTCGAGATTCGAGAAGGCCTCCTGGAGTTTCATGGTGGCCGCCGTGAAGCTCTCGAAGGATTTCTGCAAGACCTCGATGTCACCGGCAGGCCGAATCCCCGGCCGGGCCGGTTTTTGTGCGTCTTCTTTCAGCATGTCCCTTATTTCGCCGGAAGGTACTTCCGGTATTTCTCCGTCCATGCGGCATCGGAGAGGGTATAGTCGATCGTCTTGT
>CAZUBX010000111.1:0-8643 GCA_964619035.1 uncultured Syntrophaceae bacterium | reverse complement strand
ACGTGTTGTGAAAGACTGAAGTAAACATACAAGACGGAATAGACGGAATAGACCAGTTCAGGAGGCAACATATGGATCTCGGATTGAAAGGGAAGGTGGCCCTGGTGGCCGGCGGGAGCCAGGGGCTCGGGCTCGCCGTGGCGATGGACTTTGCCCGGGAAGGGGCGAAGGTTGCCATCTGCGCCCTCGACGACCCCCATCTGCCCGAGGCGGCAGAGGCGATCAAAAAAGCAACGGGCGGCGAGGTCTATACCATACCGGCCGACGTGACGGACATGGAGCAGGCGAAAAATTTCGTCCGGAAATCGGCGGCCCGCTTCGGGACGGTGGACGTCCTGGTGAACAACGCCGGCGGCCCGCCCTCGATGAGCTTTCTCGAGATCGACGACGAGCTCTGGCACCGCGGGTTCCGCCTCAACCTGCTCTCCACAATCGTGATGACGCGCGAGGCCGTCCCGATCATGAAGGAGAAGCGCTGGGGACGGATCATCAACATGACCTCGATTGCCGTCAAACAGCCCATCGACGGGCTCATCCTTTCCAATACGGTCCGCTCGGGCGTGATCGGTTTTGCCAAGTCGCTCTCCAACGAGCTGGCCTCCTTCAACGTCACCGTCAACAGTGTCTGCCCGGGCTACACGATGACGGACCGTGTCCGCAACCTGGCGATCGTGCTGGCCCAGAAGCAGAACACGACTCCCGAGGCGATCATCGGCAAGTGGGAGGCGGAGATCCCCATGAAGCGGATCGGCACGCCCGAGGAGTTTGCCAGCCTCGTCGTCTACCTCGCCTCGGAGCGGGCAGGCTACATCACCGGCGCGGCCATCCAGATCGATGGGGGATGGTATAAGGGGATCATGTAGGGGCAGGGTATTGGGTATCGGGTATAGGGAAAAACAGGAGCACACACAAAGGGCATCGGGATGGCGCATCCCGATGCCCTTTTTTCTTCTCAACCTCTTACCCTCTCATCTTCTTACCTTCTTCCCTTCTTCTGCTGTGCCAGTGCGTCTTTCAGGTTCTCGCGGGCCATCGTGTAACCCGGATCGATCCGGACGGCTTCCTGGAAGTGATAGGCCGCCTCATCGAGGCGCTTCTGCATCAGAAGCGCGCTGCCGAGGTTGTTGTGCGCCCGGGCATAGTCGGGCTTGATCCGGACGGCTTCGCGCAGGTGGCCGATGGCCTCGTCCACACGCCCCATTGCGATGAGAATGCGCGCGGCGTTGTAGCGAACCTCCACCGCGTCCGGATTCAGCGCGAGCGCGCGTTCGTAGCAGTAAAGCGCCTCTTCGTATCGCGAACTCATGGCCAGTGCATCGGCAAGGGTGGCGAAGATCTGCGGGTCGGGGCCCCCGCCCGCCAGGGCCTTTTGAAAGTATTGCACGGCCTCGGCGGACTCTCCCCGTTGCAGATGAAGGAGCCCCGCGTAATAGGATGCCCATGTAAAGTTGGGGTCGGAGCGCAGCGTGGCCTTGAAATGACCCAGCGCCTCGTCGTTTTTTCCCTGCCGCATGCCGATGACGCCAAGGTTGTACCGGGCGTTGGGGAAGTCGGGCCTGATCCTTGCTGCCGTCTCGAGATGCGGGAGGGCCTCGTTCAGCCTGCCTTCGTCGATGAGCGCCGCGGCGAGATTGGTGTGAGCCATGAAATTGTTTTCCGTCACTGCCAGCGCGTGACGGAAAAGGGTGGCGCTGTTTCTCCAGGTTCCGGCCTGGACGAATGTCGCGGCCGCCAAGGCGATCACCAAAAGGAGAGCGGCGGCGGCCATCGCCTCTTTTCCTCGGGTCCACCGCGCCGCCAGGTCGTAAACACCCCAGGTAGCGGCGACGAAGGGACCGATGAGCGTGATATACGTATAGCGATCTGCCAGGGCAGCCTCGCCGACCTTTACGATGCCGATGACGGGCAGCAGGGTGACGAGATACCAGGCCCATCCGAAAGCGAGGTAGGGAAACCGGCGGGCGAAATGCACGACGGCGATGCTGACGGCAAGCAGGAGAATGGCTGAGACGAAAATCTGCCAGGCCGGAATCTCCCTGACGAAGGGGTAAAAAAAGGCCAGGTCGACAGGCCAGAGCATCTTGAAGAGATAGCGGGCATAGGAGACGACGGCATTCGCGAGCCGGACACCCAGCGGGTAGGCTTCCAGGGAGCTCAGGGCGCCCCCTTTCTGCTGAGTGTAGAAGGCGACAAAAGAAAAGATGCCAGCGAGGACGACAAGGGGGATCTTCTCGAGGAGCAGAAGCGTTGCGTGGTTTCGGCCCTTCCCCTTCACCGGTTCCGGCAGGGGCACCACCGCCTTTTTCTTTTTTGCCTTTTTCCTGTCCCGCTCTGCAGGCTGCGCCGGGGCTTTCGGAGGGTCGACCGGTGCCCGCCGTTCGGGCAGCCTCCCCAGGGGCCAGTAATCCATCAGGAGAAGTACGAGCGGAAGGCTGACCAGCATGGGTTTGGCCATGAGGCCCAGGCTGAAGAAAAGGAGGACGGGGAGATATCGTGGGATTCCCGGCCTTCGAGCATACAGGACGTAAGCCCCCATGGTGAGAAGCCAGAAAAACGTGCTCAGAACATCCTTCCTCTCCGCAATCCAGGCAACGGATTCCACGTGAAGGGGATGAAGGGCGAAGAGGGCCGCCACGAATGCGCTTCGCCAGCAAGCCCCCGTCGCTGTTTTCAGGACGAGAAACAACAGAGACGTGTTGAGCAGGTGAAAGAGGAGATTGACCAAGTGATGAAAGCCGGGGTCAAGGCCGAAAAGGCTGACATCGAGCATGTGGGAGAGCCACGTGAGCGGATGCCAGATGTTGGCAGCATTTGTCGTGAAGGCCCACCGGATTCCCTCCCACGTCAATCCCTTGCGGACGACCACATTGTCCGTCACGTAGATAGGATCGTCATAATTGATGAAGCCGAAATTCCAGACTTGCCCGTAGACCCCTGCAGTGACGAGGGTCAAAAGAACAAACGCAGGCAGCATGCGGCGCATCGAACTGGCGGTTGACATGATCGAATACCCTGCGGAACCGGGGATGGCGGACTGCAAGCATCTCTATTAGAGCGTGTCTGTTGCGGCGTCAAGATTTTTCGGGGGAAGGGATGGACGGCCCGGGTCAGGAAACCAGGGTTTCTTCGGCGTCTTCGCCTGTTGCGGTTTCGTCTGTCCCGGCAGGTCCTGCTCCAGCGGCCTTCTCGTGGATGAGCCACTCCAGCTTGTCCAGGAGGGCCTGAAATGTTGATGGGTGCAGGGCCGAGACGGCGATGGCGTCGAACCGGCGGCACAGGGCGGCAAGGAGCTCCCTGTCGGCGATCCGGTCCTCCTTGTTGAAGACGCGGATCGTCGGCTTTGCGGCGATGCCCAGATCCCCGAGGATTTTCTCCACCGCGACGATGTGTTCATCGAAATCCGGGTTGCTCACGTCGATGAGGTGCAGCAGCACGTCGGCCTCGTGAAGCTCCTCGAGGGTGGCGCGAAAGGCGGCAAAGAGCTCCTTCGGCAGGTTGCGGATGAAACCCACCGTGTCGGTGATGACGGCCTCTGTGTCCCGCGGGAAACGCAGCCGCGAGCTCTTCGGGTCCAGCGTCGCGAAAAGCCTGTCTTCGACAAGGACGTTGCTGTTCGTGAGGGCATTGAGCAGCGTCGATTTTCCCGCATTGGTGTAGCCCACGATGGAGACGACCGGGAGCCCCGCCCTCTCGCGGCTCGAGCGGCGTGTGTTGCGGCCCTTCTGGATGTTCTTCATGCCCTCCTCGAGCCGGTGGATCTTGTCCCTCACGCGCCTGCGGTTGATCTCGAGCTTTGTCTCGCCGGGCCCGGTGCCGCCGATCCCGCCGGTGAGCCGCGACATGGCCGTGTTCTTCTCGATGAGCCGGGGCAGCAGATACTTGAGCTGTGCGAGCTCCACCTGGATCTTGCCGTCGCGGCTGTGGGCGCGCTGGGCGAAGATGTCCAGGATCACCTGGGTGCGGTCGATGACCTTCAGTTCCGTGAAGTCCGTGATCGAACGGACCTGGGCTGGCGTGAGTTCGTGGTCGAAGATGAGCAGGTTCGCGCCGATCTGCAGGGCGCGGATCACCACGTCCGAGAGCTTCCCCTTTCCCATGAGAGATTTCGGGTCGATCTCCTGGCGGTGCTGGGTGATGGCGTCGAAGACCTCGACGCCGCATGATTCGGCGAGTTCCTTGAGCTCGCCCAGCGTGTTCTGGCGGTTTCGGGGATCCGTCTCGACGCGGATGAGAATGGCCCGCTCCCGCGAGCTGACCCTTCGGGTGCGCTGCCTGCGGGTGATCTGGTCCTCGAGGTCCTGGATGAACCCTGAAAAATCGAGGTCCATCCGGGCCGGGTGAATGGGGTCGAGCTGGAGCCAGTAGCGGCCGTCGGGGTTCTCCGGGATGAGATGGGCCGAGTAGGCCTTGCCGGGAAGCCCGCTTTCCTCCGCCGTCACGGCGCAGATGAAGTCGAGCCGCAGAAGGGCCAGGTCCGTGAGATCATCCCGGGTGAGCGCCTCCCCGTTGAGGTGGGTGTGGATGAGACGCAGCCCCTTGAGACGGCTTTCGCCGGAGCGGAACTCGTCGAGGCTCGGGATCATGATCTGGCGGTGATCCCCCACGACGACGAAGTGGATCTCTCCCTTGCGGCTGATGAGGACGCCGATCTGCCGGTTGGTCTCTCGGGAAATCTCGCAGAGGGTCCGGGCAAGCTCGAGGGTGAGAACCCGGTCAATCGGGATTTTGCGGCGGTAGAGCTGCTGAATGCGTCGGATCTGGCCGGCCTTGAGACCGGCAACGTTGCCATAGATTCGATTGATGTGAAACAACCTCCGGTTGCCCGGGCTTATGGCTTAAGGCTAAGGGCGTAGGGCCAAAAAGAAGAAAATGATGATTCAAAATGCCATATGCCTTAAGCCTTCCGCCTTAAGCCCGTCTTATTTGAACTTGTGTGGGCTGATCTTGCGCTCCATCGTGTCCAGAAACTGCGACCACTGGTTGGTCTTGAACTGGGAGACGAGCTTTCTGGGCCCTTTTGCCTTGCATTTCGGGCAGGCCAGGTCATCGATCACTTCGTCGATCTTGTGAAAGACCTCGAAGACGTGGGTGCATTTTACACATTCATAATCATATAAAGGCATGGAACGCCTCCGGCGTTTTGGCTTAAGGCTTAAGGCTTAAGGCTTAAGGCAACAGGCAAAGGCGATAAAGAATTTAATTCCTTTCTTGCCATTAGCCATTAGCCTTTTGCCATACGCCCTGCGCCTTCGGCGTAAATATGTCTCACCCATCGGCGCTTGTCAAGCCGATTTGATAGTGACTGACTGAGAGGCAGGCTGTTCAAAAATGCCTGGATGCAAGGCCCCCGAAAAGGCAGAAGGTAAGAGGGTTTGAAGGTAAGATGGTTGGAGAAGCGGAGAGTCAGCTTTTGGCCGGCGGCTTGTCCAACTTTCTCACCCTCTCACCTTCTTAACCTCTATGTCCCCGCGGGATGCGCCTGCGGTTACCAGCCTACAGGAAATGAAAGACCCCCGGGGGCATACCCCCGGGGGTCCTTTTTGTCATACAACTCTGAAACGAAAACTTAGAACGCGAAGTTCAGCGCGTTCATGACCAGGAAGTTGTCATCCAGGTTGACGGTGGTTGCGGTACCCTTGAAGTAATCGCCGGTCCAGAAGTAGCCGAAGCCAACCGTGTAGCTCAGGTTGTTGTAGAGCTTGTAGGTCGCATAGATGTCGAATTCCTTGCCGTACTCGTCGCTATTGAAGCCGCTCGGTTTTTCCTGAGCCTTCAGCCAGGCGTACTGCATGACCACTTCGAGCTGAGGATTGACCTTCCAGCCGACATAGGGCTTGAACATCATGAGGTTCGTCTCGTTGCCGCCGCCGCCGTTCAGCACGGGCGAGCCGGCCACACCGCTGCCTGCGCCCATGGCGCCCTGGTACTTGGTGTTCCAGTAGTTGCCGTAAATGAGCATCGGATCCCAGGCCTGACCGCCGGCCACGCCGGATTCGTTCTTGTCGGTCGTGTTGGGATCGTCACCGGTGATGTAAGCAAACTCGAGACCGCCGTACCAGGGGCCCATCGTGTATTTGCCATTCGCGTAGAAAGACCAGCCCTTGCGATCGACATCCGTGCCGGAGACGTAATCCGTCTTACCCCAGATGTAACGGAGCTCGGACTCGATGGAGAAGGGGCCGGTGATCCACTGCACGTAAGGGGCGATTTCGCTGAACGTGGCGACGTACTCGGCTGCGTTAGCCGCATTTCCGTAGGGGGCAGGGCGGGTGCCTGCACCGACGGCGCCGAGCTTGCCGCCGTTTGCATCGCGGTCTAACTGGTAGCGAAGTCCCGCCTGGCCTGTGGCCCAGCGATAGATACCGTAGATGTTATAGACGGAGTGGTCATTGTCGCTGGGTTGGAGATACGTGCCGCCCTGGCCGCTTCCTTCACCGGAGAAATTGGTGTCGGCTCTCTGCTCCCACTCCAGACCGAAGGTCCAGGGGCCCATCATGTAGCGGTAGTGGACGCCTGCGTCGGAATCATAGTCGTCGCAGAATGCGCAGGTACCCCAAACGCGGGACTGCTGGTAACCGACGTCAAACACGCCGTAGAGCGCGTTGAAGGTCACGTAGGCGCGCTCCCAGGAGATGTTGCGCTCGGTCGTGGCGGCTGCAGCACCCGTCCAGGCTGAGGAGCCGGGGGCGGCGGATGTTGCTGCCTGCTGCTCGCCCCACGCCCTTTCCATGGCGTCAAAGCGGGTCGTCAGCTTCAGGCCTTCCTGAATCTGGATCTCGAACTGGAATCTCATCCGGTTCGCGACGTTGGCGCGGGAAGGACCGTCATTGATAGCCTTCTGGTTGTCAGTATAGGCGCCTAACATGTACAACTGGCCGCTCGCCTTGATGTTGGGCTGAGCGGAGGCCGTCATGGCAAAGCTCATGATCAGGCCGACAGCGAGGAAACCGATTAAAAGCTTCTTCATTTTTTCTTCTCCTCCATAATTTTTTAAGGATTTTGGGACATCCCCGGGAATTGCCCGGTTCATATCCAGCGAGTCTTGCGGCTTCAAGCCGCCGGTATCGGGATGGATTCGCTCACCCTCCCCGACGCCGCAACAGCGTTTGCCCGTCACCCCCTTTCATGGGGCATAGTGCCCCCCCTGTTTTTTGCAAAAAGAACTAGCATCGCCATAAACCCATGTCAAGCATTTTCTGCCGCCCGTGCCGCAGGCTTCATGCCCGGGGCCCCTTGCGCGGCCTTCATGACAAACACATGACGTGACGCAAAATCTTCCCGCTCCGAAGCGGAACGGATGCTTCCCCATTGAGCAATTCCCATACCACCGTTGTTTTATGGGCCCATAATGATTGTAACTATATGATATATTATGATTATTTAATATTTTATCCCTCCCGGGTTTGCAAGCTGAACCCCCTGGAGATCGCTGAAGCTGTGTTGAAAAATACACACACGTCCCGGACCGAGGTGTTTTTGCAACGCTTTAGCCTGTAAAATCCGGTAAAATAACCCACTTTTTGCTTGACAAAAAAAGACCTCTAATCTTATACTCCGGCGGCTTTTCAGAGAGGGGTACAAGGGAGTGACTTCATGCGCCTTTTCCATTCGGGAGGGCGCACTCGCCAACCCGGAGGCGCTTCTGCCGGATTCCCTTCCTGTCCCGTGCGGACAGGGGGCTTCTTCCGGGCGCTACCCGGCCAGAAGACCCGGCCCGCGGGCAGGGTGTTTCGATACCGGGAAGGTTCTCCCTGGAATAATAAGACTGAAAAAGTTCAAATGGAGGTGGAGTGCAGATGGCAGATGTACAGCTGAAAGATGTATACCCGGTGCCGGAGAAACTGAAGAAGTCGGCCTGGGTCGCCGGGAGAGCGGCTTACGACAAGCTCTGGAAGCGCTCGATCGAAGATCCCAACGGGTTCTGGGCGGAAGTGGCCGGCGAGTATGTCGAGTGGTTCAAGAAGTGGGACAAGGTCATGGACTACAACTTCGACATGAAGAAAGGCCCCATCTACGTCAAGTTCTTCGAGGGCGGCAAACTCAACGTATCCTACAACTGCGTGGATCGGCACCTGAAGACCCGCGGCGACAAGGTTGCCATCCAGTTCGAGGGCAACGAGCCCGGCGATGACAGGGCGATCACCTACAAGCAGCTCCACGTGGAAGTCTGCAAGTTCGCCAACGTCCTCAAATCCCTCGGCGTGAAGAAGGGCGATAGGGTTTGCTTTTACCTGCCCATGATCCCCGAGCTCGCAATCGGCCTTCTGGCCTGCACCCGCATCGGTGCCGTCCACAGCGTCGTTTTCGGCGGGTTCAGCTCCGACGCCCTGCGGGACAGGCTCCAGGACAGCACCACGAAAGTGCTCGTGACCTGCGACGGAACCTTCCGCGGCTCCAAGGCCATCCCCCAGAAGACCAACGCCGACGACGCCGTCAAAGACTGTCCGTCCGTCGAGAAGGTCGTCATCGTGAAGCGCGTGGGCGACAAGGTAAAGACCGTGATGGGCCCCAAGGACATCTGGTATGAAGAGGCCATGGCCAAGGCCAGCGCCGACTGCGCCCCCGAGTGGATGGACGCCGAGGATCCGCTGTTCCTGCTCTACACCTCCGGCTCCACCGGCAAGCCCAAGGGCGTCATGCACA
>CAZUBX010000110.1:0-8824 GCA_964619035.1 uncultured Syntrophaceae bacterium | reverse complement strand
TTGGCTGTTGGCTGTTGGCTGTTGGCTGTTGGCTGTTGGCTGTTGGCTGTTGGCTCTCTACTCCTCTCCCCGAAAGGCCCGCATCGCCTCCTGCTCGAGGCGTTCCTCCATTCCCCTGTACTTCGGTGAATAGTGAAAAAGGGTGAAGCGTTTCACCCCCGCAAGCCTTGCCAGGCGCCCCGCCTGCTGGGCCGTCAGGTGGTACTTCTCGGCGGCCCTCTCGCGGTCCTCCTCGAGGAAACAGGCCTCGATAAAAAGGACGTCGGCGCCACGGGCAAACTCCACGATCCCTTCGGCATTCCCGGGACTGTAAATCACATCGGAGACGTAGACGATTCTCTGGCCCGGGGTGATCTTGACGATTTTCCCCCTCAGCTCTCCGAGCGGAAAGATCCGCTCGACGATCCTCTTGTCCTCTCCCTTCCACCAGACCCGGAAGGAACTGTCATCGGGCTCGCTCCGGTGGATGCTGTCCTTGAGCGAGTTGAGCCATGCGCCGCCGGGCAGTCCCATCTGAACAAGGGCATTCTTCCTGACGTTGACCCGGAGCTTCTCCTCGAGGCGGAAGGCCAGGCAGGGCACCCTGTGATCCAGGAAGATGCCTTTCACCCGGTAAGACTCCCTCTCCAGGATCGTCCCGCCGAAGGGAGCCGTCTGCCGTTCCTTCCCCGGCCGGAAGGCCTGCCGGCAGGGGAAGACCGCCGTTTGAGTCCTGTCGGGATGAATCTCCGTCACGATCAGCCTGAAGTCGTTCGAGTAGTTCTGCACCAGGTTCCAGGTATAGGCCGCAAGCTTCCCCTGCACGTTTTCGATAAATCCCGGCGGGCCATAGAGGGCAAGGTGTTTCTCCCGCCCGAGGCAGATGCGCAGCAGGTGATCGAAGCCGATGAAGTGATCCATGTGTGTGTGGGTGATGAAGATGTGGTCGATCTTGAGGATCATGCGGGGCGCAAGCGCCTGGATGTCGCCCAGGTCAAAGAGCAGGGCTTCCCTGCGGTATCTCAGATCCAGGTACAGGGCGGGGTCCCCGAAGGGGTCGTTGACGAGTCGGGCATTGAACATGGACAACCTGTCCGGGGCTTCGATCGAAGAGCCGGAATCCCTCTCCCGACGATCTTTCCGTCTGCCCGGGCGATGAGAAAGTTTTACTACGGCCTCGCCAGCGCCGTCAAGGCAACTCGCTAAAAATCCCTTGACTTTCATGGCGAGAAACGCTTTTATTCGCACCTTGACGACTTTTTGCAACCGACAGGCAATCGACAGGAAAGGAAAGAAATGGTGAAGGCCCGCATTGTGATCGACAGGGAGCTCTGCAAGGAATGCCATCTCTGCATCCAGGCCTGCAAGAAGTCCCGGATCATCGCAACAACCGAGTTGAACTCCAAAGGCTACCATCCCGTTGTGAGCAAGGAAGACGAGAGGTGCATCGGCTGCACGCTGTGCGCCATCAGCTGCCCGGAAGTGGCCATCGAGGTCTATCGTGAGCGATAAGGTTTTGATCCAGGGAAACTGGGCCACCGCCGAGGCCGCCATCCGCGCGGGATGCCGTTTCTACGCCGGATACCCCATCACACCCCAGAACGAGCTGACGGAATACATGGCGGAGAACATGCGCCGGGCCGAAGGGGGAACCTTCATCCAGGCCGAAAGCGAGATCGCCGCCATCAACATGGTCTTGGGGGCAAGCGCCGCGGGCGCGCGGGCCATGACCTCTTCCTCCAGCCCCGGGATCTCCCTCAAGCAGGAAGGGATCTCGGCCCTGGCCGCCGACGAGCTTCCCGCCGTGATCGTCAACATGATGCGCGGCGGCCCCGGCCTGGGAAACATCCTGCCCTCCCAGGGCGATTACTTCCAGGCCACCCGCGGCGGCGGTCACGGGGACTACCGGACGATCGTGCTGGCCCCCGCCTCCGTCCAGGAGCTGGCCGATCTGACCATGGACGCCTTCGACCTGGCCGACAAATACCGCAACCCCGTCATGATCCTGGGCGACGGGATGACGGGCCAGATGATGGAGCCCGTAGAGTTCGGCAAACCCAGACCCCGGCGCTACAACGAGAAGTACATCCTCAAGGGTGCCGGCGAGGGCAAGAGCAAATTCGTCCGGGCACTCATCCTCGATGCCCTGCGCATGGAGGAGCACAACTGGAAGCTCGTCCGCAAGTACAGGGTCATCGAGCAGAACGAGGTCCGTTTCGAGACCTACAAGACAGGCAACGCACGTCTCGTGATTATCGCCTACGGGATCGCGGCGCGGATCGCCAAGGGGGCCATCAACCGCCTGAGGGATTCGGGCATGAAGGTGGGGCTCATCCGTCCCATCACCCTCTGGCCCTTCCCCGCGCAGATCATCCGGGACACGGCCGAGCGGATCGACCGTTTCCTCGTCTTCGAGATGAGCACGGGCCAAATGATCGACGATGTGAAGCTGGCCCTCGAGGGCAAAGGGCACGTGAGCTTCTACGGAAGGCCCGGCGGTGTCGTGCCCACGCCGGCGGAGCTGGCCAAGGCCATCGTCCAGGAATATAGAAGGTAACCCGGCATGAAAAAGGTTTTTTCCCGACCCAAATCCCTGAAAAGCACCCCCTTTCATTACTGTGCGGGGTGCGGCCACAGCATCATCCACCGGGTGATCTGCGAGGTCATCGACGAGATGGGCATCCGGGGGATCACGATCGGTGTCCCGCCGGCGGGCTGCGCCGTCGTCGCGTACAACTACTTCGACGTGGACATGCTGGAAGCGCCCCACGGGCGCGGCTGTGCCGTGGCGACGGGCATCAAGCGGACGCTTCCCGACCGGGTTGTCTTCTCCTACCAGGGTGACGGGGACCTTGCCGCCATCGGGACGGCCGAGACCATCCATGCCGCCAACCGCGGAGAAAACATCACCGTCCTTTTCATCAACAACGCTGTCTACGGCATGACGGGCGGCCAGATGGCCCCCACGACGCTCCTGGGACAGGTCTCGACGACGTCGCCCCCCGGGCGAAATGCCATCCTGGACGGCCACCCCATCCGAATGAGCGAAATCCTGGCAAACCTGGAAGGCACAACCTACATCGAGCGGGTTGCCGTCAACTCGGCGCAGAACATCCTCCGGGCAAAGAAGGCCGTCAAAAAGGCCTTCCAGTACCAGATGGACGGCGCCGGGTTCAACATGATCGAGGTCCTTTCCCAGTGCCCCACGAACTGGAAGATGAACACCGTCGATGCCTGCCGATGGATCGACGAGGTCATGTCGAAGACATTCCCCATCGGGGTGATCAAGGACACCGGGAAAGGTCGGAAGGATGCAGATTAAGACCATCTTTGCGGGTTTCGGCGGCCAGGGCGTCCTGATGATGGGATACAGCTTTGCCCAGGCCGCCATGTTCGAAGGGTTCCACGTGACCTACCTGCCTTCCTACGGGGTCGAGGTCCGGGGAGGAACGGCCAACTGCACCGTGGCCGTCTCGAACGAGGAGATTGCATCGCCCGTGGCCAGCCAGCCCGACTACGCCGTCGTCATGAACAACCCCTCCCTGATGACCTTCCAGACCCGGATCGCCCCCGGAGGGGCCTTTTTCCTGAATTCGTCGATCATCACGGGGCGGCCGAACCGCAGCGACGTGGACATCTGGGAGATTCCCACCGCGGAGATCGCCTCCGAGCTGGGGAACCCCCGCGTACAGAACGTGGTCATGATGGGCGCCTACGTAAAGATGACCCGGATGGTTTCCGCCGAGACCTACCTGAAAAGCCTCAAGGCGATCCTCGGCACGAAGAAGAAGGCGGCCATGGAAATCAATCGCAAGGCCTTTGAGGCAGGCTTCAACTATATCGAGTAGGCGAAGGAGAGGCCATCGTCCATGACGATCAAGCAGATATCGATCCAGTTGGAAAACGTCCCCGGGTCGCTGGCACGGCTCGTGGACATCCTCGAGAAGGAGGACATCAGCACCAAGGCCATCTCCGCGGCAAGCACGGCCGAGAGCAGCATCGTGAGGCTCGTCGTCAACGATCCAGACCGGGCCGAGAAGGTCCTGGAAACCTTCGGGTTCAACTTCGATGTGGAGCCGGTACTCGCCGTGGAGGTTCCCTGCCATCCCGCCGGCATGAACGCCATCGTCAAGCCCCTCATGGCCGCGGACATCAACATCCACTACATCTACACGACCATCGAGCGCATCGGAAAAGAGACGATCCTCATCCTCGGCGTCGACAATCACGAAGAGGCAGCCGAGATCCTGAAGGAGCACTGGATCAACTTCGTCGGGGAACAGATCTACAACTTATAGGCTCATGGCATAAGGCTTAAGGCTAAGGGCCAAAAGAAATAAAATGAATTTGAGATCCCTATGCCGTTAGCCGTTAGCCGTTAGCCGTTAGCCGTTAGCCTTTAGCCTTTAGCCTTTAGCCTTTAGCCTTTAGCCCTATGCCTGTTTCCTCCGAAAAAGAAAGAGCCCTGCTGGACAGGATGGCGAGCCTCGGCGTTGCGGAGAGCGACTTCAGGGAGACCTTCGTCCGCTCCTCCGGCCCGGGGGGACAGAAGGTCAACAAGACATCGAGCTGCGTGCAGCTCGTCCACATCCCCACGGGGTTTACCGTCAAGTGCCAGCGGGAGCGCTCCCAGGCGATGAACCGGTTTCTGGCAAGGCGACTGCTTCTCGATCGGATCGAGAAGCAGCAGAAAGGAGTCGTGGAGGCGGAAAAGGACCGGGCCGAGAAAATCCGCCGGCAGAAGCGCAAGCGTTCGAAGCGGGCCAGGGAAAAGATGCTCGATGCGAAGCACCGTCAGTCGGAGAAGAAAGGCCTTCGGGGGAAAGTCCCGCGGGACGGGGATTAGCAAGATAAAAAAAAGGGAAAGAAGCTTCTTTTTATTTCGCTTCTTCCCCTTTTTTCGATGATTCCAGAAATGATGAATTAGCCAAGCATCCTAATAATGGGGTTCGCGTAGAGAATGACGAGCGACACGACCAGAGCGTAGATCGCGACGGATTCCGTCATGGCCATACCAACCATCATGGTCAGCATGATCTTGCCCTGCGCCTCGGGGTTTCTGCCCACGGCATTGGACGCACCGCCGGTTGCCTGCCCGATGCCCAAGCCCGCTCCGATGGCCCCAAAGCCCATCGCGATGGCCGCTGCGAGAACGGAGCAGCCCAGAACGATCGCCTTCGTGTAATCAGTACCACCGTCTTTCTCGGCGGCTAAAGCAATCGAGGCAAACCCGAAAACCAAAAGAACGGAAACCAGCGCTGCAAACATCTTCTTCGACTTCATTTCGACCTCCTCTCTGTCTTGAGTTAAAAAAATCGAATCTTCTCTCTCGGAATGATGCTGACTCCGGTCCGTCGCACCTGCCCTTCTCACCCCCTTTCGGCCGACAGCCGCAGGCGGTTTTCTCGTGTCCGCTGCAGCGCAATTGGACCAGTCAACCGCGTACTTTGTAAATATTTAAAAAAAAATTGTCAAGTACAATTTGATTGTGCTATCAGCGAGGCCGTGAGAGGTTGGGAGAGGATTTGCAGCGGGGGGTCTTTCAAGCCATGGCACATCGCAAAGACAACGAAGAACAGGATCTCCTCAGGCAGCTGCAGGGCGATCTCCCCGTCGAGAAAAGACCCTTCCGTGCCCTCGCCGTGGGGGCGGGGATGAACGAGGAGGCGGTCCTCGATACGATCGGGACACTGGTGCAACGGGGTGTCATCCGGAAATTCGGCGCGATCCTCCGGCACCAGCGAGCCGGAATAACACGCAACGCCATGGTCATCTGGGCTGTGCCGCCGGACCGGACGGAAGAGACCGGGGCTGTATTCGCATCCTTCAGGGAGATTACGCACTGCTACGAAAGGCGCCCGCCGTTCGAGGGCCGCTACAACCTCTTCACCATGATCCACACCGGGGAAGGAAGGATGGAAAGCGTCATTGCCAACATATCGAGCCGGTCGGGGATCTGCGACTACCAGGTGCTCGAGAGCCGGGAGGAGTTCAAGAAAAGCAGTATGGAATATTTCTAGGCGACAGGCAGAACGTAGCCTTTAGCCTTTAGCCTTTAGCCTTTAGCCTGTAGCCTGCAGCCTTTTCCCAAGGAGCCCTCATGAAACGAACGCGTTCCCAGAAGCTCTTCGAAGAAGCCAAGTCATTGATCCCCGGCGGCGTAAACAGTCCCGTCCGGGCTTTCGGGTCCGTGGGCTCGTCGCCCTTTTTTGTGGCAAAGGCCTCCGGTTCGAAGATCTGGGACGTCGACGGCAATCGCTACATCGACTACGTGGCCTCGTGGGGACCCATGATCCTCGGTCACGCTCACCCCGGCGTGGTCAGGGCAATCCGAAAGGCGGCCGGACGGGGGACCAGCTACGGGGCGCCAACGGCCGCTGAAGTCGAGATGGCCGGGATGATCACCAGGGCCTTTCCCTCGATGGATCAGGTCCGGATGGTCAGCTCCGGCACGGAGGCGACCATGAGCGCCATCCGGCTGGCGCGGGGATACACAAAGCGCGAGAAAATCCTCAAGTTCGAAGGCTGCTATCACGGGCACGCCGATTCGCTGCTCGTCAAGGCGGGCTCCGGCGTGGCCACGCTCGGCATCCCGGGAAGCCCCGGCATCCCCAGGGGGCTCGCCGAGCTCACCGTTACGGTCCCCTTCAACGATCTCGACGCCGTGAAGCTCGCCGTGAGAAAGCACGGGAAGGACATGGCCTGCATCATCGTCGAACCGGCAGCGGGCAACATGGGGCTCGTTTCGCCCGCGCCCGGTTTTCTCGAGGGTTTGAGGAAGCTGGCCACGAGAAACGGGATCGTGCTCATCTTCGACGAGGTCATCACGGGATTCCGGCTGCGCTTCGGCGGTTTCCAGCATCTCGCCGGCGTGCGGCCCGACATGACCTGTCTGGGGAAGATCATCGGCGGGGGGCTCCCCGTCGGGGCCTTCGGGGGCGCAAGGGAGATCATGGAAACGCTGGCGCCGGCGGGCCCCGTCTACCAGGCGGGCACCCTGTCGGGCAACCCCCTGGCCATGGCCGCAGGGCTGGCAACGCTTGCGATTCTCAGGGATGACTGCGACTACCAGGCCCTCGAGCGAAGGACCCGGTTGTTGTGCAGCGGCATGCAGAGCCTTTTCAGGAAAAAGGGGATTCCCGTCCACATCGCCCGGCGCGGCTCCATGTTCACCGTTTTCTTCACCGCCGGAAAAGTTGCGGATTACGCATCGGCCTGCCGCTGCGACACGAAGCTCTTCGCGCGATTCTTCAACGCCATGCTCCGCCACGGCGTCAGCCTTCCGCCGTCGCAGTTCGAAACGGCCTTCGTCTCCTTTGCCCACACGGAAAGAGACCTGGAGATCACCCTCGAGGCCTGCGGGAAGTCCATCGCCGAGCTGTGATTTTTCCTCCCGGCGTTTCGACAGGGCTATTTTATTGACAGGCCCCGACGGCATCGTTTATCATCCAATGCCAGTCCAGTGAAAAGCACGACAGAACGACCCTCTTCAGGAAAGGGGCGGCACAGGCCTTCCCTGCCGGGTATCGGAGAGCCCCGGCAAGATCATCCAGGAGAAAGACCCCTTGCAGAAAAGGAAAACGGTTCGCTCGAGCAAAATCACAAAAGAGGTCTCTGCGGTCTCCCTCTGTCCCGCGGGAAAGATCTACCCTCTTCCTGCCGAAAAGGACTCCGCAAAGGAATTGGAGCGGCTCAGGAAGATCGTCGGCACGGAGCGCCGCAAGGGCCGCGAGATCGTCGTCGTCATGGGCCTGGGGTTCGTCGGCGCCGTCATGGCCGGTGTGATCGCCGACTCGACGGACCGCAAAACCGGCAAGCCCGCAAAATTCGTCATCGGCATGCAGCGCCCCTCCACGAGATCCTTCTGGAAGATCGGTTATCTCAACAGCGGCATCCCGCCCGTCGAGGCCGAGGACCCCGAGGTGGCCACCCTCATAGAGCGTTGCGTCCGGCGGAAAAAGACCCTCATGGCCACGTATATCTACGACGCGCTGACGCTGGCCGATGCCGTCGTCGTCGACGTCCAGTGCGACTACAACAAGGAAACCCTCGGGGACTGCAGGAAGGGGTCCGCCGACATCGCCGCCCTGGAGGATAGCCTGAGGGTCATCGGCGAGAGAATCCGGCCCGACTGCCTCGTCCTGATCGAAACGACGGTCCCGCCGGGCACGACGGAATACGTGGCTTACCCGATCGTCAAGAAGGCCTTCGAGAAGCGCGGCCTCGTTCAGGAGCCGCTCCTGGCCCACTCGTTCGAGCGTGTCATGCCCGGCCGCGAGTATGTAAGCTCCATCCGCGACTTCTGGCGCGTATGCAGCGGAATTAACGACGAAGCACGCCGGCGGGTGGTGAAATTCCTCTCTGAGGTTTTGAATGTCGAAAAATACCCTTTGACCGTTCTCGACCGCCCCATCGAGAGTGAGACCTGCAAGATCGTGGAGAACTCCTACCGGGCCACCCTGCTTGCCTACCTGCACGAGTGGAGCCTCTTTGCCGAGCGAAACGGCGTGGATCTGATCAAGGTGATCGAGGCCATCCGCGTCCGACCGACCCATTCCAACATGATCTTCCCGGGGCCCGGCATCGGGGGATACTGCCTGCCCAAGGATGGGGGCCTCGGCGTATGGGCTTACCAGACCCTCATGGGGTTCGATGACGACATCTTCCGGATCACCCCGCTGGCTATCGACATCAACGACACCCGGGCGCTCCACGCTGCGGAGCTCGTGCGCGATGCGCTGCGCAACATGGGCCGGATCGTTGCCGCATCGAGAATCGCCGTGCTCGGCGTCTCGTACCGGGAGGATGTAGGGGACACGCGTTACGGCGGCTCGGAGATCCTCGT
>CAZUBX010000109.1:0-8845 GCA_964619035.1 uncultured Syntrophaceae bacterium | reverse complement strand
GGGCCGGCGGCGACTTCGCCCGGAGGGCGAGGTTGAGACCGCAGCAGGCCATGGAGTTAATGGAGGCCGGCATCGAGACCTTCCGGATGTACGAGGTGCTTCCCAAGCCCGTCATCGGGGCGATCAACGGCTTCGCCCTCGGCGGCGGTGTGGAGCTCGCCATGTCCTGTGATATTCGCCTGGCGTCGGAGAACGCGCGCTTCGGGCAGCCCGAGATTCTCATCGGGCTCATCCCCGGCTGGGGCGGTACGCAGCGCCTCGCCCGGCTCGTCGGCATGGGCCGCGCCAAGGAGTACATCATGGCGGGCGGGCAGATCGACGCCAAGAGGGCCTACGAGATCGGCCTCGTGAATCAGGTCTATCCGCTCGATCAGCTCATGGCGGAGACAAAGAAGCTGGCCGCGAAAATGGCAAATCTGCCCGGATTCGCCCTCAAGATGGCCAAGCACGCCATCAACTTCGGCTATGACCTGTCACTCGACAACGCCATGCGGCTCGAGACGGAGTGCTGCTCGCAGTGCTTCAGCACCGATGATCAGAAGGAAGGCATGAAGGCATTCCTCGAGAAGAGGAAGCCCGCATTCAAGGGCAAGTGATGTGGCCCGAAGAATCAACTGTCAGGGCAGAAAAAGTTCAAGATTGAACTAGTAACAAAATACATCAAGGGGGGATTTTTATGAATTTCGGACTCACTGAAGAACAACAGATGGTAAAAGACCAGATCACTAAGTTTGCAGAAACCAAGATCAAGCCCATTGCGGCCGACCTGGACCACACCCACAGGCACCCGGAAGAGATTTGCCGGGCACTCGGCGAGATGGGCATCATGGGCGTCGCGATCCCGACGGAGTACGGCGGGGCCGGCATGGACGTTGTGACTTACGTCCACGCCATGATCGCCATCTCCAAGGCCTGCGCGAGCTGCGGCGTCATCGTCTCCGTCAACAACTCGCTCTACGGCTTCCCCGTGAACACCTTCGGGACGGAAGAGCAGAAGAAGAAGTACCTCGCGCCCGTCGCCAGCGGGAAGGTCGAGGGCTGCTACGCCCTGACGGAAGCCGGCGCCGGCTCCGACGCTGGGGCGCTTGCCTGCAAGGCTATCCTCAAGGGTGACAAGTACATCGTCAACGGCGCGAAGCGCTTCATCACTAACGGCAACGTGGCCCGGTACTGCGTGCTCGCCGCCACGACGGACCCCTCCATCGGCTACAAGGGCGTCATCAACCTCATCGTCGACCTGAAGGAGACCAAGGGCTTCTCGGTGGGCAAGATCGAGGAGAAGATGGGCATCCTAGCCTCCGGCACGGCGGAACTCGTCTTCGAGGATGCCGAGGTACCGGCGGCAAACCTGCTGGGCAAGATCGGCCAGGGGTTCAAGCAGATGCTGATGGGCCTTGACTGCGGCCGCATCGGAATCGGCTCCCAGGCCTGCGGCATCGGCAAGGCCGCTCTGGAAGATGCCATGAACTACGCCAAGGAGAGGGTGCAGTTCGGCAAGCCCATCTCCACCTTCCAGGCCATCCAGTTCAAGCTCGCCGACATGGCGACGGAACTCGAGGCGGCGGAGCTGCTGCTCCTGCGCGCAGCCTGGATGGAAGACCATCACATGGACTACGAGAAGGAGTCCGCCATGGCGAAGATGTACGCCTCGGATGTGGCCATGAAGGCCGCCATCGAGGGTGTCCAGATCTTCGGCGGCTACGGCTACTGCAAGGAGTACCCCGCAGAGCGCCACATGAGAGACGCCAAGATCTGCCAGATCTACGAAGGCACCAACGAGATCCAGAGAGTGGTCATCGCCCGCAAGCTCCTCGGCGCGCGCTAGTCCACTGAGCGTCAGCTCTTAACCCATTCAACAAGAGAGGGTCAGGGGGTATGCCCCCTGACCCTCTTTCTTTTTCCACCACCTCATTATTAGGGCCAGGAATTGGACTTTGAGTGTGAAATGGGTACTACGTGATCGCCGAGGATCTTTCTTTCAGGCTGTTCAAGAATGCCCAGATGCAAGGCGCCCGACATCCCGAGGAGCGAGGCGTACTTGTCGCGTACGTTGAGCGACGAGGGACGAGGGCAACGCAGCAGATGGGCGTTCTTCAACAGCCTCAATAAATTCCCTCGACGCAGCCGCCTGCTATCGTCTCCCCCAACTCCCTGCATTTCTCCAGGGTTTCTTCCGTCAGTTTCCCCTTAGAGATCACCGGCTCGTAGACCTTCTTGAACTGGTAGCCGATGGCGATGCGCTCGATGTTGCGAAGGGCCCCCGTACCGTCGTTTCCGGCGCTGATGAAGACCACATAGGGCTTGCGGAAGACCTTCCCCTGGGCCGGGTAAAAAGTCCGGTCGAAGAAATCCTTGATCATGCCGGACATGGTCCCGAAGTTCTCCGGCGTCCCGACGGCAAGCCCCTGGCAATCCAGAAGGTCCTGGAGCGTAGCCTCGGCTGCCTGTTTCAGGGAGACCTGCACACCCTCGATGCCCGCCGCCCCCTCGGCCACGGCCTTCGCCATTTTCTCCGTGTTTCCTGTCTGGGAATGATAGACAATCAGGATGCGGACCATCTCCCTCTCCTTGACGACAGGCGAGACGCCTGCCCTACATAAGATAACCGGAGAGACGGGCGTCTCGCCCGTCTCCGATCCAAGACCTGCTCTTCACAACTTCTTACCCTCCGCCTTCTCAATTGCCACACCTCAGCCATCGCGCGCAAACAATTTCCGGCACATATTTATCTTGACAGGCAGTGGTTTTCATGAAAATTATGACCGACGGTCATTATTCGACCAGCGGTCAAATCAGGTGGCTGCAGGAGGGGGGGTTATGAAGACGAAGATCACGGAGTTGTTCGGCATCCGATACCCGGTCGTGCTTTCCGGCATGAGCTGGATCAGCGTCCCCGGCATGGTTGCTGCGGTCTCCAACGCGGGGGGGCTGGGAATCCTCGCCACGGGGCCCCTGCATCCCGACGAGACCCGCGCGGCGATCCGCGAGATCCGCAAGCTCACGGACAAGCCCTTCGGGGCCAATGCGACGCTTCTCTTCCCCGGGGCGGCCCGCAACGCGAAGGTCCTCCTCGAGGAAAAGGTTCCCGTCATCAATTTCTCCCTTGGAAAAGGCGACTGGCTGGTCAAGGCGGCACACGAGTATGGCGGAAAGGTGGTCGCTACCGTCGTCAATCACCGTCACGCAAAGCGGGCCGAGGAGTACGGCACCGACGCCCTTCTCGTCACGGGGCACGAGGCTGCCGCTCACGGGGGCGATGTGACAAGCCTTGTTCTCATCCCCAGCATTGTCGACACGGTGAAGATCCCCGTCATCGCAGCAGGCGGCTTTGCCGACGGCAGGGGCCTTGCGGCGGCGCTGGCCCTCGGTGCCGAGGGGATCGCCATGGGAACCCGATTCATGACGACGAAGGAGAGTCCCCTGCACGAATTCTTCAAGCAGCTCTCCATCGAGAAGGATATCACCGATACCCTCTATTCCGAGAGGTTCGACGGCCTGCACTGCCGGGTCCTCGACACCCCGGCAGCGCGAAAAGCCATCCGCAAGGGACTCGATCTTCCCGCCGCGTTTTTCACCTCGCAGGATATCGCCCGGCAGCTGAGGCTCCCCTACGCGAAGCTATTCGCCGGCGTGGTGGCCTCTGGATGGAAGAATGCCAGGCAGCTGGCCTTCATGGCCAACGCCTTCAAGGCCATCCGCATCGCCACGGAAAACGGCGACAACGAAAAGGGCGTCCTCACGGTGGGCCAGGTGACGGGACTCGTCCGAGACATCCCTTCGGTAGCTGAGCTGATGGAGAGGATAGTCGCCGAGGCGTCCGCTGCCCGGGAGCGTCTCAACACCGCCATCGTAGGATGACAAACCGGCGAAAATACCTTAATGGTATCATTCTCGCGGAAGCGGGAATCCATAGGGTCCTGGATGCCGGGTCAAGCCCGGCATGACAGATATGAGCTTTAGCCTGTGGCCTTTGGCCTGCAGCCTGCTTTGATGAAAGGAGAGAAAACGATGTCCATCATGGAGTGGAAAAAGGAAGACTCGGTCGCCGTCATCACCCTGACCAACGGCGAGAACAGGCACAACCCCGAGTTCGTCGCGGCGTTCCTGGGGGCGCTCGACGAGATCGAAAAGGACCCGACGCTCGCCTCCGTCGTCATCCTGTCGGGCGATGCGAAGAGCTGGTCCCAGGGGATCGACCTGACCTGGATGATGGCAAAGATGCAGCAGAAGGACGCCCAGGGCATCCGCGATTTCATGTACGGGATCAACAGCATCTTCAAGCGGGTGCTTCTCTACCCCATGCCGGTGATCGCCTGTCTGAACGGTCACGCGGCGGCCAACGGCGCCATCCTGGCCTGCGCCTGCGATTTCCGCTTCATGCGCTCCGACAAGGGGTTCTTCTTTTTCCCCGAGATCGACATCGGCATCCCCTTCCTGCCCGGGATGATCGCCTTTCTGAAGAAAGCCATCCCCGATGACAAGTTCAACGAGATGACCCTGACGGGAAGGCGCTGCACGGCAAGTGAGATGGCTGCAAGCGGCGTTCTCGTGAAGGCCTGCGAAAGCGAGGAATCGCTTATCGCCGAGACGATGGCCTTCGCGAAAGCCCTCCAGAAAAAGCGCGGCGTCTTCGGCGAGATGAAGCGGCGGCTCCACGCGGGGATCATCGAGGTGATCGAGAAGGAGGACCCGAAGTACATCGAGCCGCTGAAGCTCTTCTGGAAAGACTGATTGCAAGAAGAAGGTGAGAGGGTAAGAGGGTGAGAAGTTTGGAAAAGCTCTCGCTAAGGGACTGGATTCTCCAACCGTCTTACCACTGAATTCGCAGGTTGACAGGGCCTGGGCGCGACCTCATAATGAACAAGAATCCACGATGAGGTGACGCCCCCTTGCTGCACGGCCCGAAAAACCCGCCCTTCTGGAAAGACCGGATCGTAAAACCGGCGGCGGTGCTGGAGAAGGTCAAGCCCGGCATGACGATCTTTCTCGGCACGGGGATGGCCGAGCCGCGGACCTTCGTCAAAGAGCTCATGGCCTCGGACCGGGGAAACCTGCAGGACCTCGAGCTGATCCAGCTCGTGAGCCTCGGGGATACGGTCTCCATCGACGAGCGCTACTCGCGAAAATACCGGCTCAAGACGTTCTACAGCGGCTGGGTGGCAAGCGATGCCATCACGGCGGGCCGGGTCGATCTGATCCCGAGCCGCTTCTCCCGGATCCCCTGGCTCTTCAAGTCCGGCGCCGTTCGCATCGACGTGGCCGTCATCCAGATCACGCCGCCCGACGAGAGGGGGCACGCAAGCCTCGGTCTCGGCGTGGACGTGGCACGCTATGCCATGGAGCAGGCATCGCTCGTGGTGGCGGAGATCAACCCGGGAATTCCCCGCACCCTCGGCGACACCTTTGTTCACGTCGATGACTTCGATCTCTTCGTCGAAGCGAAGGATCCTCCGATTTATTTGCCCCGCTGGCCCGTCGAGGACGCCTTCGACCGGATCGCGGCCCACATCGCCTCGGTGGTGGAAGACGGCAGCTGCCTGTCCTTTTCGATCGGGCCCATCTACGAGGCCCTCGCCTGTCACCTCTGGAAAAAGAAGCACCTGGGCATCCACACGCCCTTCTTCACCGACGCCCTCATGGATCTCGTGAATTCCGGCGCCGTGACCAACCGCCGCAAACGGTTTTTCCAGGGCAAGTCCGTGGCCGCTTACGTGCTCGGGACGCAGGCCCTGATGAAGTGGCTCGACGGCAACGCGCTCGTCGACTTCCAGCCCATCGACGTTGTCATGAACCCCCGCAACATCGGGCTCAACGATCGTTTCATGGCCATCCTGCCGGCCCGCAAGGCAGACCTGACCGGCGGCATCGCCCTTCACGTCGGCAAGGGGAACGTGACGGCAGGCGCGGGCGCCGTGGCGGAGCTGTTCGGCGGGGCGGCCTTCTCCCGGGGCGGGCGCACGATCTTCGCCCTTCCCAGCCGCGACCGCAAGGGCGAGTCGAACATCCTCGTCTCGATTGCCGACTACCCCAACCAGTTCACCAACCAGGAATCCCTCGACATGGTCGTGACGGAGTGCGGAATCGCCTATCTCACGGGCCGGACGATCCGGGAGCGGGCCCAGGCCCTGATCGACATCGCGCACCCCGACGACCGGGCCGCACTCGTGCAAAAAGCCAAGGATGCGAAGCTTCTCTACAAGGACCAGATCTTCTTCGTCGATTCCGGCCACCTTTATCCGGAGAATCTTGCCCGCACGGAGATCTTCAAAGATCAGTTGAAAATCTCTTTCCGGCCCATCAAGCCCTCCGACGAGGACGAGATGCGAAGGCTCTTCTACCGCTTTTCGGACCAGGCCGTCTACTACCGGTATTTCAGCCGCATCAAGACCATGCCGCACGGAAAGATGCAGGAGTACGTGAACGTGGACTACCGCAGGGCCATGTCGATTGTGGGAATTGTTCACGAAAAGGGAATGGATCGCATCATCGCCGAAGGACGCTACGTCCGTCTTCCGGACAGGCCTTTTGCCGACACGGCCTTCCTCGTCGACGAGGCGTATCAGGGAAAAGGGATCTCGACGTATCTGCTCAACATGCTCATCCAGATCGCCCGCGAGCAGGGCGGCATCGAAGGCTTCCGGGCCGACGTGCTCCTGGACAACAAATCCATGCTTCGCGTCTTCGAGAAGACGCCCTTCCCCCTTCGCGCCATCGTCTCCGAGGGGACGTACGAACTGGTGATCTCTTTCAGGGAGAGGGACGAGACGGAGGAAATCAGGAGATTGGAGGAGGAAAAAAAGGAAAGGTAAGAAGCCTTCGCATTCATTTGTCATCCCCGCGAAGGCGGGGATCCAGTCTGCAGATAGATTCCTGGTCAAGCCAGGAATGACATTAAAAAGGGAGAAACACCGTCCAACGGTGAATCTCCCTTTTTGTACACAACGATTCTGCCCTAGCCCTTCTTGCGCTTCGCCATCTCCTCGGCCTTGAGTTCCTTGCGCAGCACCTTCCCGACGGTGCTCTTGGGAAGTTCTTTTCGGAATTCGATCTCCGAGGGGAGCTTGTACGTGGCAAGCTTCGTCTTGGCATATTCGAGGAGTTCTTCCTGGGTTGCCGTCTCGCCTTCCTTGAGGACGATGAAGAGCTTCACGTTCTCGCCCCGCTTGGGGTCGGGAACACCGATGGTGCAGGCTTCCTGGACCTTGGGGTGCTCGTAGAAGACCTCGTCGACATCTCTCGGATAGACGTTGAATCCGCCGGAGATGATCATGTCTTTCTTGCGGTCCACGATGTAGAAGTAGCCGTCCTCGTCCATCGTGGCGATATCCCCTGTGAAGCACCAGCCGTCACGCAGCGTGTAGGCCGTCTCCTCGGACTTGTTGAGGTAACCCTTCATGACCTGGGGTCCCCTGACGATGAGCTCACCGGGCTTGCCCACGGGCATGTCGATGAGTCCCGTCTCGAGATCCACGATCCGCGCCTCCGTGTCGCTGAGGGGAACGCCGACGCTCCCCACTTTGCGGGCACCGCCGGCAAAGGGGTTCACGTGAACGACCGGTGTCGTCTCCGTCATCCCGAATCCTTCGACGATGATGGCCCCCGTGATCCGCTCAAACTCGTGGATGACTTCGACGGGCAGCGGCGCGCTTCCCGAGAAGGCCCCCTTGATGCAGGACATGTCGGTCTTCTTCAAATCCGGGTGGTTGAGCATCCCGATGTACATCGTGGGCACCAGCGCCGCGAAGGTGGGCCGGAACTTCCGGATCGCCTCCAGCAGCTGCTGCGGCTGGGGCCTGGGGATCAGCACGTCGGTCCAGCCCATGTGGACGGAGATGTTCATGGCCCCCGTCATGCCGAAGACGTGGAAGATGGGCAGTGCCCCCAGACAGATCTCGGCTCCCTTCTTGAACCGCTGGAACCAGGCTTCGGCCTGCTGGATCTGCTTGCTGAGGTTGGCGTGGGTGAGCATGCAGCCCTTGGAGACGCCCGTCGTGCCGCCCGTGTACTGGTACATGGCCACGTCCTCGAAGCCGATCTTCGGCCGCGGCGGGTTGGGGCCGTACTTGGCGATGCAGTCCTTCCACTTGTAGACATCGGGCGCCGCCTTCACGTCGGCGGCCATCTTCTTCTTTTTCGCCACCAGCGGGAAGAGCAGGTTCTTCGGGAAGGGCAGGTAGTCGCCGAGGCAGGTGTAGACGATCTGCTTGACCTTGGTTTTCGGCCGCAGGTCGATCATGCGGTTGCTCAGCAGGTCGAGCGTGATGAGGACCTTCGAGCCCGAGTCGTTGAGCTGGTGCTCCAGCTCGCGATCCGAGTACAGCGGGTTGTTGAGCACCGTGATGGCCCCGATGCGAAGCGTGGCGTAGTAGGCGATCACCTGCGGGATCGTGTTGGGAAGAAGGATCGCCACGGCATCGCCCTGCTTGACCCCGAAATCGGTCAGGCACGCGGCAAAGCGGTCCACCATGTCCTTCATCTGGCGATATGTCATCGAGTAGCCCTGGAAGATCAGGGCGGCCATTTCCGGGTACTTTCCCGCCGTCCTATCCAGGATGTCGGGCATGGTGATCTCTTCATAGTTGATCGTGGCCGGCACCCCCGGCTCGTAGGACTTGAGCCAGGGCTTCTTGAAATAGATGGAGTCTTCGTAGGCCATGGGGCACCTCTATGATTAAATGGCTTAGGGCTAATGGCTTAGGGTGAAAAACAGGAGATCATCCTAAACAGGCTTAGGGCTTGGGGCTTGGGGCTTGGGGCTTGGGGCTTGGGGCTTAAGGCTGATGGCGTAAGGCATAATACTCAGGGCATAAGGCAAAAAGTAAACCTCTTTCTTCTTTGTCTTTCG
>CAZUBX010000108.1:0-8974 GCA_964619035.1 uncultured Syntrophaceae bacterium | reverse complement strand
GCACGTCGAGCATGTCGTCCTGGAAGTCCGTGTCGGCCTTGTCGATCTCGTCGATGAGCAGCACCGTCTTGGCGTCGGCGACGAAGGACTGGCCGATCTTGCCCATCCGGATATAGGCCTCGATGTCGCTCACGTTGCGTTTCGAGTCGCCGAAGCGGCTGTCGTTGAGGCGAGTGAGGGTGTCGTACTGGTAGAGGGCTTCGACAAGCTTCATGCTCGACTTCACGTTCAGGATGATGAGCGGCAGATCGAGGCTCTCGGCGATGGCGTAGGCAAGCATCGTCTTTCCCGTGCCCGGCTCGCCTTTCAGCAGAAGGGGCATCTCCAGGGCGATGGAGATGTTGACGATCTTGGCCAGTTCCTCGTCGAGGACGTATTTCGAGGCGCCGCGGAATGCGTTGGGTTTCTTTTCCTGTTCTTTCATCTTTCGCTCCGTTGCAGATTCTCGCGCAGTGACAATGCAAACCCCCGGGAAGCGATCCCGGGGGTGAATGAATCTACTTCAAAATCCTAAAAATTTCCACAGCAAACAAAAGGGCTTCATTTACGCTTCGAGAGATCGAACCCTTCCTCTTCCATCGTTTTCTTGACCAGGGAGATATCCTTGTGTCCCTCGATGGCCGCCTGTATCTCCTTCTCCCCGTGCAGATCTCCCAGGAGGATCGCCCCGGCGATGGAATTATTCTCGATGACGAGTTTGCGGTAGATGCACTTCTTTTCGTTCTCCGTGACGATGCACTCATCCTCACCCTCGGCGTCGATGTCCCCCATGGAGATGAGATCGATGCCCGCCACCTTGAGCCGGTTTGCCTGGAGAGTCCCCTCGTAGAGGGTCCCCTTGCCCGCCATGTTGGCCCCGGCAGCCCTCCCCTGGGCCATGGCGGCCGGCCAGCTCCCGCAATATCGTCCCCGGTGTTCGATATCGTCGCCGGCTGCAAAAATATCATCGAGACCCGTCTGCAGCCTGTCGTCGACCTTTACGGCCCGGCCGACGGGAATGCCGATCTGCCGTGCCAGGGTCAGCTCAGGATCTACACCGGCCGAAAAAAGGACCATGTCCGTATCAAGCCTGTTTCCGCTCTCGAAAATAACGGTCAATCGCCCGTCCGCAGGGACGATCTCCCGGGTCCTCTCGTTGAGCAGAAAGGAAAAACCCATCTCCTCCATCTTGAGCTGGAGCAACTGAGCCCCGGCCGGGTCCATCTGACGGGGGAGCATTCGGGGGTTTCTCTCGATGATGGTCACCTTGAGCCCTCTTTTACGCAGCCCGTTTCCCGCCTCGAGGCCCATAAGGCCGCCGCCGATGAGGGTGACGGATTTTGCCGACTCGGCGCGCTTCAGGATGGCATCGGCGTCTTCCAGGGTCCTCAGCGTGAAGACGCCCGGTGCATCGGCGCCCTTGATGTCCGGACGCGAGGCCTTGCCGCCCGTTGCCAGAAGAAGCCGGTCGTAGGCAAAGGACTGGCCTTCCTTCGTCGTCACGGTCCTGGCGCCTGGATCGATACAAACGATCTCCGTCGAGAGGTGGACGTCGATGCGGTTCTTCTCGTACCACGCCCCGTCGTGCAGGGTGAACGCCTTCAGGACCTTTTCCCCTGCGAGGTACTCCGGCAGGGCCGGCCGGTAATAGTAGAAGGCCGCTTCCTTCGTGAACATCCGGATCTCGGAATCCGGATCGAGCTTCCGGATCGTCTCGGCAGCCGAATTTCCTGCAACCCCACAACCCACGATGACGTAACGGCTCATGCCTCTTTCCCCTTTTACTATGGGCACTTGGAGATTAATAATTACTGTACACTTCATGACATAGGCCGTCAAGCTGCAATGCCTTGTCTGTATTGGTATGAATTAGTTATTTTTTGTTGCTATTTGTCATTCAGTTTACTATGATCCCCCTTCCGGAGGTCACCATGTCCGAAGAGATGATGAACACAAAAGAAGCTGCCGCCTATCTCGGGATCAACGAGAAACAGGTCTATGCCCTGATCAAGGCGGGACGGATTCCGGGAACGCGGGTCACGGGAAAGTGGGTTTTCCCGAAGAAACTCGTCGACGAGTGGATCGAAACCGGCGCACGGAGCGGGCTCAAAGAGGCAAGAGAGAAGAGCCGCGGCATGGAGGGGGCGCTCCTGGCATCGGGGAGCAACGACCCCGTCCTGGATTTTCTGCTCACCGGAATGAGGCATACGCACCCGGAATTTTATTTCTTCTGTGCCAACACGGGAAGCACCGAGGGGCTGAAGGCACTCGGCGGCGGGTACACCGACATTGCCTGGACCCATCTCTTCGACCAGGAGAGCGGCCGTTATAACGTCCCCTTCCTTCCGAAATACCTGCCCGACATGAAAACCGTTCTGGTGCACCTCTTTCGCAGGGAGATCGGCATCGTCGCGGCACCCGGCAACCCCTTGGGAATCGCCGGCATCGAGGACATCGCCGGCAAAAAGGTTAGGTTCGTGAACCGCCAGGCGGGCTCGGGCACGAGGATTCTCCTGGACCATCACATCGGTCGCCTCGGCATCCCCTCGACAGATATCGAAGGTTACGACAAGGAGGTTTACACTCATGTCGAGGTCGGGCTCTCGATCCTGTCGGGCGAGGCCGACGCCGGCATCGCCACGGTGGCCGTCTCCAGACTCATGGGCCTTCACTTCATCCCCGTCACCCGGGAAAACTTCGACATGGTACTGGGACAGTCCACCTATTTCAGCAAAGGTGTGCAGGCCCTCACGGAGATCCTGCGCTCCCCCGGTTTCCGAGAGCGTTTCGAACGTCTCGGCGGCTACGGTTTCGAGGATTCCGGGAAAATCCTTTACTCAAACATCTGAAGGAGGAGAAACATGAAAAAGCGGCTGCTGCCTGTGCTGTTGAGTCTCATGATCCTCGTACCCGGGCTTTGCTGGGCGCAGAAAGGCGGATTTGTCTTCATGGCGAGCACCATCGGCCCCATCGACTCGGGGATCGTGGGGGCCCTGGAGGATCAATTCGAGAAAGACACCGGCATCCGGGTACGCCACGTCGGCGCCGGCACCGGCGCCGCCCTGAAGATCGCCGAGCAGGGAAACGTCGATCTCGTCATAGCCCACGCCAAATCCCTGGAGGAGAAATTCATCGCCGAGGGCTACGGAACCGAGCGGATCCCCCTGATGTACAACGACTTTGTCATCCTGGGCCCCGCGGCCGATCCCGCCGGGATCAAGGGAATGAAAACGGGGGCAGAGGCCCTGAAGGCCATCGCCGCAAAGCAGGCCCTCTTCATCACCCGCGGTGACAAGTCGGGAACCCACGTGGCCGAGATGGATATCTGGGCAAAGGCCGGGATCAAGCCCGCCGGCCCCTGGTACGTCACTTACGAGAAGGGCGCAGAGGGAAATGCCCCCACGACCCGATTTGCCGATTCGAAAGGGGCCTATGTCTTCATGGATCGGGCGACCTACCTGGCGCTCAAGAAGGAGATCAAACTTGTCATCCTCGTGGAGAATGACGAGGCCCTGCTGAACTACATATCGCTCATCCCCGTGAACCCGAAGAAGTTCCCCCGCGTGAACTATGCGGACACGATGACGCTCGTGAAATGGCTCACCGACCCCGCGAAGGGGCAGAAAATCATAGCGGATTTCGGCAAAGACAAATACGGCGCCCCCCTCTTCTTCGCCAACTCGAGGGAGTGGCAGGCCGGACAGAAACGGCAGAAGTGAGGAAGCTCGGAAGAGCGGAAGATCGGAAAAATAACAGATCGGGCATTTCATCCGGTTACAGCATTGTGAAGGAGTGACGCTATGAAACGCACATTTGCCTCAATGATCATGTTTGCACTGTTGGCTTCCCTGCTTGTGTTTCCGTCAACGGCAGCGGCTCAGCCGGCTCAGAAGAACGTAATCCTGGCCACGACGACGAGCACCCAGGACTCGGGGCTCCTCGACGTCCTGCTGCCGATCTTTGAGAAGAAGACGGGCTACTTCGTGAAAACGATCGCCGTGGGCTCCGGCCAGGCCATGGCCATGGGCGCCAAGGGCGAGGCCGATGTGCTGCTCGTCCACTCGCCCGCGGCGGAAAAGAAGTTCATGGCCGACGGCAATGGAGTGGAACGCAGGCTTGTCATGCACAACGACTACATCATCCTAGGCCCTCCGGCTGACCCGGCCAAGATCAAGGGCATGAAAAAGGCCTCCGAGGCGTTCAAGAAGATCGCCGCAACAGGGAGCATCTTCATGTCCCGCGGGGACAATTCGGGCACCAACGCAAAGGAAAAGGATATCTGGAAGGCCGCCGACGTGAAATATGATGGCGAGAAGTGGTATCAGCAGACGGGGCTCGGTATGGGGCAGACCTTGGCCGTGGCGGCCGAGAAGAAAACCTACACGCTTGCCGACCGCGGAACCTACCTGGCGCTGAAGAAAAACCTGGGCCTCGATATCCTGGTAGAGGGCGACGGCATCCTGCTCAATATCTACCACGTCATCGAGGTGAACCCGAAGAAGTGGCCCAAGGCCAACTTCGCAGGCGCCAAGACCTTCGGCGACTTCATGGTTTCGAAGGAAACCCAGGCCATCATCAAGACCTTCGGCATCGACAAGTTCGGCTCACCGCTCTTCTTCCCAGACGCCGGCAAGAAAGAGGAGGCCCTGGGCATTTAAATGGATATCATCCTCGAAGGCATCCGTCAGGCCTTCGTCCTGCTTGTCACCTTCGACCCCGAGGTCATCGGAATCACATGGTTTTCCCTGAAGGTCTCGGGCACGGCGACGCTCATCAGCCTCTTTATCGGGATGTCCGTGGGGACCGTGGTGGCCCTCACGCAGTTTCCCGGCCGCAGATTCGTCGTGAGCCTCATCAACACGGGGATGGCCCTGCCGCCTGTGGTGGTGGGGCTCTTTGTCACGATCTTTTTGTGGCGAAACGGCCCCCTGGGTTTTCTCGAAATCCTCTACACGCCGGCAGCCATGATCCTCGCCCAGGCCATCATCGCCACACCGATCGTGATGGGAATTTCGCTTGCGGCGATGCAACAGCTGCCCAAGAAGCTGAGACTCCAGATCCTTGCCCTGGGGGCCACGCGCCTGCAGATGGTTCGAATCCTCATCCGCGAAGCAAGGCTCCCGCTGCTGGCCGCCGTCATGGCCGGCTTTGGCGGCGTCATCTCCGAGGTTGGCGCCTCCATCATGGTCGGCGGCAACATCAAGGGGTACACGCGCGTCCTCACGACGGCAACGGTCATGGAGACAAGCCGGGGAAACTTCGACATCGCCATCGCCCTCAGCATCATCCTGCTTCTCTTCGCCTACATGATCAATCTCGTCCTCACAACCGTCCAGCAGAGGGAGAGGCCGCGATGACAACGATCCTGGAGGCAAGGAACCTGAAAGTGATCCGCGGGGGAAGCCTGCTGGTCGATGTTCCCGGCATGGCAATCATTGAGGGGGAGACCCTCTCGCTCATCGGACCCAACGGGGCGGGAAAGACAACGCTCCTCCAGGCCCTTTCCTACCTGATGAAACCCTCGGCGGGAGAGATCCTCTTCCGGGGGCAGGCGGTGGGTGCAGAGCAGCGCATACTGGAATACCGGCGGCGGCTTGCCATGGTCTTCCAGGAGCCCTTGCTGTTCGATACGACCGTATTCGGTAACGTCGTATCGGGGCTCAAGATCCGCGGCATTGGCGGCGCCGAGGCCCGGCGCATTGTGGAAGCACAGATGGAACATTTCGGCATCGCCCACCTCCGGGACCGCTCAGCGAAAACACTCTCCGGAGGGGAAGCCCAGAGGGCGAGCCTTGCCCGGGCCTTCGCAATCTCGCCGGAGATCCTCTTTCTCGACGAGCCCTTTGCATCGCTCGACCCGCCGACGCGGGAAGCCATCGTCACGGACCTGGAAAAGGTCCTCGCCGAGACGAAGACCACCACGATCATGGCCACCCACGACCGCAACGAGGCCCTGCGCCTCTCGGACCGCATCGCCATCATGGAAGGGGGCCGGATCGCCCAGATCGACCGGCCTGCCGTCATCATGAACCGGCCCGTTGACGAGTTCGTCGCTTCCTTTGTTGGGACCGAGACGATCCTGGAGGGACAAGTCGGGGACGTCAACGAAACGTCCCTGATCGTCAACGTGAACGGAGCGGAGATCGAGGTCGTGGGCAAAGGCAAGGCCGGCGAACGGGTGGTTCTCTGTATCCGCCCCGAAAACGTCACCCTCACCATCCCCGAGGGGAACGTAAAGACCAGCGCCAGAAACGTATTCCGCGGGCGAATCGGCAGGATCGTCCCGCTGGGGCTCTTCCACAAAGTTGAAATTGCCTGCGGGTTCCCCCTTGTAGCCTACGTAACGACGCACGCCCTCGAGGAACTGGCCCTGAGTGTGGGCATGGAGGTGACCGCCGCCTTCAAGGCCACGGCCATCCATGTCATCCGAAAGAGCGGCTCATAAACAAATGCGTACCTTTATTTGGAGGTCAATCAGAAAACGATGAACGTATATATCGGCTTTGACGACACGGACAACCTGGACGCCGACATCGGCACGGGCAAACTGGCCCGCTGGTTCGAGGCATTGCTTCCAGAGGACTGTCGTCTCCAGGGTGTCGTGCGGCAGCAGCTTCTCGTCGACGACCGCATCCCCTACACCTCTCACAACAGCTCCGCCTGCCTCATCGTGGAAGTTCCCGACATCGCCCTGCTGGAGACCATCAGGGAGAGGGCCGTCCGCCACATCGAAAAAGAGTCCCTGACGGGAAGCGACCCGGGGCTTTGCATCGCCTGGGGCGATAACGGGGTCTTCGAGCCCCTCATGGAGTTCGGCCGCGGCTGCACGGAGCGCGTCGTCACCCAGCAAGATGCCCTGAAGGCAGCCCAAGGCTTCCATCTCTCCGGCCATGGCGGGACCAACGACGGGATCATCGGGGCGGCAGCCGGCGTGGGGCTCACGGCATCGGGCTGGAGCGGGCGGTTTATCGAATTCGCCCGCCTGAGGGATTTTCCAAACATCGTCACCGTCGGGCAACTCGAAGAGCGCGGCATTCACGTCGTCTCCATGGACCGCGACGCCGTCTCCCCGCACCCTGAAGACCGGGTGGACACGAAGGGATGGCTCCGGCCGCGCCTCCTGGGTCACAGGGCGGTCGTTCCCGTGCTACCTTCCGGCAAGGGTTTGTGGTACACTCTCTGGGAAAAACGCAGCAAGAAATCCCATGGGAGGTAACGATCATGCCAGGAAAAATATTCTACCGTGAGCGCGGAAAGATCGGTGAGGGGGAGAAAAAGCCCCGGTTCAAGATCGTGGCAGTTTCGGGGGTGGAGATCGATTTTTACTCCTACCATCTCCGGAAGAAGGAGCTGGAGCAGATCGCCAAGGCGGTCGGCGCAAAGCTCGTCCTGATGGAAAGGGGCACAAAGGGCAGCGAAGACGAGGTGGAAGTGGGTGAACCGACAAAAGGCAGAAAGTCAAAAAAGTAGCGGAGCACGCCGGACTTTCAGGCTCACCCGCGGCAAGTAAACCCTAATAAACCAGTGGAGGCAGAACATGGCGCTAATCCGGGAGCGCGACGGGAGACGATTGCACGTCAAGAGCAAGCTCATGGGGGAGAGTCTCGTCAGTAAGTCCTTCGCCGAGGAGTACGACGTGGCCCCGCAGCAGAGGCTCTTTCCGGACGTGCACGTCCTGAAGATCGGAGGGCAGTCCATCTGTGACCTCGGCAAGAAGGCCCTGCCGGGTGTAGTAAAGGAGATCGCCGCAAACAAGAAGAAACACAAGATGTTCCTGCTCACAGGCGGCGGGACGCGCAGCCGTCACATCTATGCCATAGGCCTCGAGTTGGGGATGCCCACGGGGATCATCTCCAAGTTCGGCAGCTCCATCTCCGAGCAAAACGCGCTGCTGGTTGCCACGCTGCTATCTCCCTGGGGCGGCGTAAAGATCGGCCATGACGAAGTCCTGAAGCTCCCGACCTACTTTGCCCAAGGCTGCATCCCCGTCATGCACGGGATGCCCCCTTACGACTACTACGCCCTGCCGTCGCCGAAATGGCGGATCCCCATCCACCGCACCGACGTGGGCACCCTGATCGTGGCGGATCTCATCGGGGCGAAAAGCTGCATCCTCGTGAAGGACGAGGACGGCCTCTACACGGATAACCCCAAGAAGAACAAAAAAGCGAAATTCATCGCCGAGATCAGCGCCAGGGAACTGATCAACAGGAACCTCGACGATCTCATCATCGAGAGGCCCTGCCTGGAGATCCTCCAGAACAGCGAGGTCCTCGATCGCATTCAGCTCATAAACGGTCTCAAAAAGGGAAACATTACGAAAGCCCTTTCCGGCAAGCACGTCGGGACGATCATTTACAAGTAAGACACAACCTCCGGGGGATCGTCGCCGCCCACGCTGAGAAGGATTTTCGGGAAAGCGCAAAGGCAACGGGCATCATGTCATCCGACACGGGAGATACGCGTTATCTTCATCGTGACTTGGGAGGATTTGCCGTAGGATCATTTCAATAGTAAAGGGGTATTGACCATGAAAAAAGGATTGCTTGTTTTCGCTATCGTTCTCACCGTAACTCTTGTTCTTTCGGGCATGCTGTTCGCCCAGGCCAAGAAAGGCCCGGCAGCCGACGGCAAGGCCGTCTGGGACTTCATCCAGACGGGCAAATACCAGAGCTGGAAGATGTGGCCCGGCACCGAGGCCCAGTATGCGGGGCCCGAGCCCCACGGGGCGTTTCTGACGACCTATGTCAACCAGGTCGCCTTCGACTCCATCAAGGCCAAGAAGGGCAAGTTCGCCGACGGGGCCATGATCGTCCAGGAGAACTTCGACAAGAACAAGAAGCTCAAGCACGTCGACGTCATGTACAAGGTGAAGGGCTATAACCCCAAGGGCGGCGATTGGTTCTGGGCTCAGTACAAGCCCAGCGGCAAGGTGGACCAGGAAGGCAAGGTCGACGAGTGCATCAAGTGCCACGAGGCCCAGAAGACCAACGAC
>CAZUBX010000107.1:0-9018 GCA_964619035.1 uncultured Syntrophaceae bacterium | reverse complement strand
CTCGGCTCGCGATGACTATCTTTCTTATGTCTTCACTCAGACACTTAGACACTCAGGCACTCAGACACTTCTTCTTCGTCCCGTGGCCCTAGAGTACGATTTCCGTGCCGACTCCCTGGTCCGTAAACACTTCCAGGAGCATGGCGTGCTTCTTTCGGCCGTCGATGATGTGGGCCTTGCGGACACCGCCGCGCAGGGCCTTGAGGCAGCACTTCACCTTGGGGAACATTCCGCCGGCGATGGTCCCGTCGTCGATCATCTGGAGGGCCCGGGTGTTGTCCATTGTCTTGATGAGCTGCTTCTGGCCGTCCCAGACGCCTTCCACGTCCGTCAGCAGGACGAGTTTCTCCGCCTTGAGCGCCGCCGCCACCTCGCCGGCCACGATATCGGCGTTGATGTTGTAGGTCTCGCCGGCATCGCCGGCGCCGGTCGGCGCGATGACAGGGATGAAGCCGTCCTTCACAAGCGACATGATGAGATCGGCGTTGATCTCCTTTACCTTGCCCACGAGCCCGATGTCGATGATCTCCGTCGGGATGTCCTTCTGCTTCTCCTCGTTGAGGTAGTACTTCTCGGCGCGGGTCAGGTTCCCGTCCTTGCCGGAGAGCCCCACGGCCTTGCCGCCGTTGCGGTTGATGAGGCCCACGATCTCCTTGTTCACGGAGCCCACGAGGACCATCTCGACGATGTTCATGGTCTCCTCGTCGGTGACCCGCATGCCCTGGATGAACTGCGACTCCTTCCCGAGCTTCTTCAGGACGGCTCCGATCTGGGGCCCGCCGCCGTGGACCACAACGGGGTTGATCCCGATGTACTTCATCATGACGATGTCCATGGCAAAGAGCTTTTTCAGCTCGTCATCCACCATGGCGTGGCCGCCATACTTGACGACGATCGTCTTGTTGTAGAACCGGCGAATATAGGGCAGCGCCTCGAGAAGAATCTCCGCCCGCTCCTGGGCACCCAGTTTCATGTCGGTCATCTCATGACTCCTGACAGCAATCAGATTTCTATTCCGCTTATGCCTCAACAACCGGTTGAAGCCTACAGCCCACAGCTCGAATCGTCTTTGGCTGCCGGCTGTCGACTGTCGGCTGTCAGCTTTCTCGCTACAGAATGTAGCGGCTCAAATCCTCGTCCTCGACGATATTCTCGAGCTTGTCCCTTACGTAGGCCGCATCGATGACGATTTCGCTCTTTTTCATCTCCGGCGCATCAAAGGAGATTTCCTCGAGCAGTGTCTCCATGATCGTGTAAAGGCGACGGGCGCCGATGTTCTCGGTGCGCTCGTTGACGATGGTGGCCACCTCGGCGATCTCGGCGATGGCATCCTCGGTATACTCGATTGTCACCTCTTCCGTTGCCAGCATCTCGATGTATTGCTTCACCAGGGCGTTGGACGGCTCCGTGAGGATCCGGACAAAGTCCTCTTTTGTGAGCGAGTCGAGCTCGACCCGGATCGGGAAGCGGCCCTGCAGCTCCGGGATCAAATCCGAAGGCTTCGTCGTGGTGAAGGCCCCGGCGGCGATGAAGAGGATGTGGTCCGTCTTCACCATGCCGTATTTTGTGTTGACCGTCGAGCCCTCCACGATGGGCAGCAGATCGCGCTGGACGCCTTCCCGGGACACGTCCGGCCCGTGCGCGGTGTTGCTCCCCACGATCTTGTCGATCTCATCGAGGAAGATGATCCCCGATTGCTCGACACGGGTGAGGGCTCCCCGGATCACCTTGTCCATGTCGACCAGGCGCAGCACCTCCTCTTCCTCGAGGATCGTGAGCGCCTCGGGGATCCTCAAGCGGCGCTGCTTTTTCTTCTGCGGAAAGAGGTTCCCGAACATCTCCTTGATGTTGAGACCCAGGTCCTCGACACCGGATGACGAGAAAACCTCGATCATGGGACCCCCTGCCTTCTCGGTGATCTCAAGGTTGACGACACGGCTGTCGAGCTTTCCGTCGCGAAGCATCTGGCGGAGCTTCTCGCGCGTGTCAACGGAGCCCGCCTCGCTCTGATCCGCCGTCGTCTCCGTCCCGTCGGGGCTCCGGATCTCGGCCCGCTTCATGGGGAGCAGCAGGTCCAGGATGCGGTCCTCGGCCATTTCTTTCGCCTTGGCCCGGACGTTCTCCATCTCCTCCTTCTTGATCAGGCTCACGGCGATCTCCATGATGTCGCGGATCATGGAATCCACGTCGCGCCCCACATAACCCACTTCCGTGAACTTCGAGGCCTCGATCTTGAGAAACGGCGAATTGTCCAGCTTGGCAAGCCTCCGGGCGATCTCCGTCTTGCCCACGCCGGTGGGGCCGATCATGATGATGTTCTTCGGGGCGATCTCGTCGCGCAGATCGGCCCGGACGTTTTGGCGCCTCCAGCGGTTTCTGAGCGCGATGGCCACGGCCCGCTTGGCGTCGCCCTGGCCGACGATGTATTTGTCCAGCTCGGAGACGATTTTTTTCGGGGTCAGTTCAATTGCCGACATGGTTGATTACTTTCTTTGCGTTCCTTTTTTTTCCGGTTCGGCCGGCTCTTCCTCGGTGAGATCGATCTCCTCGATTGTGACCCGGTCATTCGTGTAGACACACAACTCCGAGGCAATCCGCATGGACTCCCGGGCGATCTCGGCCGCATCCAGATCGGAGTGCTTCACCAGGGCACGCGCCGCCGCCTGGGCGTAAGGACCGCCGGAGCCGATGGCGGCCACGTTGTCGTCGGACTCGATCACGTCGCCGTTGCCCGAGATGATGAGGAAGTCGTCCCGGCTGACGGCGATCATGAGGGCCTCCAGGTGCCTGAGCACCCGGTCCGTGCGCCAGTCCTTCGTCAGCTCCACGGCTGCCCGCAGGAGGTTTCCGTTGTACTGCTCGAGCTTCTGGTCGAAGCGGTCGAAGAGCGTGAAGGCGTCCGCCGTAGCGCCGGCAAAGCCGACGATGACCCTGTTGTGGAAGAGACGGCGGACCTTGCGCGCACTGTGCTTGATGATCGTCTGGTCGAAGGTCACCTGCCCGTCGCCGGCAACGACGACTTTGTCCTTGTGCTTCAGTGCGATGATGGTGGTGCCGTGAAACTTCATGTCCATTCGGTGCCCTTTGCTTTCTGTCCTGGTTCATGCCCGGTTAAGGCAACAGGTTACAGGCTACTGAAAAAACAGAATGGAGCGGTGTTTTGTAGCCTGTAGCCTGTCTGTTATCCCTTGGCTTTCGGATGCGCCTTGTCGTAGATCTCCATCAGCTTCGCCACGCTCACCGACGTGTACTTCTGCGTCGTCGAGAGGTTCTCGTGTCCCAGCAGTTCCTGGATGGCCCTCAGGTCCGCCCCCGCGTCGAGCAGGTGTGTCGCGAAGCTGTGCCTCAGCGTGTGGGGGCTCACCTTCTTGCTGATTCCGCTTTGCAAGACATATCGGTCGACGATCCGGGCCACGCTCCGCGGGGTGATCCTCCTGCCGCTGCGGCTCAGGAAGAGGGGCGGGTCCGCCTCGCTCCCCTGCTGCTTCTGTAAAAACTCATTCCTTCCTGCCAGGTATTCCTTCAAGGACCGCAGCGCCTGTTCGCCCACCGGAACGATCCGCTCTTTTTTTCCCTTCCCACGGACCTTCACAAGGCTCTGGCCAAAGTCGATATCACCCAGGTTGAGCCCCGTCAGTTCGCCCACCCGCATGCCCGAGGAATAAAAGAGCTCGAGCATGGCCCGGTCCCGAATGCCTGCGGCATCATCGGCGAACTTCAGGTTCAAAAGCGAAAACATCTCCTCCACCAGCAGAAAGGTGGGGAGATATTTTTCCGCCTTCGGGGCCTGCACCATCTCGGCCGGGTTCACCCGAACCCTGCCTTCCCGAAGGAGGTAGTTGAAGAAGGTGCGAAGGGCGGCAATCTTCCTGACGATCGTCACCTTCTGGACCTTCCGGCGGTACAGCGAACTGAGGAAGGACCGGACGGCCACGTGGTCGATGACCTCGAGCTGTCCACGCTCCAACGCATCCAGGGGGATCAGGCCGTTTTCCACCAGATACTGCCGGAACTGCCTGACATCCGCCAGGTAGCCGCGCAGGGTGTGCGGACTCAGGTTCCTTTCCGTCGCCAGGTGGAGCCCGAATTCCTCAATGGCCTTCTCCATCGACCTGCCTTATACCAGCCGCCAATAAAAATAGCCACGAAAACGCACAAAAAAGTCCATAAAAATCATATTTATGACTACTTTATGCGCTTCAGTGGCAAACAGGCCGTTTCGATCATGTGCAGCGTCGGATCCCGGCGAAGTAACAGCACCAGGCGTTCGCGAAATTGTTGTCGAAGACGCGAACGCGTCCGTCCTTGAAAACAATCTTCACATAAGAGCTCCCGCCGAGCACGAGGGAGTTTCGTTCCTCCACCACTTCACCCGTGCCCCAGTAGGGGTAGCGGAGGTGGACGACCTTATCCCCCATTTTAAGATAGATGCGTCGTGTCTCTTCCACCTCGGGGCCTCTTAGGGATGCGACCGCATCGTCACATCTTGTACTTCCCGAAATCCTCTTCGGGAAGGTTCTCCAGAAACTCCTTGAGCTCTTCCGTTTTCTTCTTGTCGAGCTCGTCCACCTTTTTGGCGAAGTCGATGTTGCGCGACTTCTCGATGACCGTCTCGTCGATGAAGATCGGGCAGTTGACCCTCAGGGCGAGCGCGATGGCGTCGCTCGGCCTCGAGTCGACGATGAGGGTGTCGCCGTTGCGCTGCAGGTGGATGCAGGCAAAGAACGTGTTGTTCCTCAGATCGATGATCTCGATCCTGCTGACCTTCGCCGCGAGGATCTTCAGAAGATCCCGCATCAGGTCGTGAGTCATGGGCCTCGAGAAGCTGATCTTCTCGAGCTCCGTGGCGATGGCGCTTGCTTCGAAGAGGCCGATCCAGATGGGCACCGCCCGCTTTCCCTCCAGATCCTTCAGGATCACGATGGGGGTGTTGGTCAGCGGGTCGATGGTCAGACCGGACACCTTCATTTCCACAAACATCTACGAACACCTCCGGTTCAATCCAGCATCTCACCGCGAAGGGAATGCAAAAAGGCTTCCACAATCCGAACCCGAACGGTTTTCCCTACGAGATCCCTGCCGCCTGTGAAGTTCACAATCTTGTGCGTTCTCGTGCGGCCCATCACGTCCCGGGAGGTTTTACGGCTTGCACCTTCCACGAGGACCTCCACGGTCTTGCCAACCAGGGCGTCGTTTTTCTCCTGGGTGTGCCGGTCCTGAAGGGCCTGGATCTCGATGAGCCGTTTGCGTTTTACATCCGGGCTCACCTTCCCTTCGAGCCCGACAGCCGCCGTTCCCTTTCTCTCGGAATACTGGAACGAGAATAAGGTATCAAACCTAACTTTTTCCATCAGGTCAAGCGTTTTCTGGTAGTCCTGCTCCGTCTCTCCGGGGAAACCCACGATGATGTCCGAGCTGATGGCGATGTCCGGACAGGCCTCTCTCAACTTGCGAACGCAATCGAGGTAATCGGCACTTGCGTACCTGCGGTTCATCCGCGCGAGCACCGCGTCGGAGCCCGACTGAACGGGCAGGTGGATGCTCCCGCAAAGGGCCTTCACGGACCGGAAGCAGTCGATGATGTCATCGGTCAGATCCTTGGGGTGAGAGGTGGTGAAACGGATGCGCTCGATCCCCTCGATCTGCCCGATGGAGCGGAGAAGCTCTGAAAAGCTGTGGTCGTTGCCGAGACTCTTCCCGTAGGAATTCACGTTCTGCCCGAGCAGCGTCACCTCCTTCACGCCGTGGGCGGCCAGGGCCCTCACCTCGGCCAGGATGTCGTGGAACTTCCGGCTCTCCTCCCGGCCGCGCAGGTAAGGCACCACGCAGAAGGCGCAATAGTTGTCGCAGCCCTGCATGATCGTGACGAAGGCGCTCACGGATCCCTTTTCGGGCAGGGCCAGGATCCCGATGGAGGGCACCGTCTCGTTAAAGCCCGTCTCGACGACGGGGCAGCCCGTTTTCTCGACCCGGGAGATTAATGCGGGAAGGCGATGGATGTTGTGGGTCCCGAAGACGATATCCAGCCAGGGGATCTTCTCGATAAACCGCACCCCCTGCTGCTGCGCCACACAGCCGCAGACCCCCAGGATGAGCCACGGTTTTTCCTTCTTGAGATCCCGGTAGCGGCCGAGCTGGCTGTATACCTTCTGCTCTGCCTTGTCGCGGATGCTGCAGGTGTTGACGATGATGAGGTCGGCTTCCTGCGCGCTTTCCGTACTCGTGTAACCCGAGTCCTTGAGGAGTTGAGCCAGCTGCTCAGAGTCGTGGACGTTCATCTGGCAGCCGAAGGTTTGAATGAACAGTTTCTTTGTTGCCAAGATTCCTCTTCCGATTCCGATAGGTTGCCTGTCTCTTTTTTATTACAGGGGGCCTGCGGAGTCAACTGAAAACGATTGCACGCGAATGGAAGCTTCGTGCCTGCGGGAAGGGACTTCCGGATAGGAAAACGGCCGGACCCTAATACTTTTTTTGTAGGGTTTTTCTAATCCGATCGCCGAAAAAATCATACTTGCCTTTCCTCCGCGGGGCCCTTACCCTGTTCCAAAGGCTGCCACGCATCGAATGGAATCACACTCCATTGACAGGGTCCGCGGCCGGGGAGAAGACATGAAGAAAAGCGCTGTTTTCCGCCTGTCTTTTTTGGTCCTGATCACGATCGTGACCCTCGTAGCCCTGCCCCGCCCCAACGCCCCCGTGGCGTCGAACGGGGGTGCCGCGTTCGTCACCTCGTGGGGATCGGACGTCACGAGCAACGGCAAGCTCAACAAGCCCCTCGGCATGGCCGTGGATGGATCCGGAAATGTCTATGTGGCCGATACGTTCAACCACCGGGTCCAGGTATTCGATTCCGACGGCGTCTTTCTCCGTTCCTGGGGTTCCTACGGCTCTGCAGACGGCCAGTTCAATCTGCCGTCCGACATCAGCGTGGACCCTGTGGGAAGAGTCTGCGTGGCCGACACGGGCAACAACCGGATTCAGAAATTCACCTCCACGGGCGCGTTTCTACTCAAGTGGGGCTCGCAGGGCAACGTCACCGGGCAGTTCAACAGGCCCTCGGCGCTGGTTGCGGACCCTTCGAACGACGTTTTCGTGGCCGACACGGACAACAACCGGATCCAGAAGTTCGACTCCTCGGGCGGGTTTATCCTCGCCTGGGGTGCTGCAGGAACCGGCGACAGACAGTTCAGCGGCCCCCTGGGGATTGCGACGGATTCAGCGGGAGACGTCTATGTGGCCGACACGGGCAACAACCGGATCCAGAAGTTCAGCACCGTGGGCATCTTCCTCTTCGCATGGGGCTCCGCGGGAACGGGAAACGGCCAGTTCAACGCCCCCGCGGCAGTGGACACGGACTATGCCGGCAATGTGTATGTCGCCGATTCCCTCAACAACCGGGTTCAGAAGTTTCTGGTCGCGGGTTCAACGGCAGCCTACGTGACCCAGTGGGGGACATTCGGCCCGGGGGTTACGCAGTTCAACGCGCCCCAGGGACTGGCGCTGAACTCGAGCGGCTCCCTTCTCTACGTCGCGGACACGAACAATTGCCGCATCCAGCAATACAATGACGCGGGCACCTGGTTTGCCATATGGGGATCCTCCCTGACGGGCGACGGTGAATTATCAAGCCCCAACGATGTCTATGTCGATCCGTCAGGAAACGTCTCCGTGGCAGACAGCGGCAATGGCCGCATCCAGCAATTTACCTCTTCGGGCACCTTCATCACCTCGTGGGGCTCCCTGGGGGCGTTCAGCGGACAGTTCAACACACCTTCGGGGCTCTCTGCGGACCCGGTTGGTTTCCTTTATGTAGCCGATACGGGCAATCACCGGATCCAGAAGTTCACGTCAACGAATCTCTTCGACATCACGTGGGGCTCCCAGGGATCGGGAAACGGGCAATTCGAAAGCCCGCTTGGCATTGCCCTCGACTCCGGCAGCAACGTCTACGTGGCGGACACGGGAAACGACCGGATTCAGAAATTCAACTCGACGGGCGGTTATCTCCTCAAGTGGGGGTTTTCCGGTTCGGGAGACGGCCAGCTCAATTCGCCATCGGCCGTGGCCGTAGACGGCGCGGGCAACGTTTACGTGGCGGACACGGGAAATCACCGCATCCAGAGGTTCTCGCCGCTGGGTGTTTTCGCCGGCGCCATCGGTTCGCAGGGCACGGGCGACGGGCAGTTTGAGAGTCCATCGGGTGTGGCCACGGACTCCTTCGGATATCTTTACGTGGCCGACACGGGCAATGACCGCATCCAGAAATTCACCCCGGGCGGTTTATTTGTCACGAAGTGGGGCTCCTACGGCTTCGGCAGCGGTCAGTTCGACGGGCCGGCGGGCCTCGCCATCAGCCCCAACGGCAGAATCTACATCGCCGATAAGGGCAATCAGCGTATACAGGTTTACATCCCCAGCAGCACCTCGGGTGATACGGATACGGCGAGCATCAGCTGCTTCATCGCCACGGCAGCCTACGGGTCGTACCTAGATCCCCACGTCCAGGTCCTCAGGGACTTCAGGGACCGGATGCTGGCACGCAGCCGGGCAGGCAGAGTCTTTCTGGATCTCTACTACGCAGGGTCTCCGCCCATCGCCCGGTTCATCGCGCAACACGAAGGGCTGCGGATGGCTGTCCGATGGGCGCTCACGCCGGTCGTCTATATGATCCAGTACCCCCTTCTGTTGGGATTCCTGCTCGTCCCGGCCATCGGCCTGGCCGTCGGGAGACGGCGACAGACAGGATCGAGGCTCTAGGCTCGAGGATAAAAAAAATAGTCATTGCGGTGAGCCGAAGCCCCGAGCGAAGCGTGGGGGGCAGCGAAGCAATCTTCATTACAGAATCAACACAAAGATCTCAAACGTGGATCGCCACACCTCGCGAGGCTCGTCTCGCGATGACCATCTTTCATATGTCTTCACCCAGACACTTAGACACTTAGACACTCAAACACTCAGACACTTTTTTCGTCCCTTGTATGTTACTCCATCCTGTAAATTCTTTATCTGAACAACACC
>CAZUBX010000106.1:0-9112 GCA_964619035.1 uncultured Syntrophaceae bacterium | reverse complement strand
CGCGTCGAGCTGGAGTTCGCCGTCAAGGGCGAGTTCCGGGGCTTTTTCTTTGCGGAGGGCTAGTGGCTGGCTTCAGCGGTACTCCTTGTCGTAGTCCGGTGAGGCGAAATCCTTGAGCTGGTCTCTCCGTTTCTTGTGCTGCAACTTTCGGAGCGCCTTCGCCTCGATCTGGCGGATGCGTTCCCGGGTGACACCCATCATCTCACCGACTTCTTCGAGCGTGAAGGGACCATAATTGCAGGCAACCCAGGTACAGTTGCAGAACATGTCGTTCTTGAGCCACCACTCGCAGACCGTATCCGGGCAGGGCTCGGTAATCAAAATCGCCTTTTTCTTGCATTTGTACATGCGTGCGACCGTCTCCTCTGGAAGGTTGCACCTATAGTAATGAGCATTTCGATTTTGTCAACGCTAAAGGACCTTTTTACTTCACTTTTTTCATGGGGGACACTCACGAAAGGCGCAATGCGCATCCTGTCGGGCTCATTCCGGCTGCATAAAAACGCAGAGCCACTCATAGCGGGGATGGGGAGTGCTCTGGTTGCACATGTTGCATTTCCAGTAAAGAGATTACGTCGGATTTTTGACGTGCCTATGTTTTTGTAACACACTGTAATGTTTGTATATTGTGATAAAGAAAGGCAGTGCACAGGCCTTGTGAAGTATCTGTTGATAAAGGTGTTGGCCTATGAGGTAAGTGCAGGTTTGAATAGAGGTTTTGCCGGATTGCCCGCTTTGGAGTCACGGCGAAATATCCTATATTAACAGCTGGTTATATTAATTTGGTGCGAAACCATAACGGCACCGGGCTCTGCCGGAATTGCTGTTTACAGTCATTTTGTACGCCTTTTTGACGTTTTCCGCAGGTTTGAGCATCCCAACAGACAGAGAAGCCTACAGCCTACAGTGAAGATTCTTTGTTGGCTTTTCGCTTTTCGCTTTTGGCTGTGGACTGTCGGCTGCAGGCTGTCGGCTGTAAGCAGTAGGCTTCTTTGCCGGGCCCGTTTTGGGCCGATTCGCCTTGACAATTAATAGTGAATGCATTAGCGTTACCCATCATTCTGGAGAGGGCGTTATGATTGGGGTTCTGGTCATCACACACGGCAATCTGGGAAGCGAACTGATCAGGGCGGCGGAACAGATCAAAGGCAGTCTCAACGGCGCGCTTCACATTTCGGTGGGAGAAACCAAAGGCCTCGAAGAACTGAGAAAAGAGATCACCGCGGCGATCCGGAAGTTGGATACGGGAATGGGCGTCCTGGTCCTCACGGACCTCTTCGGTGGAACGCCTTCGAATGTCTCCCTGGCCTTCCTGAAGGAGGGCAAGGTTGAGGTCGTCACAGGGGTCAATCTCCCCATGCTCCTCAAGATCCCGGATGAGAGGGAGAAGGAGACCGATCTGGCAAACTTCGCAGCGCAGATCCGGGACTATGGCAAGAAGAACATCTATCTCGCCAGTGAGGTACTCAAGAAGAAGGTTGGTGAGAATTAAAACCAAGCCGGGAACCTGCTGACAGGATTCCGGCTTTTTTTTATCTTTCGCACGCGTTACGGAAACCCGATGGATTTTTCCCTCATCAGAGTCGACAGCAGGCTGGTCCACGGGCAGATCATCGAAACGTGGCTGCCCTTCCTGAAGGCGACCCGGATCGTCGTCGTCAACGATGAGGTGGCAGGCAGTTTCTTTCGTGAGACCGTCATCCGGATGGCCGTGCCCCGCGAGGCGGAGGTCCTGATCTACGGCGTCGATGAGTTCGGCAGCAGCGATATCACCCGTCAGAACGAAAGCGTGAGGACCATCGTCCTCTTCAGCGGCGTCAGCGACGTCGCTCGGGCGTGGGCCGCCGGTTTTCGCTTCAAAACGCTCAACATCGGCAACCTCTACAGCGAGAATTACAAATTGCAGTGTTCCACATCGGTTTGCCTCGCCGATGAAGACATGGACCACATTCGGTTTCTTCTCGATTCCGGTGTAAGGGTGGAGCTGAGATCCGTTCCGAGCGACAGGGTAGTGGACTTCCGGGATCTTCTCGGCGGCGGGCGAGGCTAAGAGCGGATGGTGGTCTCAGCCATCCTGTCAGACGATCGGCGTTGCCCACGGGGGCGGTCATGGTAATCGAGACAGCCATCGCGGCAGTACTGGGTGTATTGATCTGCCTGGACAGGGTGTTCGTCCAGTTCATGATATCCCGACCCATCGTCGCCGGTCCGCTGATCGGTCTCGCCCTCGGGGACCCATACACCGGCCTGACAGCCGGAGCGTTTCTGGAGTTGCTCTGGATCGATCGAATTCCTGTCGGGCCCTATGTACCGCCCAACGATACATTCGTCGCCATCCTGACCACGGCCGGCGCCATTCTTGCCGCCCCCGTTTCGGGGCATCCTCCCCGCGAACTGATCGCCCTTGCCATCCTCGTCTTTGCCCCTGCCGGGTATCTGGGGCAGCAGATGGAGATCCTGCTCCGAAAATGGAACGACGGCCTGGTCCTGCTAGCCGTGGAGGATGCAAAGAACGGGGATGCCGCCGCGCTCACCCGCCGACATCTTGCCGCGCTGGGGCGCTATCTGGCGGGATCCCTTGTTTTCCTCGTCGCCGCGCTGACCTGCGGCATCTGGCTGCTCAGGGGCATCTACCCGGTCCTCCCCGAGTCATTCCTCAAGACCCTCGCCTTTGCCTCTTCCATTCTTCCGCTCATCGGCATCGGGGTGGCTCTCAACACGATCAAGCTCAGGGGATACATTCCCGTCTTTTGCGGTGTCTTTTTACTGCTTGCCATTGTCTCTGAATTCCTTTAAATTTTGACCGCCTTGGCCAAGAAGAAGTTGAGAGGTTGAGAAGGTAAGAAGGTGAGAAAATGATTCTCAATCTGCCTGAGGTCCCGCATTCATAACCTACGCATCGTAAAGCGGCTTGTTAAATTTTCACAAGATGTCAGTCAACGTCAAGCAGATTGAGGATCTCGAGGTCGGACCGATGACGGAGGACGATCTCGACGAGGTCATGCAGATCGAGCGGGTATCCTTCAGTGTCCCCTGGTCCCCGGGCATGTTCAGACAGGATCTCGTCTTTCCGCTTGCCCGATGCCTTGCAGCGAAAAAACCGGAAGCCGGAACAAAGCGGCTCGCCGGCTACATCCTTTGCTGGTTCGTCGCCGACGAGGTTCATGTCACCAACATCGCGGTGCGAAAGGATCTCCGAAAGCAAGGGGTTGCCACCCGACTTCTCGAAGAGGCCCTCTGCCAGGCGCGCCGGGACCGGATGCTCTATTGTACCCTCGAGGTTCGAGTGTCGAATGAAGCCGCTAAGGGTTTTTATCGGAAACTCGGTTTCGAGACCAGGGGCATTCGGCCGAAATACTATTCCGACAACAACGAAGACGCCATGATCATGTGGCTCGAGCTTTAAACGGCAGGGCCGTTTCAAGATAGTGACAGAAGTGGAAGAAGTGACAGAGTGAAGGAAGTTGCGGAAGAGCGGATTACGGTTATGCCTGCTTGTCATTGCGAGGAGGCCCTCCGGGCCGACGCGGCAATCCCTTCAAAAGACGAGATTGCTTCGTCACTTCGTTCCTCGCAATGACGAAAATAACGAAACAAACGAACAAACGAAATAAACGAAAAGACATGTTCACCAAAGAAGACATGACCGCAACGATCCTCTCGAATGCCGAGGTGGCCCCGGAGCATTACCTCATGACGCTTGCCGTCAGCAGGGCCTTCAGGGATGCACGGCCGGGGCAGTTCGTCATGCTGCGCCCAGCCGGCCGCGGCTTTCCCTTCCTGGGGCGGCCGCTCGGGATCTACAGTCTGGCGCAAAACGGGAACGGCGCGCGGATCGAGATCCTCTATCGCGCTGCCGGGAAGGGCACGAAGGTCATTTCGACACTCTGCGAGGGGGATCGTATCGAAATCCTGGGTCCGCTCGGCAATCGCTTCGAACTCAGGCCCGGAATGAAGACGGCCGTTCTCATGGCCGGGGGCATCGGGATCGCCCCGCTGGTCTTTCTGGCAGAGAGCCTGAGAGTCAATGCCCCGCCGGAAGGTTTGAAAATGATCCTCTACATCGGGGCACGGGATTCGGCGAGCCTCCTCGGGATCGACCGGATGAAAAACTATGGCGCAGAGGTTCGGGTCAGCACCGACGACGGCAGCGCCGGAACCAGGGGCCCGGTGACGGATCTTTTCCGGAAGGACCTGGCCTCATTTGACGCTTCGAAAACGGAAGTCTTCATCTGCGGTCCCAACCCGATGCTCAAGAGGGTGAGCGAAATGATCGCGGATCATCCCGTTGCGTGCCAGGTGCTCATGGAGGAGCGAATGGCCTGCGGCATGGGGGCCTGCCTGGGGTGCACCATCGAGGTCCGCACGGCATCGGGCGTGGAATACCGCCAGGTCTGCGCGGACGGACCGGTATTCGATCTGCGCAGCATTGTGTGGCGTTAACGCCGGAGGAAGAAGGCTGCAGGCAACAGGCCGCAGGCCACAGAAAGTCCTCCCGAATCTTTTGCCTGTAGCCTGCAGCCTGTATCCTGTAGCCTCAGAATGCTTATCATGAAGATGTAAGACGAAAAAACAGGAATGGCCTCGTTGAAACCTCTGACCGAAATCAAGATAGGCAGCCTGGTCCTGAAGAACCCCGTCATGACTGCGTCGGGAACCTTCGGGTACGGTGAGGAGTATTCGCCTTACATCGACCTCAACCGGCTGGGGGCCGTGGTGGTGAATGGGATCTCGCTCGAGCCGCGCAGGGGAAACCCGCCGCCGCGGATCATGGAGACGCCCGGCGGGATGCTGAACGCCATTGGACTTCAGAACGTCGGCGTGAAGGCCTTCATCGGCGACAAGCTTCCCTGGCTGCGGCAGTTCGACACGAAGGTCATCGTCAATATCTTCGGTGAGACGCTGGAGGAATACGGGAAGGTGGCGGCTGCACTCAGCGGCGTTCCCGGCATTCACGCCCTCGAGGTCAACATCTCCTGCCCCAACGTGCGGAAGGGGGGGCATGTTTTCGGCTGTGACCCCGATGCGTCCCATGAAGTGACGAAAGTCGTGAAATCGGCCACAGATCTTCCCGTCATCGTCAAGCTTTCTCCCAATGTGTCCGACATTACCGAGATTGCACGCTCCTGCGAAGCGGCCGGCGCCGATGCGCTGTCGCTCATCAATACGCTGCTGGGCATGTCCATCGACATCGAAAGGCGCATCCCGCACCTGAAAAACGTGACCGGCGGCCTGTCGGGTCCTGTCGTCAAACCGGTGGCGATCCGCATGGTCTGGAACACCGTGAAAGCCGTCTCCATCCCCGTGATCGGAATCGGCGGGATCATGGAGGCCGACGATGCCCTGGAATTCCTCATCGCCGGAGCAAAGGCCGTGCAAGTAGGAACGGCTAATTTCGTGAATCCGAGGGCCACAATGGAAATCGTCGAGGGGATCGAGGCGTACCTCGCACGCCACGGCATCAGGGATGTCAACGAGCTGATCGGCTCCCTGCGCACGGAATAGGCTGCAGGTGACAGGTGACAGGTGACAGGTGACAGGTTCTTCCCTGCTACCTCTGACCTGATACCCGATACCTGATACCTTGTACCATTCTGAACGTTAAATTGAAGAACCGAGAAGGAAAAGATGGGTAAGGCAGAGCTGATCATCGACGGCGTCTGGCTGGTGGGCGGGCCGAACATTTCCATGTCGGAGGATGCCACGGCCTTCGTCATCGATTTCAGCGGCGAGCTCATCATGATCGATACCGGTGCCGGACGCAGCGCGCGGACGCTGGTGCGCAACATCGAGGGCGCGGGCCTCGACCCGAAGAAGATCTCCACGGTCATCCTCACGCATTGCCACATCGATCACATCGGCGCTGCGCCTTACTTCCGGGAAAATTTCGGCTGCAAACTAGCCGCCCATGAGCTGGACGCCCGTGCCATCGAGGAAGGCGACCCCATCATGACGGCGGCCAACTGGTATGAAACGGATTTCCCGCCCACCCCTGTCGATATCACCTTCAAGGGAGACCACGAGATCCTGCAGTTTGGGGCCGACGAGCTGCACCTGCTCCACACGCCCGGGCACACTCCCGGATCCATGTCCATCTACCTGGATCGGGGCGGGAAGAGAGTCCTTTTCGGCCAGGACATCCACGGTCCTTTTCTGCCGAGCTTCAAGTCCGATGTGAGCCGCTGGCGCAAATCCATGGAGAAACTCCTGGCCCTCGAGGCCGACATCCTCTGCGAAGGCCACTTCGGGATCTTCCAGACGAAGGAACAGGTCCGGAAGTACATCCAGGGGTACGTCAGGCAATATGCCTGACAGCCAGCAGCCGACAGCCAACAGCCAACAACGAATCTTTACTGTAGGCTGTAGGCTGTCGACTGTCGGCTTTTCTCTGTCAGGGTTCCGCTGTTTTCTCAAGATTGCTGACACGCACCCCAATCAGTCTCACCCTTTTTTTCAGCTCGACTTTTTTCAAACACTCGAAGACCGTGCGGCGGATTGTCTCTTCGGAATCGACGGGTTCCCGGAGGCTGATGGAGCGCGTGTGCGTCTCGAAATCGCTGAAGCGGATCTTCAGGGTCACCGTGCGTCCCCGGTAGCCATCCTCGCGCATGGATTTGACGACGTCCTTTGTGAGTTCGGCCATCGTTTTCGCAATCACCTGCCAGTTGTGCACGTCCGTCTCAAACGTCATCTCACGGCTCATCGAGCGGGGTTCCCAGTGAGTCACGATGGGGCTGTCGTCAATCCCCCTCGATGCGTCGTAGAGATAGCGGCCGTAGGATTGGCCGAATTCCCCCGTCAGCCGCTCCAGCGGAAGGGCGGCAAGCTGCCCGATCGTGTCGATTCCCACCTCCTTCAGGCGTGTCTCCGTCTTGGGTCCCACGCCCAGGAGCTTCCTTGCGGACATGGGCCAGATCCGGACGGACACATCTTCCTCTCCCAGGATCGTCAGCCCGTCGGGCTTCTGCATGTCCGAGCCGATCTTGGCCAGCAGCTTGTTGGGGGCGATCCCGATTGAGCAGGTGAGGCCCGTCTCGTCAAGGATCTGCTTTTTGATCTCCCGAGCGATCTCCTCTGCGGGGCGTTCGCTCTCCGAGAGGTCCAGGTAGGCCTCGTCGATCCCGACATCCTCCATGGCGTGGCTGAACCGGCGGAGCACCGCCTTGAAGAGCACCGAGCAGCGCACATACTCGTCATAATCGACAGGCAGGAAGATGGCCTGGGGACAGAGGCGGAGAGCCATCCGGAGCGGCATGGCCGAGTGGATCCCGTATTTTCTCGCCTCGTAGGAGGCGGTGGAAACGACCCCGCGGCTTGAAGGGTCCCCCCCGCCGCCGATGACGACGGGCTTGCCCCGCAGTTCGGGTTTTCGTCTCTCCTCGACGGCCGCGAAGAAAGCATCCATGTCCAGGTGCAGAATCCGTTTCATACAGGCGGGGGATTATAGAGGATCAGCGGCAGGAATGCAAAAACGAAAGACTCGCGATGAAGGCCGCGCGCTCAGTCTTCCTGGATGAGGGATCGCCAGGCGTCCAGCGAATCTTTCGTCACTTCCAGATTATGACCTTTCCGGGCATGATCGGCTGCCTTCTTGAGTACCTCTTCGACCGTCTTCCCGTGGACCTCGAAATTGCAGTCCAGGCCCGCTTCGTTGAAACGCAATACCTTCATGACATCCGCTCTCCAGCAGGCGGTTCGCCAGTCCGACGAAATCCGCGGGTCCGATTCAATCAAAACTGTATTAAGCAAATGTCTTGCCAAGCGGGTGGAAGTCCGGGGGATGACTCGCAGTCACCATTCAGCGGGCCCTTGCGGATACCCCCCCTGTGGATCGGGTCGGGCCGGGGGGTGACAAAAATGTCATGCCGGGCATGTTGCGATGGTTTCACTGCGAGACTCTGCCCTGCAGGACCCCCCAGTTTCGGGGGGTTCCCGGCCGCGACATGGATGTCGCAGCAGTTGCACGGAAAAGGTCACAAAAAAACCTTTTCAATACCGGCCGTTGGTAGTAAAAAAAACAGTTTGAGTATTCTAAGGGAGGGGTGCCTTGAAATCCTACCGGAAGGAATTGTGGCTCAATGTCCCGGCCCGGATGGCCTTCGTGAACATCACGGCCCAGGTCGAGGTGTGCCTCGGGGAGAGCGGCATTCGGGAGGGGATCGTCCTCGTCAACGCCATGCACATTACGGCCTCAGTCTTCATCAATGACGACGAGGCGGGCCTTCACAAGGACTACGAAGAGTGGCTGGAAAAACTGGCCCCCCATGAACCGGTCTCCCGCTACATGCACAACCGCACGGGCGAGGACAACGGCGATGCGCATCTGAAGCGGCAGATCATGGGAAGGGAGGTCGTCGTGGCCGTCACAGACGGGAGGCTCGATTTCGGTCCCTGGGAGCAGATCTTCTACGGTGAGTTCGACGGCAGGCGAAGAAAGCGCGTGCTGGTGAAAATAATAGGGGAATAAAAAATAGTGTCTGAGTGCTTGAGTGTCTGAGTGTCTGAGTGAATCAAAATCGATTTTCGTTCCTTTTTCACTTAGACACTTAAACACTTCGACACTTAGACACTGCTTTCGTAAAGGAGGAGAGGAATGGAGAAGGTCTTTTTTCCGGCAAGTGTCGTCGTTTTCGGGGTCTCTGCGGCGCCCACCAACCTGGGGAGGAACATTGTACTGAACCTGCAGCACTTCGGGTTCAAGGGGGAAATCTTTGCGGTGGGCAAAGACGGCAGCGATGTCAACGGGGTCCCGATCTTCCCGGGAATCGACGAGGTGCCGGGGGTGCCCGACCTGGCCGTGTTCCTCCTGCCTGCCCGTCATGTGCCTCAGGCCCTCGATGCCTGCGGGCGCAAGGGAATCCGCCGGGCCATCATTGAATCGGGCGGCTTCAGCGAGTATGCCGATCAGGGCCGTGACCTCGAGAGGGAGGTCCTGGATATCGTAAGGCGATGGGACATGCGGGTCGTGGGGCCCAACTGCATCAGCATCGTCAACCTGGTAAACGGTCTCGTCCTGCCCTTTGTCCCCCTGGAAGACCGGGAGGTGAGAAAGGGAAACATCTCGATCGTGGCCCAGAGCGGGGGGGTCGCCCTGGACTGCATGCGGCTGCTC
>CAZUBX010000105.1:0-9123 GCA_964619035.1 uncultured Syntrophaceae bacterium | reverse complement strand
ACCTGTTACCTGTTACCTGTTACCTGTTACCTGTTACCTGTTACCTGTTACCTGTAGCGCCAAGTCCCTGGCGCCGGAAGGTGCGATGACGACCCCTTCGATTTCCAGGTCGACTTTCAGGCGCCTGGCGGCGGCCGCAGCAGCTTTTTTATTCGTGTAGGGGCCGGTCACGACCTGGTAGCGATTGCCCTTCTGCACCACCCTGGACGGGATGGGCGGTCCCTGATGGTTGAGCACGGCAGCCAGCCTCCTGGCGTTGAGTTCCCCAATCATTTCATCCGCGCGAACGTACCAGGCCCCGCTTTTCATCTCGGGAACCTGAGGCTGACCTCTCCAGGCAGCGGGACGCTGCACCTCGGCGGCTCCGGCGATCATTCCTTCGACCCCTTCTCCGCCTTCCAGCACCGGAACCGGGATTCCTCTGGCCTGCTTTACGGTTTCCTCAATCTGCTTCCAGTCCAGCCGGAGCGCTTCTTTCTTTTCGATTTGCCTGAGTCGCGCGTAGAGCCTCTTCTTCAGGTCCCCGGCATTCAACTCTTCCTGAGGGGTGTGAGCTTCCAGGTAGAGCATTTCGCTGTCGCGGCCGATCAGGTAGGGCTGATTGACGATGTGCACCGGCGTCCTGACGGCCGAAACCGGATAGAGCTTCTCCATGTCTTCCGGATAGAGACGGATGCATCCGTTCGTAGCGCGCAGACCGATGCTGTAGGGTTTGTTGGTCCCATGGATCACATACGTCGCCCGGCTCAGATAAAGTGCGTACTCGCCGAGCGGGTTGTCGGGGCCCGGCGGGACTTCGGCAGGCAGCGGGTCACCCCTCTTCTGATGATCCCTGCGGATCGAGGCAGGCACATGCCAGGTCGGCCGGACGGCCTTGCGCTCCACAGACATCTCCCCCATGGGCGTCGCGCGGCCTTCCTCCCCGATGCCGACCGGGTAGGTGATGACCGATCCGTTCTTCCCCCCGTAGTGAAAGAGCCGCATGGCTGCCAGGTTGATCACGATTCCTTTCCCGGGTGACTCGGGAAGGATGAACCTCAGAGGCAGAAGCACGCGGCTTCCGGCCTGGGGCGCCCAGACGTCCACGCCCGGGTTGGCCGCGCTGATTTCGTCATAGCCGAGGCCGAAGTGTCTTGCGATGTCCGGCAGGGTGTCGCCGTCCTGAACGCGGACCACGGCCAACCGGCCAATGACCTGATCGCCTTTCGCGGCGGCGAAGGCGTGCGGATCGATGGCTTTTTCCGGTCGAGCCGGCTCGGCCCGAAAGAATCTCATCTTCGGAGGCGCAGCGCAGGCATTAAGGAGAAATCCCAGCAAGACGATGACGATGAGGCGCGGCCACATGACATTGAGGGTAGCCATAAGGGTTTCAAACACTCCTTTCCCGCCGATGACCTTTCTTTTTACCGGATCACGTTGAACGAGAGAAGAACGGACAGCAGAAACAGCGATATCAAGCCCACGATGAACAGCGTGTCCGAAATCTTCCCGAAGACGACCGCCCGTTTTTGGACCCGCATCGAGGTATAGGAGAAGATGCAGGATCCAAGAAACAGAATCAGCGACAACAGGGCGAACTCATCGGCAAGCGTTTTATCGGCATGGCCCATGGCCCCGATGAGACTCACAATGGCGAAGCTGATGCCCAGCAGAGTTGTCGACGCCGCCAGGATGTGATGGGAAATCTCATGCGCTTGCTTCTCAGGCATCCGTCACCCCCCTGATCCTTTTCGTACGAAAACCGCGCACCGAATCATAAGCCCCGGCTCTCGCCGGAACGCTCACCCCGTCTTCATCGTGAAGCGCCACTTGCAGAAATTCTCCGCCGGGTGCGCATCCGGCGGTGCGTAGAGGCACTCCACCTGGATGCGCCCGTCGATGACGCGGGCGAAGTTGGCGAATTCCCCCCGGTGCATCTCTTTGCAGGAGAATTCCGGCAATCCCTTCGCGAGCCTCGCGACCTGCGGCGCACAGCGGGGCACCGTGATGACGACCTCGTCGTCCTTTTCCTCGATCTCGTAGCCGATGATGATCGTCCAGGGGAAATAGCGCAGGGCCTGCACGAAGCCCGAAAGCCCCTTCCCGATCCCGAAGCGCTTCACAAAATCCCGGGCGGCGAGCTCGGCGGCCTTGTGCCAGACCCGCTCGTTGATTCCCTCTGCCGTGGGCTGATCGAAGCGCTCCTGAACGAAGAGAAACCAGAACCCGTCGATCACCCGGTAGTGCCAGAGCAGAAACTCCACGTAGGCGCGCAGCTCCGCGGGGCCCATGCGGTCGAGAAGCTTCGTGTCCATCCCTCACCCCTACAATTTCTTTGCCAGCTCCTGCAGCGCCCTATCCTCCGGGTCCGTCGCCTCGATGACGATGCCGTGAGGAACAGGCTTCCCCTTCAGATCCACGTGAATGAAACTGATGAAGCCGTCGAGGAGAAAATCCTCGTTGCTGTTCGCCAGCACCCTCACGTAGGAGACAAGGCGTGTCTTCCCGGCAAAAACGACCCTGCTTTCGAACCGTACGACGAGGCCGTTGCCGATGGGCTTTTTGAACAGCATGCCGTGGATATTCAGGCAGACGATGTTTTCCGGATGCGTGAGGCTCGCCACGGCGATGAACCCCGACTCCACGAACCACATGGCCGTCTTGCCCGCGAAGAGAGTCCCGTGGTGATTGAGATCCTCGCTCTTCACAAGCCTGCAGTTGCTGTGAGTGCGCAGTTTCATCGCTTCACTCCTTTGTCTTCAGTTTGCCGCAGAACGCGAGGCTCTTGCTTCTCTGCAGATCTCCCGGCGTCACGAAATCGGCCGCCACTTCGAAGAGATCTCCCAGCACCGCGGCCCGTGGCAGCTCGTTTTTTTCCTGCCGCCGCCGCGTCCGGTGCAGACTGGCCGCAAACCGCTCGAAGGACGGCAGCAGATCCGGCGACGTGAGGTCGATCCGGGCTGGCTTCGGCGCCTGTTTCTGCAGATCCTCGAAATAGGCCTCGATCGCTTCTCCCACTGCGGAGACATCGAGCGGTCTTGCAACCTGCAACGGCCCCGCCAGATTGACACTCCCCGCTGAAAGCTGACTGCCATGCTTTTCGAGAAGCAGCGCAAGGGCGCTGCCGCGATGGATCCCCCCGCTTTTCCCGATCGGGACTTCCCGCTCGCCGAATCGAAGCGCTCCGGGTGACCGCGCCAGAAGATTGACGGCTCCCGGGAGGGCCTCACGGTAGCACCGGTAGACGAACTCGGAGCAGATCATGGGCTCCCGTCCCGTGTTGAAGAGCTGCAGGAGAAAGGCCGCAGCGGCATCGAGTGTTTCCCGGATGAGCCTTCCGAGAACGGACGATCCGGCAAGGTTCCGGGTGATACACAAAAACGCAAGGAGCAGGATCTGCTCGAAGGCGTAACGCTCGCCGCGCTTCAGATAGTACGCCGCCCGTTCCAGAACGGGATCGAGGCTTGAGGGCGCCTCCTTCAGCCGCCGGGACTCGACCCACTCGACGTGTTCGGTGCTCTTCGGCAGCTCCCGACGGACGACCCCTTCCCGGATCGCTTCACCGACGGTGCGTCCCTGCTCGCCGTACCGGCCGAGAAAGAGGCCCGCGTGGCTCACCTCCGAGCGGTCGATGAACCGTATGGCGTCGCTGATCAAGCCTTTGCTCCTGTATAGAAGGACGTCTCCCGGCATGAGCTGTGCAACCGGAATGGCTTTTATCATCTGTTCCTCTTACCTGCCTCGCTGATCACTTCTTCCACTTCCCTCACTCGCTTCTACGCGTTGCATACCACCCTCGGCACAAAGGTGATCAGGTAGTTGTAGGGCCCGATCTCGTGCAGACTCGTTCTCGCAAACCCGAAGGGCTCCACCATGGCGGTCACGTCATCCGGCGAGAGCCGGATGGAAACCGGGGGACCGGGCGGGCCGGGCACCTTCTTGAACTCCACAACGGCAAAAGTCCCGTGGCGCTTCAGGAGCCTCCTGGCCTCGGCCAGCGCACCATCCTGGACACCCGCCTCCTTGAGGTCGTGGAGCACCGTGGCCATGAGCACGAGATCCAAACCCTCGCCCGGCAGGGGAAGGGTCCTGCTCACATCGGCAACGATCGGACTGATATTCTTCACCCCGCGGCGCTCGATCCTATCCTTGAGCCGCTCCACCCCTTCGGCCCACAGATCAACGGCATGGACGCGTCCCCCGTCACCGATGATCTTCGCCATGGCAATCGAGTACATCCCCGGGCCGCATCCCATGTCCAGCACCGTGAACCAGGGCTTCAGGGCCAGGACTTGGAAGAGCTTCCCCGCTTCAATCAGTTCGAAGCTGCTTTTGCCCGCTCCGTGGGGTTTGTCTGACCGCACGTCGTTCATGGCTCGCCTGAAAATTCAGATGGATGGAACATCGATCAGAAGTATGGAGGAAACAGCATCTCTGTCAAGGACTTTCGTTGGTTTGCGTACCGCAAGGAAGGAACTTTGTGGCTTGCAGTTTCAACCGGTTGTGCTAGAAACGCTATGAAGAAATGCCTGCAGGAAAACACACGTTGCCAACAAAAAAACGCCTTCCGAAAAGCCGCAGACAGCCCGAGCCGAAGCCGTGGAATGATTGGCACTGGCAATTCAGGAACCGACGGCGAACGGCCGACGAGATCACGGATCCGCTCGACCTTAGCCGAAAGGAGCGCCGCGCGCTCGGCGAGGTGATAAAGACCTATCGCACAGCGGCAACCCCTTACTATTTATCGCTCATGGATGCAGGCGATCCGCTCGACCCCATCCGGCGACAGTGCGTCCCCGATACCCGGGAAATCACCTCCGAAGGCGGTGTCGAGGACCCGCTGGAAGAGCGGGCCCACAGCCCCGTGCCGGGCCTCATTCACCGTTTCCGCGACCGCTGCCTCGTCATCGTGACGAACCGCTGCGCCGTCTATTGCCGTCACTGCAACCGCAAGCGCCTCTGGCACGAGCGGGAAAAGGTTCTCACACCCCATGAACTGACGGCCATGGCCGGCTATATCGAGAAGCGGCCCGCCATCCGCGAGGTGATCCTCTCGGGCGGTGACCCTCTGACGCTCTCCGACGGACGGCTGGAACGCATCCTCGCGCGGTTGCAAGCCATCGAGCACGTGGAGGTCCTGCGAATCGGAAGCCGGGTGCCCGTCGTGCTGCCCATGCGCATCACGGAGCGGCTCTGCGGCATCCTTCGCCGTTACCGGCCCCTGTGGTTTCTCACCCAGTTCAACCATCCCCGTGAAATAACGCCCGAAGCCGCAGCCGCCTGCGGCAGGCTTCTCGAGGCGGGCATTCCCGTCCTGAACCAGTCGGTGCTTCTCAAAGGAATCAACGACGATTTCCGGATCATGCGCCAGCTTCTCTACGGGCTCGAGCGGATCAGCGTGAAGCCTTACTACCTTTTCCAGTGCGAGCCCGTGAAGGGCGCGGAGCACTTCCGGGTGGACATCTGGGACGGTATGAGGATGATGGAGAAGCTCTGGAAGACCACTTCGGGCCTGTGCCTTCCCCGCTATGTCGCCGACATGCCGGGAACCAAAGGAAAGGTGCCCCTGCAACCCGTCAGTTTTTTATAGGGACGAGGGACCAGGGTGTAGTGACAATTAAAAAGTGCCTGAGTGACTGAGTGCTTGAGTGTCTGAGTGAAGAGCAGGAAATCAAAAAGTGGGATTCCGATGCACGATTCGTCAATTTCAATACCCAGTTCCCAATACCCCATTTCCTCCGCCGGGCGGCGAAATCCTTTGACAATAAAAGGGAAATATATTAAAGAGATGCCCTTTCAACCAACCCAACGCCCCTGAGGGGAGAACCGAGATGTACAGCGCAAGCGACCTGAGAAAAAATCTGAGACTCATGCTCGATGACGACCCCTACATCGTCGTCGATTTCCAATTCGTCAAACCGGGAAAAGGCCAGTCCCTTTACCGCTGCAAGCTTCGCAACATGCTCACCGGCAGTCAGATCGACCGTACCTTCCGCGAGGTGGACAGCTTCAAGCCCGCCGACACGGAGGAAAAGAACATGCAGTACCTCTACAAGGAAGGCGACTCCTACCACTTCATGGACAATGAGAACTACGAGCAGATCGCCCTGACGGAGGGGCAGGTCGGAGAGGCAAAGAACTTCCTCATCGAAAACATGGAGTGCAAGGTCCTCATGTTCCGCGACCGGCCGATCGACATCACCCTGCCCAACTTCGTCGATGTGCTCGTCACGGATGCCCCGCCCTGGATCAAGGGTGATACCGTGTCCGGCAATTACAAGCCGGTGATCGTCGAGACGGGCTACAAGGTCAGCGTGCCCCCCTTTGTCGAGCAGGGCGAGAAAATCCGCATCGACACACGAACGGGCGATTACCTGACCCGAGTCAAGGGATAGCCGGGAACCCAAACCCATGAGCGCTCAGTGGAAGCTCGAGGCCAAACGCGAGGCCCTCGAAACGCGAGCCTGTGTCCTCCATGCGACGCGCGCCTTTTTCCTGTCTCGCGATTACCTCGAGGTCGAAACCCCCAACCGCATCCCCGCCCCTTTGCCCGAATCCCACATTGACGCCCTTGCCGCGGAGCCGTGGTGGCTCCATCCCTCGCCGGAGCTGTGCATGAAGCGGATGCTCGCGGCAGGCTACGGGCGGATCTTCCAGATCACCAAGTGTTACCGCGGGCACGAGCGCGGAGCTCTGCACCTGCCGGAGTTCACCCTGCTGGAATGGTACCGCGCCGGCTGCGACTATTTACGGCTCATGGAGGAGTGCGAAGACTTTTTCCTCTACCTGTCGGAAGCGATGGGGCTCGGAAACCGGCTCACGTACCGAAACCGGGAGATCGACCTGTCGAAGCCCTGGGAGAGGCTTTCGGTGAAGGAGGCATTCGATCGATACGGATCCGTTCCCCTGGAAAGCGCCCTGGAACAGGACCGCTTCGAAGAGGTCCTGGCCCTGGAGATCGAGCCCCGCCTCGGGGACAGCAAGCCCACCCTCCTGTACGACTACCCGCTTGCCTTCGCATCGCTTGCCCGGATCAGCAAAGACAATCCCGCCTTCGCGGAGCGCTTTGAAATCTATATCGGGGGGCTGGAGCTGGCCAACGGGTTCTCGGAGCTCACCGACGCCGAGGAACAGCGCAGGCGCTTTGAAAAGGAAAACGCGTTCCGCTCGAAGAGAGGCCGCTCGCCCTGGCCCATGCCGGAAAAATTCCTGGAGGCAATCTCCCGCATGCCCGAGTCGGCCGGGATTGCCCTGGGGGTGGACCGGATGGTGATGCTCTTTGCCGATGCCGCCTCGATCGACGAGGTTGTCTCCTTCACCCCCGAAGACCTGTAAACTCGTTCTTTTCGTTCCTTTCGTTGTTTCGTTCATTTCACAAATCCCATACCGGAAAGATTCCGGTCATCAGAAGTGTCTAAGTGGCTCAATGCATTAGAAATATCATTCTTCTCTTGCCATCTGTCCCATCCACCGTCCTTATGTCTTTGCCTTTTTCCATTTACCATGAGCTATTAGCCTGCAATTTACACATTTCATGGAACCAAGCTTAACGTTTCGTTAAACCAATCGGCCGGCCGCACCGAATTGGAGAACGAAGCGAAAAAATCAATACCGTAATTAATTCTATTATATCAGCTAATTATAACTTTTTTCAGGGAATATGCCTCTGGTGGCACGCTCTTTTCAATACTCAAAGGCAAAGATCAGCAATCAAACAATTGAAATAATAAAAAACATTGGGAGGAGACATCATGAAGAGGACACTTTCGACACTGATTCTGGCGGGTATCGTTGTTCTGATCACGGGGACCTTCTGCTTTGCCGAGTACGCCGCAGCAGGCGTTGAAAACTTCCCCTACTTCCACCTTGGCTGCATGATCGTCGGCGGCATGATCATCGTCTCCCTGAAGCAGAAGTATCAGAAGATTTATCTCGGAGAGGCCGTGGGCAGCTTCGCCATGTACGCAATCCTCGTGGCCCTCTTCACGGCCCCCGTGGCCGAGGCTCTCAAGAACCTGCTCAGCTAAAGAAGGGGTCAGCAGACAACGCCCTTCACCCTGGAGCAGCAAACAAATCGAATTCGGAAGGGATAAAATAAAGAGGCCGTCCGGTAAGCCGGGCGGCCTCTTTTATTGTCCCTTCTTCCTCGGTCCTCGTTCCTCGGACCTCGAACCTATTGAGTCATTTTGGACTCAATCGTCCACGTCGTTCCCGCTTTCGAATCTTTCAAAACAACCCCCTTCGCTGCAAGCCCGTCGCGGATTTCATCGGCCCGTTTCCAGTTCTTCTCGGCCCGGGCCTGGAGCCGCTCTACGATCGAGGCCTCGATCTCGCCGAGATCAATCCCCCGTTTATCCGCTTCCCGCAGCCGGTCCTTCTCGAAGTAGACTTCGGGGTCCTCCATCAGGATCCCCAGCACGCCGCCCACCTCGCGGAGCGTTCGCTCGGCCTCGTTGAGGACAAAGAGAGCCGGAGGGCTGGCCTTGAACCCGTCGGTGAGATAGGCATTCACCTGCCGAACGAGATCAAAGATATAGCCCATCGCCCTGGCCGTGTTGAAGTCGTCATCCATGCCCTCCCGAAAGCGATCCGGCAGGGTCCGGATTCGCTCCTGGAGCGCTTTTTCTTTCTCCGGCAGTTCCTCTTCCTTCACCGAGACAGGCGTCAGGGCCTGGCCGGAGGCGAAGAGGTCCCGGATCCTCTTGAGGGTTTCGTAGAGGCGGTTCATGGCGATCCGGGCCTCGTTCAGAACCTCATCGGAGAAATCCAGGGGGCTCCGGTAGTGGCTCTGCAGGACGAAGAACCGCAGGATCTCCGGATGGCAGACTTTCAGGATGTCCCGGATGGTGACGAAGTTACCCAGGGACTTGGACATCTTTTCGTGGTCCACCTTGATGAACCCGTTGTGCAGCCAGTACTTTGCGAAGGGTTTCCCCGAGGCCCCCTCGGACTGGGCGATCTCGTTTTCATGGTGGGGAAAGACCAGGTCCTCGCCGCCGCCGTGGATGTCGAAGGTCTCGCCGAGAAAGCGGGCGCTCATGACGGAGCACTCGATGTGCCAGCCCGGCCGCCCCTTGCCCCAGGGGCTCTCCCACCAGGGCTCACCCTCCTTGCTCGCCTTCCAAAGGGCAAAATCGAGGGGAT
>CAZUBX010000104.1:0-9187 GCA_964619035.1 uncultured Syntrophaceae bacterium | reverse complement strand
CCGTCCGGACGGCGTCCATGGCCACGTTTCCGCCGCCGATGACGGCGACCTTCTCGCCCAGGAAAACCTTCTCGCCCAGGTTGACGCGCTTCAGGTAGTCGACGCCGTGGATGACGCCCTGCATGTCTTCGCCGGGGATGTCGAGCTTGCTCGAGAGCTGTGCGCCCACGCCGAGGAACAGGGCGTCGTAGTCCTTGCGGAGCTGCTCCAGGGTGATCGTCTTGCCCACTTCCTGGTTGCAGAGGATCTTCACGCCCATGTCGGTCATGGTCTTGATCTCGGCGTTGAGGACATTGCGAGGCAGGCGGTATTCGGGGATGCCGAGGGTCATCCAGCCTCCAGGGATGGGGGCCTTCTCGTAGACGGTGACGTCGTAGCCCTCGATCGCCAGGTAGTAGGCGCAGGACAGGCCCGCGGGGCCGGCGCCGACGACGGCGATCTTCTTGCCCTTCTTTTCCTTGATCTCGGGGACGTACTTGGTGGAGTCGTTGAGGTCGAGGTCGGCCACGAAGCGCTTGAGGTGCATGATGTCGACGGGCTGCTCGACCTTGGCACGCATGCAGGCCTCTTCACAGGGGTGGTTGCAGACGCGGCCGCAGACGCTCGGGAACGGGTTTTCCTGCTTGATGAGCTTGAGGGCTTCCTTGTACTTGCCGGCGGCGATGAGGGCCACATAGCCCTGGACGCTGATATGGGTCGGGCAGGCCGCCTTGCAGGGCGACGTGCCGAGCTTGTCGATGGCGAACCCGCTGGGAATGGCCTGGGGAAAATGCCGGAACGTGGCCTTCCGGTCGTTGAGATTCTCGTTGAAATCGGATTTGACGGTGATGGGGCAGACTGTCGCGCAGTCGCCGCATCCCGTGCACTTCTCGAGATCGACGTACCGGGGCGCCTTCGTGAGTTTGACGGTGAATCGCCCGGCCTGGCCTTCGACGGACTCCACCGTCCGGCGGGTCAGGATCTCCACGTTGGGGTGCCTTCCCACCTCGACGAGCTTGGGCGAGAGGATGCAGGCCGAACAGTCGTTGGTGGGGAACGTTTTGTCGAGCTGGGCCATGACCCCGCCGATGCTGATCCCGTTCTCGACCATGTAGACCTTGATCCCGGAATTCGCAAGGTCCAAGGCGGCCTGGATACCGGCGATGCCGGAACCCACCACCATTACTGCACCAACTTTTCCATTATTCTTATTATCTGACACGTTAACACCTCGGTCTTTGAGTCGAAATTGATCCTTTTATTTCACAGAGCGACGCACGTTAAACCGCAAGCTCCGTAACAAAATTCGCCTATGCTGTCAAGGTGAATTCGATGAAAAAACCCAAAATGTTCATCCCGTCGTCACACCGGCTGTGCGGAGCTCCAGCAGTTTCGGCAGCGGGCGAAAAAACCCTGCCCTTTCTTTTTGATAAGCATTTTGATTCATTCAATAACTTTCGATCTTCCGCGAACTCGTTTGCTAGCATGCCGCAACGAAACGCAGGCGGCATGCAGAGAAACACCGAATGTCCCGTCTGTGCTCGTAATGTTGTCATTTCGTTTCAGGGATACAACAAGAGGAAGGGGCAAAATGACTCCGATACCCAGGCGGATCGGTGGGCCGTCTGCGACTTCAGGCCTGCTCTTCCTTTCGAAGGAGAACCTGTTGGATTGCCTTCCACGTTTCCCCTTTTCCCTCGCCGGTCTGGGCCGAAAAAAGGATCGGGGCTTCGTCTCCCTCAAGGCCCAGGGAGGCCGCGATCTGCCTGCGCCGTCTCATGGCCTCCCCGCGGGAGATCTTGTCCGACTTTGTCAGGACAATCAGATGGTTGCGCCCATAGTGACGGAGCCATTCGATCAGGTCGCGATCCTGCTGCGTGGGGTCGTGGCGGACATCGAGGATGGAAACCACCAGGCGGAGGGTCAATCGCTCGCGCAGATAGGTCTCGATCATGGGCCCCCACTTTTCCTGTTCGGCCCTGGAGACTTTGGCAAAGCCATAGCCCGGCAGATCGACGAAAGAGAGCTTTTCGTTGATGGTGAAGAAATTGATGAGCCTGGTTTTCCCGGGGGTCGCGCTGGTCTGGGCGAGTTTCTTCCGGCCGAGCAGCGTGTTGATCAGGGAGGATTTCCCCACGTTGGAGCGCCCGGTGAAGGCAATCTCGGGCATGCCCGCCTTCGGGTACTGATCGGGCTTTACGGCGCTCTTGATGAATTCGGCAGAAATTATTTTCATTAAAAAGGATCCCGGCTTTAAGATCAGAAAAGAGGGAAATCGTAGATCGCCACGGGCTTCGCCCTCGCGATGACCATCTTTCTTTTGTCTTCACTCAGACACTTAGACACTCAGGCACTCAGACACTTCTTTTGCCCTGTGGCCTGTTTTATTCGAACGTTATGCTGTATTTCTCCAGCTTGCGCTCCAGCGTGGGCCGGGAAATGCCCAGGGCCTCGCAGATCTCGCCCTTGTTGCGGCCGATCTTCGAAATGACGAGCCGTATGTGCCGCTCCTCGACCTCGTCGAGGGTGAGCAGCCTCCCCGTAGCATCCATGCCGGGTTTCGAATCGGCCTCACCCCCGGCAGCCTCCGACTGGGCCCCTCCCAGAAGATCGGGAAAATCCACCTTCCCCAGGATCTGACCGTGGGCGATGACGGCGGCGCGCACCAGAAGGTTCTCCAGCTCCCGGATGTTGCCGGGCCAGCCGTATTGCATGAAGACCTCCATCATGTCCTTGGAGACCCCGGCAATGTTCTTGTGAAGATCCTTGTTGATCTTCTTGACCAGGAAGTCGACCAGGACGGGGATGTCCTCGCGCCGCTCCCTCAGCGGGGGCATGGTGATGGTCACGATGTTCAGGCGGTAGTAGAGGTCATCGCGAAACTTTCCTTCTTTCACGATAGCCTTGAGGTCCCGGTTCGTGGCCGCGATGATCCGCGCGCGGACCTTGACCCGTTCCTTTCCCCCGACCCTCTCGAACTCCATCTCCTGAAGGACCCGTAAAAGCTTAGCCTGAAGGTTGATGGACATCTCGCTGATCTCGTCGAGAAACACGGTGCCGAATCCCGCCAGCTCGAATTTTCCCAGCTTGCGGCCGATGGCGCCCGTGAAGGAACCCTTCTCGTGGCCGAAGAGCTCCGATTCGAGCAAGGTCTCGACGATGGCGGAGCAGTTGACGGCGATGTAGGGCTCGTTCTTGGCCGTGTTGTTGTGGAGGACCTTGGCGATGAGTTCCTTCCCCGTCCCGCTCTCCCCCTGAATGAGAACTGTGGTCCGGCTCTGGGAAACGACACCGATCGTCTTGAAGATGTCCCGCATGGCCTTCGTGGAGCCGATGATGTCGCCCACCTTGTAGTCGCGCGATTGCTCCGTGAGCAGGCCGCCGATCTTTTTCTCCGTCTCCAGGGTCTTGAGGGCTTTCTGCAGCGAGACTTCGAGCTCATCGATGTTGATCGGCTTGTGGATGTAGTCGTAGGCGCCGGCCTTCATGGCCCGGATCGTCGTGTCCATGTCGTGGAAGGCCGTGATCATGATGACCTTCACATCCTCGTCGTCTTCCCGGAGTTCCTCGAGTACTGTGAACCCGTCGATGTCGGGCAGGCGGATGTCCAGGATGACCAGGTCGGGCTGGACTTGCACGAATTTGTTGAGGCCGTCGGTCCCCGTCAGGGCGGTGTGGCACTCGTACCCCTCCTCCGAGAGATAGAGATCGAGCGTTTCGCAGATGGAGCGGTCATCATCGATGACGAGTATCCTGGCCATGCCGAATTGTTCCTCGCGTCTACCCTGGGGTCGTTCTCACTTCCCCGGCAATGTCACGATCACCCTCGTCCCCTCGCCCTTTCGGGAAAGGACCTCGATGGATCCCCGGTGCTGATCGATGATCTTTTTGACCTGGGACAATCCAAGACCCGTGCCATATTTCTTCGTGGTGAAAAAGGGATTGAAGACATGCGGCAGGGCGGCTTCATCAATCCCGGCCCCGTTGTCGATGATCTCGACAACCGCCTGTTTCTGCCCCTCGGCAAGCCCCGTCCGGATGGTCAGGGTGCCGCTTTCCTCCATGGCGTCGATCGCATTCAGATACAGGTTCAGGAATGCCTGCTGGAGCATGGACGAATCGAAGGGCACGAGCGGGACGCGATCGTCGAACCGCGTCTGCACCGTGATCTTCTTTACCTCCACCTCCCGCTCCGCCATGGCAAGGGAGTACTCCAGGCACATGTTAAGGTCCGCCAGATGCATCTCGGGCTCCGTCGGCTTGGCGAAGACGAGGATGTCGCTGACGAGCTTCTCCAGGTGCTCCACCTCCTTCCGGGCGATGTGGAAGCGCTTCAGGTCGTTGCCCTCGGGGTTCATCCTTTTTTCCAGGATCTGGAGGCTCATCTTGATGGACGACAGGGGGTTTCGCACCTCGTGGGCGATGCCGGCCGAGAGTTGTCCCACGGCGGCCAGTTTCTGGCTCTCGTAGTACTTGTTCTCCAGCTCTTTGAACTCGGTGATGTCGCGCTGCAGGACCAGGAGACGATCCGCCCCCTTGATGGGACGTGCCGACAGGAGAAGGTTGCGTTTGACCCCGTCCTTGTCGGTCACCTCGATCTCGAAGGGTCTGAAGATGCCCCGGCGGATTTCAGCCCAGCGCTCCTCCAGGAATTCCTTTCGCTCCGGGGCAACGAATTCCGAGAAATGCCTGCCCTTCAGTTTTTCGGCCGTGAGCCCCCGTTCCAGGTCGATGTCGCGGCTCATGTAACGCAAGGTCCCGTCGGCATCCAGGACCAGGATCAAATCCGGCGAGGCGTCGAGCACGGACTGATGGAAGTTGAAGAGCTCCTCCATGTTCTGTCGGAGAGAAATGTTCTCTTCGAGCTCGTTCTTCATCGTCTCGGCGTATTCCTTCAGGCTGAGCTCCATCTCGCGCTCGCGTGTCACGTCCTGGAGGGTTTCCACGGCCGCGATGATCTCTCCCTTCTCGTTGCGGATCGGGGCGGCCAGGAAATAGAGGTGACGGCTCCGGCCGCCGAGGTTCTCGTAGAAGTCCGCCGCCTCGTAAGCCCCTTCGATGACGGAAGACTTCTGGACCTTCTTCTTCCCGTAGAAGGCCTCCAGGCCCTGGGTGTCGCCGTCCACGATCAGATCGGCGATGACGGGGCGCTTCTCGGGGTAGAAGGGCATCCACTGCTTCTTCGTGCCGATCATCTTCTCGCCCGGGTACCCGCTCATCTCGGTGAAGGCCCGGTTCCAGAGGATGACCCGGTGGTCCTTGTCGATGACGAAGGTCGGGATCGGCGAGCCCTCGATGATCCCCTCGATCGTTTTGCGCAGACGGATGTTCTCGTCGAGCTCCCGGCGAAGCGTTTCGGCATTCTCCCGGAGGTAGCGCGCCAGCTCCCGCTCCCGGGTCACGTCCTGAAGCGTCTCGATGGCCGCGATGACTTCCCCGCTGTCGTCGTAGACCGGCGCCGCCAGAAAGTACAGATAGCGCGGCTTTCCACCCAGGTCTTCGAACAAATCCGTTGCTTCGTAGGCCCCCTCGATGACGGACGATTTCTGTACCCGCTTCTTGCCGTAATATCTCTCCAGCCCCTCGATATCCTGATCCACGATGAGATCCGCGATCAGGGGTCTCTTTTCCGGGTACAGAGGCTTGTAATGGTTGTCCGTGCCGATCATGTTGCGGGCATGATGACCCGTCAGCTCCGCACAGGCCTTGTTCCAGAGGATGATCTTGTGGTTGCGGTCGATGACAAAGGTGGGAATGGGAGAGCCTTCGAGGATGCTCTCGATGGAGAGGCCCGTCCGGTTCTTCGCCGGACGGACGGCCTTCTTTTTATCGGTCCGGGACACCGTCACGATTCGTCTTCCTCTAGTCCTGCCTTTTTTCTCCTTTTCTCCTCGTACCAGCAGGCCACGTAAACGGCAATGGCCAATCCCAACGAGATGATCAGTTTGATGAGGCCGCTCTCGATGCCGATGACTTTTTCGCAGACCAGCCAGGCAACGACATACGTAACGGCCGTCAGAATCTCCTGCATTGCAGCCCTCCCTCCCGAAGAAGACCGACCCGGCGAAAATGCCTTCACCTGCCCGGCGAATCCTTACGCCGCACCTGCGCTGCCGGATCAACAATCGCCCGATACTAGCCTCCCGAACGAAATATTTCAATAGAAATATACAGATGGCTTATGGCTTATGGCATTGGACTTGGGCTTAATCCGAATTCTTCGCCTTAAGCCCTTAGCCCTATGCCTTACGCCATTCCTCATTCCACGATTCGTTCAATTTCGATTCGGAATTGAAAGAAACGTTAAACGAAAGCTCGGAACTCAGGGTTCCTTTCGCTTCATCACATTCTGATATATCCTTTGTTTTAAAATACTTAAGGGAAATTTGCCTTTGATCGACTCCATGGCATATCGGTTGCAAACCCTTTCGCCGTTTTGAGTAGATTTCCCTTTAACTCAAGGGCCGGTTGTGCTACTCAGGGGACAAAATTTATAGCATCAATATAAGATGAAAGGAGAAATAGGTTATGTTCAAGAAGACGTTGTTAACCATTTGTTCAGCACTGTTCACCCTTCTGGTTTTCGCCCCGGCGGTGCTCGCGGCGGAGGCACTTCCTTCCGGGGATGCCTATAACAAGGTGTTCTTTGCTGTCGGCGCGATGCTGGCCGCCGGTATCGGCGTGGGTCTGGGCGCCATCGGTGCGGGCGCGGGCATCGGCAACGCTGCCAACGGTGCATGTATGGCCGTCGGCCGCAACCCCGGCGTGCAGGGCAAGATCATGACGACCATGCTCGTCGGCATGGCCATGGCCGAGTCCTGCGTTATTTACGCGCTGGTTATCGGTCTTGTCATTCTCTATGCCAACCCCTACGCGGCGTTGATCCTCAAGTAAGATCCGCTCTGAAAAAAAATACAGAATAGGGGGAAAAGAGTATGGCAGAGACTAAGAAAGATAAGCAGTTATTCTCCATCGGAAGGATATTCTTCCTGCTTATCGTCATTCCCCTGTCTCTCATGGCTTTCCTGATTGCGAACGGCATTTTCAAAGTGGGGGATACCGCAAGAGAGCGTGCGACCTCCGTTCTGGACCTGAAATCCCAGGAAGAGATCAAGATTCGGGCGATCAACACGGCGGAGGAAGTGGCCAATTTCCTCCGGGAGAGAGAGAACGACGTCCTCGTCGCTTCGATCCTCCCGGGCTCGGAGGCCGCCTTCAAGTCCTTTGTTGATCAGAAGAAGCGCAATCTCTGGGTCAGGGACAAGGACGGGAAGATTCAGAAAGTCGCAGCCCCTCTCTTCTCGGAGATGTCCCTCATCGACCGGTCCGGCAACGAGATCATCCGGATCGTGAACGGAGCCGTGGTAGGGAAGAACCAGCTGAGAAACGTGGCGGCCCCTGGCAATACGACATTCAAGTCCGAGGATTACTTCTCGAAGGCCATCGGACTCGGCAAGGGCGAGGTCCACGTCTCTCACGTTACCGGCTGGTACGTGACGAAGCAGGATTTCGAAAAGGGGAAGAGGTATACCGGTGTCGTTCGTTTCGCCACCCCGATCTTCGACAAGGGTGGGCTCTCGGGCGTCGTGGTGCTGAGCCTCGACTACAGGCATCTGGCGGCCTTTACGGATCACATCGTCCCGACGCAGGCGGAATATGTTTTTGAGGCCGATGCGTCAACGGGCAACTATGCCTACATGGTGGACAACAAGGGTTACATCATTTCTCACCCGCTCGATTTTCACATCGCAGGACTGAACCCGGACGGGACGCCGGTTCCGCCGCTGACCAAGGACAACTTCGAGGCCCTGACCAAGGAGGGCAAGCAGGTTCTGAATCTCAATCTGCTCGGGTTCATGGATCCGGGCCTGCCTGAAGTGGCCAAGGAGGCTGCGGCGGGTAATGCGGGATTCAAGAACTACAAGTTCGCGGGCCGTGAGAAGTTCGTGGCCTTTGCCCCGATTAAGTACTTCGCCAAGGCATATCCGGAACCTGCCGGTTTCGGCTGGATCGGGATGGGTGTCGACGTCGCGAAGTTCCAGGAGATGGCGACGGCCACGGCGGAGAAGATCAACCAGGAAGTCAAGGGTTGGACTTCGACGATCGTCATCATCATCATCGCTGCCGTGATCCTGCTGTTCGGGATCTCGGCCCTGCTGGCCCGGGGCATCGGCCGCTCTCTCGAGGATGAAGTTCCTGCCGGAGCGGAAGGTGTGAAAGAAGACATTTATGACGACGAGGAAGACAAGTAATCATCCTTGAACGATGGACCACAACAGGGGCCCGGATCGACGATCCGGGCCCTTTCTTTTCCCATGACAAGCTTCTTCCCTGATCTTCCTCTCCCTTGAGGGGAGAGGATCGAGGTGAGGGTGAATAATCCGCTCCTCTTTTTTTACGGGTGAGGTTGAGGGTGAAGGAGAAGGCTCAGGAAAAATTCATTGACAAATTATCCGGTTATCTTATAAATGGTTGAATTTTGAAGCAAAGTGGTTTTCCCGTCCACGGGACGGACATGCTTGCATTCATCCAGGCCCGCAGGGCGGGTACATGAACGAATCAACCTCAACGGTGGGGGGCACCATGAGTCTGAAAGAAAAGATCAACAGCGAGATGGTCGTAGCGGCAAAGGCGAAGGATTCGCTCAAACTGGGGACAATCCGGATGATCAAGACGGCGCTTCACAACAAGGAGATCGATGCCAAGCGCGATTTGAACGACGCGGAAATCCTCCAAGTTCTCTCATCGATCGTGAAGCAGCGCAAGGACTCCATCGAGCAGTTCAAGGCCGGCAACCGCCAGGACCTGGTCGACAAGGAGGCGTACGAACTCCAGGTCGTCCAGGCCTTCATGCCCCAGCAGATGTCCGCGGAGGAAGTCGAGCAGGAGGTTGCGAAAGCCATCGCCGAGACCGGGGCCGCGAGCTTCAAGGACATGGGAAAGGTCATGAAGATCCTCATGCCCAGGGTGGCAGGAAAGGCCGACGGCAAGCTTCTGAGCGATACCGTCAAAGCGAAACTTTCCGGCTGACAGGCCGGCGTGCCCCAGGGCATACCAGAGAGCCTCCCCGGTCGACAGGACCCGATGCAGCGGCGCGCGTTTTTCAAAAAAAAACGGCCCGAGCCTTTACACCTTTCCGATCTTCATTATATTAGGTGTGAGAATGTTGACCGTTGTTTACAGTTTTTCGGGATAAAAGTATTCGATC
>CAZUBX010000103.1:0-9276 GCA_964619035.1 uncultured Syntrophaceae bacterium | reverse complement strand
GGTCGGGGATGCCAACACGTTCTGCCCCGAGTACAAGGCATTCATGGTCAACGGGACGAAGGTATAGGAGAGAGGCTATGCAGGCTACGGAAATCGTAAAGCTGATCGATACGACGAGATGCACCGCCTGCCGCGGCTGCCAGGTCGCGTGCAAGCAGTGGAACGAAATGCCCGGCAAGAGAACGCGGAATTTCGGCAGCTACCAGAACCCTCCCGATCTGCAGTGGAACACCTGGACGCTCATCCGCTTCCAGGAGCATGTGGACCAGAAGGGGAACCTGAAGTGGCTTTTCAGAAAAGACGGCTGCATGCACTGCACCGATGCGGCCTGCGTGAAGGTCTGCCCCTCGGGGGCGCTCCACTACACGGAGTTCGGCTCCGTCGGGTTGAAGGACGAGCTCTGCATCGGCTGCAAGAACTGTGTGGCAGCCTGTCCCTTCGAGGTCCCCAAATACGACGAGTCAAAGGACCGGATCACCAAATGCGACCTCTGCCAGACCAGGCTTCAGGCGGACCGGCAGCCCTCCTGCGTGCTGTCCTGCCCGACGGGTGCTCTCACGATCGGCCGCAAGGACACGATGCTCAAGGCGGCCGCCAAGCGCGTGCAGGCGCTGGGCGGGGATGCCAACGTCTACGGCGACCGGTTCGTCGGCGGAACGCACGTGCTCTATATCCTGAGCGAGAAACCGGAGGTCTACGACGCGCTGCCCAAGAGCCCTTCGGTGCCGCTGTCGATCCTCGTCTGGAAAGACTTTCTCAAGCCGGTCTCGCTGCTTGCGGCGGGAGGCATCCTGGTAGGCTCGTTCCTGCACTACCTGATCAAGGGGCCCAAGCTGCCCTACGACGATGCGGGCGAGGCAGGCAAGAAGGAAGGGGGTGAATGACCATGAAACCTGGAATGATTCAAGCAACGGATGCCTTTGAGCGGATCGTCCACTGGACGATGGCGATTTCCTGCATCATCCTGTTGATCACCGGACTGGGGATGATGTTCCATTCGCTGAATTTCATCGGGACGATGATGGGAGGGCTCAAGAGCCTCAAGTTTGTCCACAACTGGACGGCCCTCGTCTTCGGCTTCTCGCTGATCTTCGCCATCTCCATGTGGTGGAAGGAGGCGGGCGTCATCGAAATGCCCGACGACCTCGAGTGGGTCAAGTGCGCCGGCGGCTACCTATGGCACGTGGAGCACCCGCCCGAGAGCGGCAAGTACAACCCGGGCCAGAAGATGTTCTTCATCGCCGTGGCCCTCTGCGGGCCCATGATGGTCGTCACGGGACTTCTTATGATGTTCCAGATCCTGCCCGTGGCGCTGACCCGCTGGATGTACACGCTGCACGCCGTGGGGTTCGTCACGCTCTTTGCCTTCTTCTTCGTCCACGTCTACCTCGGGACGATCGGCAACCCCGGCTCGTTCCAGGCCATGACCACCGGCTGGGTCACCCGGGGCTGGGTGAAGAAGCAGCACCCCAAGTGGCTCAAGGAGATGGAGCATCACGGCACCCTCGTCGTCTACGGAGAAGAGAAGAAACCCTCAGGCCACGGACACGCATAATGCGCTTTCCGCCGGGGAAAGGCTCTCCTTCGGGAGGGCCCTTTCCCCGGGGGAACGGTTAGGGGCCTCTTTTTTTTGCGCTTCAGCATGCTACGTTTAGCATAACCTGGCCGCGCCAAACCGGCCGGAATACCTCAAGGAAAAAGAAGATTCATGTACGCACACCACACCAGGAACACATCCAACGGAACATCAACGCTTTCACGCTTGATCCTCGGAATCTGCGCGGTCGTCCTGGTCGTCCTTACTCCCACCTTCTGTCTTGCCGCGGACGGCCTGAAGGCCGCCGTGGCGGCGAACTTCATGGTCCCCTTCAAGGAGATCGCCGCCGCCTTCGAAGAGGAGACGAAGATCAAGGTCGAAGCGACCTATTCCTCGACGGGCAGCTTCTACGGCCAGATCGTCAACGGGGCGCCTTACGACGTGTTCCTCTCCGCCGACGAGGAAACGCCCCGGTTGCTTTTCGAGAAAGGGATCAGTGGAAAGCCTATCCTTTACGCCACGGGCCGGGTCGTCCTCTGGGGAGGCGGTAAGGAGATCTGCGGCGCGAAGGACTGGAAGGAAGCGCTGAGAAGGCCGGGCGTCCGGAAAATCGCCATCGCAAACCCGGTCACGGCCCCGTATGGCGCCGCGGCCGAAGCGGCCCTGAAGAAAAGCGGCCTCTGGACCGGGATCGAGGGGTGCCTCGTGACCGCCCAGAATGTTGGACAGTCTTTTCAGTATGCCATGACGGGCGGAACGGATGGCGCTTTCTGCGCCCTTTCCGCTGCCCTGTCGGAGCAGGGAAGCAAGGGTTGTCACTATCTGATCGAAGAGGCGCCACCTATCCGGCAGGCGGCCTGCCTCCTCAACCGGACGACGAGAAAAGGCGACGCCCCGCGCCTGCTGCTGTTCCTCGATTCCCCGAAGGCATCGGAAATCAAGAAACGGTACGGCTATTTTTAAATGGAACTGCTGCCTCTCTATCTCTCGGCGAAACTGGCTTCCATCGCAACGCTCATCCTGATCGGGATCGCGGCGCCGCTGGCCTATCTGCTGACAAATTCATCCTGGCCCGGCAGATCCTTTGTCGAAGCCCTGTTCAATCTGCCCATCGCCCTGCCGCCCACGGTCATCGGGTTCTATCTGCTCTTTGCCCTGGGCCCGAAGGGCTCCGTGGGGCAGCTGTGGGAGAGCCTCTTCGGCGGGCCCTTGCTCTTCACCTTTACGGGGATCGTCATCGCCTCGATCTTTTACAGTCTGCCCTTCGCCATCCAGCCCATCAAGGCGTCCTTCGAAAAAATCGACCCCCGACTGAAGGAAAACGCCTACGTGCTGGGCCTCTCGCCCGCGGCGACGTTTTTCCGGGTGATCATCCCGAACAGCATCAACGGGATCGCTGCGGCGGCAATCCTCGTCTTTCTTCACACCATGGGGGCCTTCGGTGTCGTCCTGATGGTCGGAGGTAGCGTCGCCGGGGAAACCCGGGTGGCATCGATTGCCATCTACGAAGCGGTTGAATCGATGCAATATCAGAAGGCCTGGGAGCTTTCCCTCGCCTTCATCCCGATCAGTTACTGCTTTCTTCTGCTGGTCAATAAATTAACGAGGAAATAGACAATGGGATTTACGGCTGTCCTGAAAAAGAAAACGAAATTTTTCACCATCGATGTGGAGCTTTCCTGCCCCGATGGTCAGACCCTGGCCCTGATCGGGCCTTCCGGTTCGGGGAAGACGACGATCATCCGGATGCTCGCAGGCCTCGTAACGCCTGACGAGGGCAGGATCGTTTACCGGGATCGGGTCTTCTTCGATTCGGCGCGGGGCGTGAACCTCTCCCCGCAGAAACGAAAGCTTGGCTACGTCTTCCAGGACTATTCCCTCTTCCCGCACCTGACCCTTTGCGGCAACGCCGCCTTTGCGGCCCAGGACCGCAGCGACGTGGACTCCCTCATGGACTTTTTCGGCCTGACGGCACTGGCGAACCGCAAGCCCCACGAGGTCTCGGGAGGCGAGAGGCAGCGTTGCGCCGTCTGCCAGGCCCTGGCCCGGAACCCGCAGCTGCTGCTCCTGGATGAACCCTTCTCCGCACTCGACGTGGTCACGCGGCGGCTCCTTCGCAACGAGCTGAAAAAGATAACGGAGAAGCGGACCTTCCCCGTGGTCTACGTCACCCATGACGTGACCGAGGCCCTCTTCATCGGCAATACGGTTTTACCGATCGTTGCCGGCTCCGTGGACCGGGCGTGGATGGAACGGATCGTCGCGCCGGCGACCGAGACAGATACCCGTAACAAGGCCGCCAGGACAACCAAACTGGCCCTGGCCTATTAAAGGACAACCCTATGAAAATCGGAAACTATTCCTACGACGAATACCTTCACCTGGTGAAATCCTTCCACGGCAGTCTTGCTCCGGGGCTCATCATCGGCGGCTTCATGGTCGATCTGGCGCTTCGATCGCTTCCGGAGGGGGAGTTTTTCGACGCGATCTGCGAAACGCCGGTGTGCCTGCCCGATTCCGTGCAGCTTCTCACCCCCTGCACGATCGGCAATGGCTGGCTCGCGGTCCTGCCTTTCGGTCGCTTCGCCATCACCTTCTACGAAAAGTATGGCGGCGAGGGGGTGCGCGTCTACCTCGATCCGGCGAAGATGGAGGCCTGGCCGGAAATGAAGGCCTGGTTTTTCAAGTTGAAACCCAAGAAGGAGCAGGACCCCGAGCGGCTGCTCGAAGAGATCAAGGAAGCCGGGGAAAAACTGCTGAGCGTCCAGCGCGTGCGCGTCCTGCCGGAATCGGTAAGACGAAAAAAAATGGGGCCCGTGGCCAAATGCCCGCGATGCGGCGAAGCTTACCCGGTGAGGGACGGCGAGTGCTGCAGGGCCTGCCGGGGGGAGTCGCCATACCTGTGAGTCGCATCGCGGGAAAACCCCGCGATGCGAATGAGGCAAGTCATCCGGAGGTTATGTCGAGGATGAAGATGCATCAGTTCGATCAACTGCTGGAGCTGGGTTGGTCTGCGATAGACACGGAGGATTACGGGAAGGCCCTCACCCTTTCGAGCGTGATCCTCGATGCGGATCCGGACTGCGCCGAAGCGTACAACCTGCGCGGAAACGTCCTTGCCGTCCTGGGACATCACGGCAAAGCGATTGAAGCCTTTGACAAGGCGGTTGAATTGAAGCCCGATTATGCGGAAGCCTACTATTTTCGTGGCCTCAGCAATCAGGAACTGAAGGCCTTCAAGGAGGCGGCCCGCGATTACAGCAAAGCCATCCGGACAGGCTTTGATCTCGCCGAGGTCTACAACGCAAGGGGCGCATCCCATGCACAATGCGGGAATCATCAATCGGCGATCCGCGATTTCAGCATGGCGATCCGGCTGAAGCCCGACTTCGCCCTGGCCTGGTACAACCGCGGCATCACCCGCTCAAGACTTGACCCGGACTCCGCGCGCGCCATCGCCGATCTGATCCGCGCGAAAAGCCTGGGCTGCGAACCGGCGGCGGCCCTGCTGAACAATGTTGGTTCCCACTGAGTCCCGCCGCCCGGGTCCCGTCGTCTTAACCTGACGGCGGGCAGCCATCATCCAGGCCTTGAGAGCAATTGCACGGGTACGATCTGGCCGCAACGCAGCCACTCCTTGCCCTCCGGAATGCAGATGAGCCCGCTCGCCCCGGCGATCGCCTCGATTCGGCTCCTGCTTCTGTAGAGCGCCACGCCATACTGACCCTGCTCGTCAAGGGTGACCGCGGCATCCCTGAATTCCGTCCATGCCCGATGCCGGCTCTTCACGTCTTCGGCCAACCGGGCATGCACAACCGGAAGCGGGGGCTTCGCGTCGCCTTCCATGCGCACGAGCGCGGGCAGGGCAAACTGCAGAAACGCCATCTCGTTGCTCAGCGGCCCGCCGGGCAGACAAAAGACCGGCGTGTTTTCCCAGGACCCGAACGCGATCCCCTTGCCCGGGCCCATTCGCACGTAGTGGAATCGCTTTTCCCAGCCCAGTTCGTTCATGACGCCGACGACGAGGTCGCGCTCGCTCCCCCAGGCGCCACCGCTGGTCAGAATGACATCCACGCGGGGCAAATGATCTTTCAATGCCCGCTTGATGGCGTTGACGTCGTCCGGAACGACGGATGTAACACAGGGAATGCCGAAGGAGGCCAGCCATGCCTCCATGGTGACCAGGTTGCTGGCGTAAAGCTGACCCGCGTGAAGCGTTTCACCGGGCGCCACGACCTCGTCGCCGATGCTGATGATCGCCGCACGCGGCCGGCGGTGGACCCGGATCGTACTGATGCCCGCCGCAGCCGCCAGTCCTAGACGGCCCGGCGCGATCCGTTCCCCCCTCCGGATGACCGTCGCCCCGGCCGCCACCTCGACGCCGGCCTGCAGAATATTCCGGCCCGGACCGGCATCGGCCCTGATGAAGACGTCCCCGCTCGACCCCTCCTCGCAGAACTCGCCGGAAACGACCGCATCGGCCCCGTCCGGTATCGGCGACCCGGAACAGAGCCTGATGGCCTCTCCTTTCCGGATCCGGCCGTCGAAGGGAACGCCGGCGAATGAAGAGCCGATGACGTTCAGGCGGACGGGGGCGTCCCTTCCGGCCCGGTCGACGTCCGACGATTTTACGGCAAACCCGTCCTTCAGCGACACGTCGATGGAGGGATAACTCACCGTTGCGGCAACGTCAGCCGAGCCGACCCGGCCTGCACACAGATTGAGCGGGTGCTCTTCATCCCCCAGTGGCCGGACATCCGCCATGACGAGTCCCAGGGCTTCCCGGTAGCCGATATAGCCCGTGCCTTCATCAATCTCGTTCGGGTCCCTCTTCACGTGACGACCTCCTTCATCGGGCAGACCGTTGAGCCGGCTTTTTTGCAGTACCGACCCTTTCCCAACGGCACAAACAAAAAAGACTCCCTTCCCGGGAGCCTTCTTTGCACAAATTCGGAACCGGGATTTTTTGTACGGCTCCGTACATGTTCAACACTGCGAGGAAATCACCTCTTCCTCGAAAGAGCGGAACAGAACACGGATGGAATCATGATGCCTTCCGGATCCGGCAGGGCAGATTCTTGATGTTCGGCGTCCCGAACTCCTTCCCCAGCTTCCCGATCGAGGTCAGCATGTTGAAGTTGGATTTCCGCCACTCGAACTGGGTCTCCGGTGCGCCCTCCGGGAACCACCACCCCAGAGCGGCGCTGATCACGCGGGGGTGAATGATGTCGGTGACGCGGGCCCGCTGCGTGATGGCCCCGTATTTCGTCTCGATGATCACCTCGTCACCCTCGCCAATCCCGTACTGTGCCGCCGTATCGGGATGAATCTCCACGAGCGGGTGCGGCCTCTTCTCGCGCAGCTTTGCGACCCACCGGTACGATGACAGCAGATAGTAGCGGCTCTTGGCGCTGATGACGAGCAGGGGGTACTCGGGGTCGTCAGGCTCCGGGAACCCCGTGAATTCCGGCAGCGGCTTGAGACGGAACTTCTCGGCTGTGCTCAGGCGCAGCTCCACCTTGCCTGTGGGTGTGGGGAATCCCTTGGCCTCGTAGGACCGGTTGCCGGCAGGGCCCTTCAAATAGCCTTTCTCGACGAACTGGCTGTACGTCAGCCCCGCCGGTTTGACGAGATCCTCCAGAAACTCCTCGTGATTTTCGTGCCACAACTCCGGAGAAGACACCCTCTTGCCCAGTTCATTCATGATCTTCATGTCCGGCCAGCACTCCTCGGGCGGTTCGACAACTTTCGGGCGGGCCAGGATCATGCCGTGGCCGATGCCGTAATGGCCGATGTCGTTCATCTCGAATTGATGGGCCACGGGGAAGACGATGTCGGCCATGGCGGCCGTGGGTGTCATGAAGATCTCCGCGACGGCGACGAAATCGAGGCTCTTGAACGCCTCGTAGGTCACCTTGCTGTCGGCCCAGGCGACCATCGGGTTCGTGCACATCCCGTAGTAGCCGCGCACGGGATAGGGCACGTCTTCCAGGACGGCCTTTCGGAAGAAGGCCGGGGCGACGGTCATCAGCCTCGGGATGACGCGGTAATGGGCGCCGATCATCTCCGTGCGCTTGTCGGGGATCAGATCGGCGCGGACAAACGGGGCAAGCCCCATGATCTTGGGGTCACGGGCATTGACGTTCCCGCCGGGGATCTCGAGATTGCCGGTCAGCCCCATCAGGCAGGCGAGCGCCCGGGTGACGTCGAAGACATTGACGTCATGCTCGATGGCGTTTCCCCACTGCAGGGCCGCGGGCTTCGCTTCGGCATACATCCGGGCGGCCTTGCGGATCGCCTCCGCGGGGACCCAGGAGATCTCGGCGATCTTTTCAGGAGAGTATTTCTTGGCGTGCTGCGCCAGTTCGTCGAACCCGTGGGTGTACTTCTCCACGAACGCCTTGTCGTAAAGACCCTCCTCGCAGATGACGTGGATGATCGCAAGAGCCAGAGCCTGAGCCGTGCCGGGACGCAATTGAAGCCAGAGGTCGGCCTTCTCGGCAAGCTCGGTCTTCCGGGGATCGACGACAATCATTTTTGCGCCGCCCTTCAGCTGGGCGCTCACCTGGCTATAGATCTGCCCCTCCTCGCTGGTGGAGGCAAGATTGCTGCCCCAGAAGAACATCAGTTTCGTGGGGTGGTGCAAATCGGCAACGGGATAGAAGCCGCAGGTGTGAATGCCCGTGACCTCCCTGCCGGCATGGCAGACATCCTGGGAGGCGATGATATTGGGAGAGCCGAAGATGTTGGCAAGTCGGATCAGGACGAAATGCTCGAGCCCTTTCGGCATGCCGACGCCGAACCCGACGGCCCGCGCGCCGTGTTTTTCCTTGATCCGCAGCAGATTTTCCGCCGTTTCGTCCAGGGCCTGGTCCCAGGAGACGCGCTGCCATTTCCCCTCGCCGCGCTCCCCCACCCTCTTCAGGGGATGCCTGAGGCGGTCCGGATGCGTGAGGCGGTCCGGCGACACCCTGCCCTTGAAACAGGTGTAGCCCTTGTTCAGATACCCCTCCGGGTCCCCTTTCACCTGAACAATCTCGTTGCCCTTGACCCCGACCAGCAGACTGCAGCCGCCGTGGTCCATGCGTGCACAGTGCGTTTTCATCCAGCGGATCTCTTCAGCCATACTCCTGCTCCTCTCATGACAAGGTGGACGGAATGGGAAAGCGTTGCTGTTGTAACAAATCCCCGGTTTTATGTCAATTATGACACAAAGGCCCTGGCAACTTTTCGGCGGACAAAGCCAAATACTTCACGAAACCGACCTATTATCCCTCGGAGATGATGCGGTATAGCAGCCGGCGGCAGCGCATAGCACATATGTCACAAATGACATATGTTGTTGATTTCACTGATCAATCTGCCAAATAAACCTTGACTTCTTGCGTCCTTTTTATTATAGGAAATCGCCATTTTCAGGTGGTCTCACGCCTTTATCCGTTCTGTTTTTTCCTAAGGCGCAGCAGGATTGTTCCTTGATGTGACGGTCCCGCCGGAAAATGACGTCTCCGATCCGCCCGTTCTACAGAGAGTAAAGAGAGAACTCCACGAGGGGTGGACGATGGGTACGGCTGGAAACGGCCTTGCCTCCCGCGCTTGGAAAGGAGACCCGGGGAAGAGAGATATTCCCGCGACATTCTTTGAAAGGAGAGAGGGTTTTATGGATGTCAGCAGAAGAGGTTTCCTCAAGCTCTCCGGCGCGACACTGGCAGCCAGCGGACTCGGCATCAGCCTGAGTC
>CAZUBX010000102.1:0-9370 GCA_964619035.1 uncultured Syntrophaceae bacterium | reverse complement strand
ATGTTCCTAGAAGCCGTTTGGCGGGCCGACGATCCATTTCGCGGCCGGTACTGCGCCCTTGGCGAAGTTGTCGCGGCTTGGGGCCCTGTGGATGAACTCGAGCCGCTCGCCCAGCCCGCCGAAGATGATCCAGTGCTCGCCGACGATATCGCCCGCCCGGATCGTCTGGATGCCGATCTCGGACTTGGTGCGCGCCCCGATCATGCCCTTTCGCTCGTAGACGGCCTCCTTGTCGAGGTCGCGCTTGAGGGTGGCGGCGATGATCTGGGCCATCTTCATGGCCGTGCCGCTGGGGGCGTCCTTTTTGAGGTTATGATGAGCCTCGATGATCTCGATGTCGAAATCCTCACCGACGATGCCGGTGACATACTCAAGGACCTTGAACATGACGTTGACGCCGACGCTCATGTTGGGGGCGAGCACGCAGCGCGTCTTTGCGGCCATTTCCCTGATCGTTGCCATCTGGTCCGCTGAAAACCCCGTCGTCCCGATGACAATAGCCTTCTTGTTCTCCGCGGCGATCCGGAGATGCTCCACGGAGGCCTCGTGATGAGTGAAGTCGATCACGACGTCGCCCTTCCCGATGACCGATTCGAGACCCGCCGAGATCGGGACACCCTTTTTGCCGAGCCCCAGGATCTCACCCACATCCTGACCGATGACGGGATGCCCGGCTTTCTCGACGGCCGCCGCAACCTCGATGCCATCCGTCATATTGATGATGGACGCGATCCTGCCGCCCATCTTCCCGCCGGCTCCCATGACGATTGCCTTTACCATAGCGCCCCTCCTTTTCTTCAATCCGCCCTTCGCCTTCATCATAAACATGGAGCCCGTTTTTCAGACGGGCTCCATGTTCAAACCAAAGGGTCTGCTACTTGATGAGCCCGAATGTCTTCAGCGCCTGCTTGAGCTTCTCGTAATTGGCATCGGAGAGCTTCACCAGGGGAAGCCGGATCTCGTACTGGATCTTGCCCATCATGGCCAGCGCCGCCTTGACGGGTGCGGGGTTGGTCTCTATGAAGAGGGAATTCACCAGCGGCGTCAGCTTGTAATGAAGCTCCTTGGCCTTTTTGATCTTGCCGGCGTTGATGGTATCGACAAGCTCCGCCACGGCAGCGGGGGCCACGTTGGAGGCAACGGAGATGATCCCGTGACCGCCGAGGCACATCAGGGGGAAGGTAAAGAAGTCATCGCCCGAAAGAACGGAGAAATCCGGGCCGCAGGCGGTGATCATCTCCTGCATCTGCTGAAGAGATCCCGCGGCTTCCTTCACGCCGACGATGTTCTTGATTTTCGAGAGCCTCGCCATGGTATCCGGGGTGATGTTCACACCCGTCCGGCTGGGGATGTTGTAAACGATGATGGGGATGGGGACCTTCTCGGCAATGAGCTTGTAGTGCTGGTAAAGCCCTTCCTGGGTCGGCCGGTTGTAATAGGGGGCGACGATCAGCGCCCCGTCTGCACCCACATCATAGGCATGCCTGGTGAGCCGGATGCACTCATCGGTGCTGTTGGATCCCGTGCCGGCGATGACCGGTACCCGCTTCTTGACGGCGGCCACGGTGATCTCGATGACCCGGTCGTGCTCCTTGTGGGTCAACACGGGCGACTCACCCGTAGTGCCGCAGGGGACGATGCCGTCGGTTCCATTCTTAATCTGGAACTCGATCAGTCCCCTCAGGGCCTCCTCATCCACCTTTCCTTTTTTGAAAGGCGTCGCGATGGCGACTATTGCGCCCTTGAACATAGCTCCCATACTTCACTTCCCTCCTCGCTCTATCTGATGTTGCTGTATGCCTCATCCCAGAGGAAGCCCTGGTAAACCACCGTGGTCCCTCCCTCCAGGTAGACCTTTTCGAACCCCTGGTCCGTCTTTTCAAAGTAGATTTTCAGCGTCTCTTCGCTCTTTACCAGAACAGCCACGGGGCTGTCAACGAGTCCCGTCCAGGAGGCGACCAGAGCGGTTGCCACGGCCCCCGTGCCGCAGGCCAGCGTCTCGTCCTCCACACCGCGCTCGTAGGTCCGCAGCTTGATGCGGTGCCGGTTGATCACGCGGGCAAAGTTGGCGTTCGTCCCGGCAGGCTGATACTCCCCGTGATACCGGATGGTCCTGCCCATGTTGAAGACGTCGTGGCCGTCGACGTCGTTGATAAAGGCCACGACGTGGGGCACCCCCGTGTTGATGCTGTTCACCAGTACGGCCGTACCGCCCACGTCGATCGTATAGCCCTTGCGGAGGTCTTTCGGGTCCGTGAGGCGCAGCTTGACGATATCTCCCGCGACCTCGGCATCGATGATCCCCGCCCGGGTCTCGAAAGACATCTTTTCGGGGGCGATTCCCTTGATGACGGCAAAGCGCGCAGCGCACCGGCCCCCGTTTCCGCACATCTCCACTTCGCTGCCGTCGGCATTGAAGAAGCGCCAGCGAAAGTGGGCCTTGTCGGAGTTCTCGATGACGATCAGCCCGTCGGCGCCCACGGCGACATGCGCCCGGCAGACGGCCTTCACGAACTCGTCGATCTTCCCGACGTCCCTCAGGGCATTTTCGCGGTTGTCAATGAGGATGAAGTCGTTTCCGCTTCCCTGGATCTTGTAGAATTCAATCATGGCCACTCCGTGGCAAGAATAGGGTCTCGGGTTTAGGGTCTCGGGTCTAGGGAAAGAAAAATCTCACTACTTTCCATCCTTCCCCTATACCCTATACCCTATACCCTATACCCGAAACCCTTATTTCAGGTACGCCGGCACCTTTTCGCCGCGCGTGAGATCCCCGTAGTCCTCGCGCCTGCGGATGACGTGGAACTTTTTGTCCTTCACCAGGACCTCGGCGATCCGGGGCCTGGAATTGTAGTTCGAGGCCATGGAGAACCCGTAGGCCCCGGCGCTCATGACCGCCATCAGGTCGCCGCGCTCGAACTTCGGGATCATCCGCCCCTTGGCGAGGAAATCGCCGGATTCGCAGATCGGGCCCACCACGTCGGCCACAAAGCTCCCCCGGTCCCTGATCACCACGGGCTGGATCTGGTGGTAGGAACCGTAGATGCTGGGCCGGATGAGGTCGTTCATCCCCGCATCGACGATGACGAAGTTCTTCTCCTCGTTGCCCTTCGTGTAGAGGACCTTCGAAACGAGGATTCCGGCATTGCCCACGATCACGCGCCCGGGTTCGAAAATGAAGGTCACCTTGAGATCGCGTACCGAGTCGATGACCGCCCTGGCGTACTCCTCGGGGTGGGGCGGCATCTCCTCGTTGTAGGTGATCCCCAGGCCCCCGCCCAGGTCCAGGTACTGAATCTCGATACCCTCGTCCCTCAGCGCGCCAATGAGCCTCTTCAACCGCTCCAACGCATCGAGGAAGGGGGAAATCTGCGTGACCTGGGAGCCGATGTGGCAGTCGACACCGACGATCTCCACGTTCGGCAGCGCCCTGGCCCGCCGGTACTCATCGAGAGACTTCTCGATGTTGATCCCGAACTTGTTCGACTTGAGCCCCGTCGAGATGTGGGGGTGCGTCTTGGGATCCACGTCGGGGTTGATGCGAAGGGCAATCCGGGCCTTCTTGCCCATGAGGCCTGCCCTCTCGTTGATGACGCCCAGTTCCTCGGAAGACTCCACGTTGAACATGAGAATGTCCGACTGGAGCGCAAAATCGATCTCATCGATCCGCTTGCCTACGCCGGAGTACACGATCTTTCCCGGGTCCGCACCGACCTGGAGAGCCCTGTAAAGCTCGCCGCCGGAGACGATGTCAACACCGCCCCCCTCCTTCACGAAGATCCGCATGATGGCCAGGTTCGAGTTCGCCTTGGCCGCATAACAGATGATGTGGGGAAGATCCCGGAGGGCCCCGTCGAAGACCCGGAAATGCTGCAACAGGGTCCTGTGGCTGTAGAGGTAGAAGGGCGTGCCGACTTTTTCGGCAATCGCCTCGATGGGAACATCCTCGCACCAGAGCCTGTCTCCGCGGTAATTGAAATAGTTCATATCTTTCCTTCGGAGCGAAAGGCATAGGGCAAAGGGCTTAAGGTTGAAAAGGATCCGATACGGTATTTGCCTTTAGCCTTTAGCCTTTAGCCACGATGTTCAGCCCATGTCGAACATCGTATTCGCCTTCGGCGTCTGCGGCGGGATGGGATCCCCTTTCTTCCCGCATGCCGGGCAGGCCAGCAAAAAGATGCCTATTATAATGACGAGGGCCAATCTCCACAAGCGCGTTCTTTTCATTTTTTGTCTTTCGCCTTTTGTCCTTCGCCCTTCGCCTTTTTTTCCGCCTCCCCGATCTGCTTGAGCACTTCCTTCTTCGCCGTCCCGCCGATCGTCTGCCGGGCATTGACGGCCTTTTTCACGGGGATAACGGCATAAACACCCTCATCGAAACCCGTATAGAATTTCCGGAATTCCCGGAGGCTGAGATCGGAGAGATCTTTCCCCTTGGCGATGCAGTGGGCCACGAGCCGCCCGACGATCCCGTGGGCCTCCCGGAAGGGGACCCCACTGGTAACGAGGTATTCGGCCACGTCGGTAGCCGTCGAGAAGCCCTTTGCGGACTCTTCCAGCATCCTGGGCCGGTTGAAGGTGAGCTTCCCGGCCATCCCGCTGAGGACCATGAGGCTCATCTTCACCGTGTCGACGGTGTCGAAGAGGGGTTCCTTGTCCTCCTGCAGGTCCCGGTTGTAGGTCATCGGAAGCCCCTTCAGGACCGTGAGGATCTTCACGAGGTTGCCGTAGACCCGACCGGTTTTTCCCCGGACAAGTTCGGCCACATCCGGGTTCTTCTTCTGGGGCATGATGCTCGAGCCCGTCGTGTAGGCGTCGGAGATCTCCACGAAGCCGAACTCGCCCGATGACCAGATGATGAGGTCCTCGCAGAAGCGGCTCAGATGCATCATGACAAGGCCCGCATCGAAGATGAACTCGGCCACGAAATCCCGGTCGGCAACGGCGTCCATGCTGTTGGCCGAAATCGCTTTGAAGCCCAGCAGCTTCGCCGTGTACTTCCGGTCCAGCGGCAGGCTTGTGCCGGCAAGGGCAGCCGAACCCAGGGGCATCACGTTGACCCTCTCCAGGCATTCTGCAAGCCTTGCCGCATCCCGCCCGAGCATCTCCCGGAAGGCGAGCAGATAGTGCGACAGGAGCACCGGCTGTGCCTTCTGCATGTGGGTGTAGCCGGGCATGATGGTGTCAATCTCCCTCCTGGCGAGGGCAACGAAGGTTTCCTGCAGCCCGGCAACGAGTTTCAGGATATCCCCGATCTCGTCCCTCAGGTAGAGACGCATGTCGAGGGAAACCTGGTCGTTGCGGCTCCGGCCGGTATGGACTTTGCCGCCTGTGGGACCGATCCGCTCGATGAGGCCCCGCTCGATGGCCATGTGGATGTCCTCGTCGGTCTGCACGAACCGGAAAGCGCCCGCGCCGATTTCCGTCCGGATTTCGGCCAATCCCTCGAGGATCTTCCCGGCATCGGCGGGAGGGATGATCCCCTGCTTCTCCAGCATCCGGCAGTGGGCGATGCTCCCCTCGATGTCGTGGTCATAGAGCCTCATGTCAAAGGGAAGCGACGCCGTGAAGACCTCCACGAGCCGGTCCGTCTCCTCCGTGAACCGCCCGCTCCAGAGCTTTCTCCGTGTTTTTCCGCCCATGTACCACCTGTGGTGTGGAGAGTAATTGGGTTATTGGGTAATTAGTAAGTAAGTAATTGGGTAATTAAGTACTGGAAGCAATTGACACGTTTAACTTCATCAACCAGTTACTAATTACCATTTACTATTTACTCTTCTTCCTGAGGTACGCCGCGATGCGCAGGCGCAGGGCGTTGAGCCGGATGAAGCCTGTGGCGTCCTTCTGCTCATAGCCGCCGCTCTTCTCGAAGGAGGCGATGTCCTCGCTGTAGAGCGAGTTCGGCGACTTGCGGCCCACGACGATGCAGTTGCCCTTGTAGAGCTTCAGCCGTGCCGTGCCCGTCACGTTCTCCTGCGAGCCGTCGATGAACTGCTGCAGGGCCTTCATCTCGGGCGAGTACCAGAACCCGTTGTAGACGAGTTGGGCGTACTTCGGGATCAGCCCGTCGCGCATGAACATCACCTCGCGATCCATGGTGATCGTCTCGACGGCCCGGTGGGCGGCCCAGAGCACCGTCCCTCCGGGGGTCTCGTAGACGCCGCGGGATTTCATGCCCACGAAGCGGTTTTCCACCATGTCCACGCGGCCGATGCCGTTTGCGCCGGCAACGGTGTTGAGGTGATCGAGCAGGGTGGCCGGACTCATCTTGACGCCGTCGACGGCCACGGGGTTTCCCTTCTCGAAGTCGATCTCCACGTAGGTCGGCTTGTCGGGAGCCTTCTCGGGGGAGACCGAAATCGTGAAAATGTCCTCCGTCGGCTCGTTCCAGGGGTTCTCCAGGATGCCGCCCTCGTGGGAGATGTGCAGGGAGTTGCGGTCCGAGCTGTAGGGCTTGTCCTTCGACACGGGAAGGGGGATGTTGTGCTTGGCCGCAAAGTTGATCATGTCCTCCCGCGACGTGAAGGTCCACTTGTCGTCGCGCCAGGCGGCGATGATCCGGATGTCCGGATCCAGGGCCATGTAGGTGAGCTCGAAGCGCACCTGGTCGTTCCCCTTGCCCGTGGCGCCGTGGCACACGGCATCAGCCTTCTCCCGGTGAGCGATCTCGATCTGCTTCTTGGCGATGAGCGGCCGGGCAATCGAGGTCCCCATCAGGTAGGTCCCCTCGTAGATGGCATTGGCCCGCAGCATGGGAAACACGAAGTCCCGGGCGAATTCTTCTCTCAGGTCTTCGATGTAGCACTTGCTGGCGCCCGTGCTGATGGCCTTCTGCTCGAGGCCGTCGAGTTCTTCCTTCTGGCCCACGTCGGCCGCAAAGGCGATGACCTCGCAGCCGGGGTATGCTTCCAGCAGCCATTGAATGATGACCGACGTATCCAGTCCGCCCGAATAGGCGACAACCACTTTTTTTACCGGGTTCGACACTGTTTATTCCTCCTCTTCTTAAATGGAGAAGTTAAGAAGGTGGGAAGGTAAGAAGTTTGGACAAGCTCTCGGCAGACCGAATGCCTCCCGATCCTCCAACCTTCTCACCTTCAAACCTTCTTACCCTCTGCCTGCACACGGCCGGCAAAATCGTCACATGGATCGTACGTAATTTTCACTTCAACATCAATATCTCGAGTATGGCTTTCTGCACGTGCAGCCTGTTCTCCGCCTCGTCCCAGACCACGGATTGGGGCCCGTCGAGGACCTCTGCAGAGATCTCCTCGCCTCGATGCGCAGGCAGGCAGTGCATGACGATGGCATCGGGCTTTGCGTGCTGCATCAGCTTCCCGTTCACCTGGTAGCCCTCGAAGACCTTCGCACGGGCCTCCTGCTCGGCCTCCTGGCCCATGCTGGCCCAGACGTCGGTGTAGACCACGTCGGCATTCTTCACGGCCTGGACGGGATCGCGGAAAAGCGAGACCCCCTTCGGCGCCTTCTTCCTCCCCCTCTCCAGAATGCGGGCGTCGGGGTCATAACCCTTCGGGCAGGCCAGCGTGAGCTTGAAGGGGAGCTTTGCCGCCGCATCGATCCAGGAGTTGGCCATGTTGTTCCCGTCGCCCACGTAGGCGATCTTGAGACCCTCGTAGGTGCCCTTCCTCTCGACGATGGTGAACAGATCGCTCACGATCTGGCAGGGGTGCATGAGATCCGTCAGCCCGTTGATGATCGGGATGGTGGCATGCCGGGCGAACTCCTCGACGGACTCCTGGGCGAAGGTCCGGATCATGACGGCATCGAGGTAGCGCGAGACGATCCTCGCCGTATCCGCGATGGTCTCGCCCCGTCCCAGCTGCGTGTCGCGGCTGTTGAGGTAGATGGCAAGCCCGCCCAGCTGATACATCCCGGCCTCGAAGGAAAGCCTCGTTCGCGTCGAGGATTTGTCGAAGATCATCCCCAGCGTCTTTCCGGCCAGGGGCTGGTAGATGATCCCGTCCTTCAGCATGGCCTTGAGATTCGCCGCATGGCTGAAGATCCGGTCGAAATCCCTCCTCGTCAGATCGTAGACGCTCAGAAAATCTTTTTTCAACGCTCCATCACCTCATCGAGAACTTGCACCAGCCTGTCCACATCCTGCCTCGTGATGACCAGAGGCGGCACCATCCGGAGAATGTGATCAAACGTACAGTTTATGAGAACCCCCCGTTCAAGGCAGGCCTTCACGATGGAATTGCCCTCTACGGTGAGATCCAGGCCAACCAGGAGCCCCTTGCCGCGCACCTCCTGGATGACGGGGTGATCCTTCCTCAGCGACCAGAGCCGCTCCTGCAGGTATTCGCCCATCTTCCGGCAGTTCTCCAAAAATCCCTCCGCCAGGATCGTCTCCAGCGTCGCGATCGCCGCCGCCATGGCAAGCGGGTTTCCTCCGAACGTGGAGGCGTGGGTTCCCGGGCCGAAGCTTGCTGAGACCTTCTCCGTCGCGGCGAGCGCCCCCGCGGGAACGCCGTTCCCCAGGGCCTTGGCCAGAGTCATGATGTCGGGCTTGGCGCCGTAGTGCTCGTAGCCGAAGAGCTTGCCTGTCCGGCCCATGCCCGTCTGCACCTCGTCGAGGATCATGAGGATGCCCTTGCGGTCGCAGATCTCCCGGACGGCCCTCAGATACCCCTCGTCGGGCAACCTGACTCCGCCCTCACCCTGGATAGGCTCGAGCAGGACGGCACAGGTCTTCTTCGAAACGGCTTTCTCGAGGGCCTTCGCGTCGTTGAAGGGAACGTACCGGAACCCCTCCGGCAGCGGGGCAAAGCCCACGTGGAACTTCTCCTGGCCGGTGGCCGTAATGGCCGCCAGTGTCCTGCCGTGGAAGGACCCCTTCATGGTGAGGATCTCGTAGCGCCCGTTCAGGTTGTCGTGGCCGTACTTGCGTGCGAGCTTGATGGCCGCCTCGTTGGCCTCGGCCCCGCTGTTGCAGAAGAACACCCGGTCTGCAAAGGAGTGCGCCACCAGCATCCCGGCAAACCGGACCTGGGGCTCCGTGTAGTAGAGGTTGGAGACGTGCATCAGGGTAGCGGCCTGCCTGCAGATGGCCTCGACCACCTTCGGGTGCGAGTGTCCCAGGCTGCAGACGGCGATCCCCGCGACGAAGTCGACGTACTCCTTCCCCTCGGTGTCCCAGAGGTGCGCGCCCTCGCCCCGCACGAAGACAACGGGCTGGCGCCTGTAGGTCCCGATGATGTTTTTCTCCGACGATGCGATGAGCTCTTCCTTGTTCATTCTTCCCTGTACCTGAACCCTGCTTTAAGAGGAATGGGAGCATTCACCCTCACCCCTGCCCTCTCCCCTCAAGGGAGAGGGAGATTATGGAAGGGGTTTGCTAGAGGCTCGG
>CAZUBX010000101.1:0-9529 GCA_964619035.1 uncultured Syntrophaceae bacterium | reverse complement strand
ACATCCACCCCTTCCTCGAGTACAAAAAGCGCCTCGATACGGTTCGGGAATACACCGCCCGGGAAGGCCTAGCGCTCTCCGTGGCCGAAGGCTATCCCATAGAGGATTTCCTCCAGAAGACAGCCTTTATGGGGAAGGACCGCTGCAGCTACTGTTACGAGATAAGGCTCCGTCACACAGCCGAGCAGGCCCGAAAGGGGCTCTTCGACGCCTTCACGACGACTCTGCTCTACAGCCGATACCAGAAGCACGATCTCATCCGCGCAACCGCAGAGGCGATTGCCAGGGAATTTAAAATCCCTTTTTATTACAGTGATTTCAGGGTGGGGTGGGAGGAAGGGGTTCGGATCTCAAAGGAGATGGGGCTTTACCGCCAAAATTACTGCGGATGCATATTCAGTGAGAAGGAGCGGTTTTTCAAGGCCAATCCCCCCGATCGCAGCCGATCGTAGAGGAGATTCGTTTATTTTTCGCGAAGTGTGTCTTTTTTGCAACAAGCCTGGCTGAGTGCTGATCTTGGCCTTTATCAAATAATGCAATGAGATAAGACAATAAATGAATAAATTCATGATATTGAGTATTTTTTTAATTCCCGTCTTTCGATCTGGTCCTTGGCATACCGATTGCTCATAGCAATACCACCTAGTTATCAGGATATGAAATGTACTGGCAGAAAACTCTTAAAGAAGAAATTAATTTGCGGAGCGTCGGGCTTCATTCCGGCAGGAAGGTCGGTATGACCATCAGGCCGGCCGAGGCGGACACGGGGATCGTGTTCATTCGGAAAGATGTGCCGACAGACAACCGGATCGCTGCCGATATACAGAATGTCACTGACACGACACTGGCCACGACCCTGGGCGTGAACGGCACGCGCGTTCACACGGTGGAACATCTCCTCTCCGCCTTCAGGGGCCTCGGCGTCGACAATGCCGTTGTGGAGGTGGACACCTTTGAAGTTCCCATCATGGATGGCAGCTCCCAGCCCTTCGTGAATATACTGAAGGGGGTGGGCCTCAAGACGCTGAAGAAACCCCGCAGATACCTGCGGATCAAGAAAACCGTTTCGGTTTCCGAAGGCGAAAGCATGGCTTCCCTTGAGCCTGCTTCGGATTTCCGGATTACCTATAAAATCGATTTTCCCCACCCCGCAGTGGGCACTCAAACCTATCACATGGTCTTCTCTCCCGATGCCTATGACAAGGAAATCAGTTCGGCCCGGACGTTCGGCTTCCTGAGGGACGTGGAGTACCTCCAGGCCAAGGGGCTTGCCCTCGGGGGATCGCTGCAGAACGCCGTCGTCCTCGATGACGAAAAGGTGATCAACAAGGAAGGCCTTCGCTCGCCCGATGAGTTCGTGAAGCACAAGATCCTGGATGCCATCGGGGATCTCTACCTCATCGGCATGCCGATCATCGGCCACTTCACCGCCTACAAGTCGGGGCACAAGCTGAACACCCAGCTCCTGAAAGCGCTGCTTGCCAGTGAAGAGAGCTGGGAAATCGTCTCCCACCCCCATCCCCCCGCCCGGGCTGAATCCCGCGAGGAGGGCGTGCCCGATCTGCAGGTCGCCGCGGCAACAACCTGATCCTGAAATCATTGGCTTGTGGCAAAAGGCCCATGGCGAGAGGTCATGGGATATAAACATTCTTCCTTGAAAATTGCCCCAAGCCTTAAACCATTTGCCCCTTTTAATTGCCTTTACAATTCCCTGAGTTAAATGTATTTGCCTGGAGGGGCGACCGGGCTGACCGGGCGATCTCCGAAGCGCATTTATGGACCAGAAGATCGACAGACAACAGGCAATTGTTACGGCCGAAATGAGGAGGCGGCGGCGCGAACGGATCATCATCGTTGCCACCATTATCGGCATTGCCCTCCTGACGTTCATCGAGACCAGCCTTTTCAGCAAGGAGACCCTCGTTCCCGAATTCCGGGACGTAGTCATCTTCGGCCTCATCAACATCAACATCATCCTCGTCCTTCTTCTCATCTTTCTCATTGTCCGCAACATCGTCAAACTCGTTTACGAGAGGCGGCGGGGGATCCTGGGATCGAAGCTCCGGACCAAGCTGGTCGCGGCCTTCGTGACGCTCAGCCTGGTCCCGACCTTTATCCTGTTCCTAGTTGCCACCAACTTCTTGTCATACAGTATCGATAACTGGTTCAACATCCGCGTCGGCGGGGCCCTGAATTTATCCCTCGAGGTTGCTCAAAACTACTACCAGCAGACGGCGGAGAACGTGAAATACTATGCCGACCAGTTGAGCGCCGACATCACAAAGAACCGCCTCTTCGAAAAGGATCGCCTGGAGTACCTGCGCTCCCTCATCGAGCAGCGACAACGGATCTTCAAACTGGGGCTGATCGAGGTCTACTTCAACGATGAGAGGGAAAATCTCGTCTTCAAGGATCCGGGCAACCCCGATATCCCCGAGCTGGGCCTCACTCCCAAGCTCCGCGAGGACATCCGCGCAGGCAAGCATTTTACGACGATGCAGTCCGTGGGCCTGGGCGATTTCATCCGGGGGGTGGCGCCTGTCTTCGCGACCCCCGGCTCTACGGTCGTCATCGGGGCCGTCGTGGTCAACTGTTACGTGCCCAAGGGGCTTGTCGACAAGATGACGACTATCTCCAGGATCAATGAGGAGTACAAGCAGTTCAAACTGCTGAAAAACCCGATCAAAACAAGCTACATTGTCATCCTTTTCGTGGTGACGCTCCTGATCATCTTTTCTGCCACCTGGTTCGGGTTCTACCTCGCCAAAGGGATCACGGAACCTGTCCAGGACCTCGCCGAGGCGACCCACGCCATCGCCCAAGGCAACCTGGACTACAAGATCAACGTGGTGGCAGACGACGAGATCGGCGTCCTGGTAAACTCCTTCAACCGGATGACAGGCGATCTGAAGGTGAGCAAGAACAGCCTCGAGCAGGCCAACATCAGCCTCGATGAGCGGCGCAAATACATGGAAACGGTTCTCCGCAACGTCTCTGCGGGGGTCGTGGCCGTCGACCGCGACGGGATCCTCACAACGGTCAACCGGGCTGCCGAGAAGCTTCTTGATATCCAGGCGGAAAAAGTTCTGCACCATCCCTACGAGGAAGTGCTGCAGCCCGAGCACATGGCGCTGGTCCGAGAGATTCTCACGGAGATCACCGGGGAGGAGACGGGGTATTTGGAGAAGCAGATCCAGATCACCCTCAAGGACCGGGCCCTCACTCTTGTCGTGACCACGACAGTGCTGCTCGACGACGAAAACAACTACATGGGCATGGTCGTTGTCTTCGAGGACATCACCCAGCTCCAGCGGGCCGAGCGCATCGCGGCCTGGCGGGAGGTGGCCCGCCGGATCGCCCACGAGATCAAAAACCCGCTGACGCCCATCCAGCTCTCCGCGCAGAGGCTGCAGAGAAAATTCGGCGACAAGATCGCCGAAGACGGCCCCGTTTTCATGGAGTGCACCAGTACGATCATAAACCAGGTTGATGTCCTCAAGAACCTCGTCAACGAGTTTTCCCGCTACGCCAGGATGCCCGTGGCCAAGCTCACGCCCAACGATCTCAACGAGGTCGTCCGGGATGCCGTCGTGCTCTACCAGGATGCCCACAAGGAGATCGACTTCGACTATCAGCCCGAACCGGAGCTGCCCCCCCTGAAGCTCGACGCCGAGCAGATCAAGCGGGTCATGGTCAACCTCCTGGACAATGCCGTGACGGCCGTGAGTCGTGGAGCAGGGAAGATCGAGGTGAAGACGATCTTCGAGCGGGTCCACCGGCGGGTCCGCGTCGAGGTCCGCGACAACGGGACCGGCGTGTCGCGCGCAGACAAGGCGAAGATGTTCGAGCCCTACTATTCGACAAAAAAATCCGGCTCCGGCCTGGGACTTGCAATCGTGAGCTCCATCATCAGTGAGCACAGGGGCTCCGTGACGGTGGCCGACAATGCCCCCCGCGGGACCGTTGTGGCCTTCGAGCTGCCCATCGAGCAGGTCGAAGAGCAGTCCATCACAGCAGGAAAGGCGGAGGGCTGATTCATGGTCTATCTGGTTACCGGAGGCGGCGGGTTCATCGGCTCGAATCTTGCCGAAGCCCTGGCCGAAAGAGGGGAAACGGTTCGCGTCCTCGACAATTTCTCGGCGGGCAAGAGAGAGAATCTCCGCTTCCCCGGGTCTGAAAAGGTCGAGGTGATCGAGGGCGACATCCGGGATTTCGATACGTGCCGGGCGGTCCTGAAGGGGGTGGGAGTTGTTTTTCACGAGGCGGCCCTGGGCTCCGTCCCGAGGTCCATCGAAGACCCCTTGACCACAAACGAGGTCAATGCCACGGGAACGCTGAACATGCTCGTGGCCTCCCGCGAGGCCCGCGTGAGGCGGTTCGTCTTTGCCAGTTCCTCGTCGGTATACGGGGACAAGGCCGGCTCGGGAGGGGAAGAGTTCACGGCAAAAAACGAGACCATGAAAACGGAGCCCCTTTCCCCTTACGGGGTCAGCAAGCTCACCGCCGAAGAGTACTGCCGCATCTTCTGCCCCCTGTATGGACTGGAGACCGTGGCGCTGAGGTATTTCAACGTCTTCGGGCCCAGGCAGAGCCATCTCTCGGATTACGCCGCTGTCATTCCCCGGTTCATCATGGCCCTGCTCGGGGGCAGCCGGCCCGTTGTTTACGGCGACGGCGGGCAGTCGAGGGATTTTACCTTTGTCCGCGACGTCGTGAATGCAAACCTGCTTGCCGCAGCGGTCCCGGGGATCGGAGGCGCGGTGCTGAACGTAGCCTGCAGGCGCCGTTACAGCCTGCTGGATCTCCTGGGGGAATTGAAGGCGATCACGGGTAGCACGATCGAGGCCCGATTTGTAGAGGCCAGACAGGGCGACATCCGCCACTCCATGGCCGACATCGAACGGGCGAGGGAGCGGATGGGCTTTGAGCCGGCCTGGTCGTTCAGGAAGGGGCTGGAGCTGACCGTCGACTGGTACCGCAAGCAGCTGAGCGGCTGTTGACCGGGGGCGCATCCCGTCAGGGAGCGCAACCATGAATGGTTCATTCCTTACCGGGGCGCCCCGCCGCGCGGAATGAGGCGCCCCAAACGCCCATCTGCTGCGTTGCCCTCGTCCCTCGTCGCTCAACGTACGCCAAAAGTACGCCTCGCTCCTCGGGATGTCGGGCGCCTTGCATCTGGGCATTTTTGAACAGCCGACTGAAAGACCCCCCCTAAGCAGTTCTGCTTTGAAATTGCTTACACCTGCAAGCCTTTGGCTCAGATGCGTCTGGCTGACCGAAGATTTGCGGTTGAAATAGGGAGAAAATTCTCCAGAGCAGCCAGAATGCCAACTGGCCGCTCCGGAGCATCTGCGGACTTAATGGGAAGGGCCTTTACTTCGGCACGACCTGCATGATGAGAAAGCGTTTGTTTTCCTCAGTCAACGGGTACGGCACTTCTCCTTTCGAGCCAAACCACTTGTCATACAGCTCAAAATACTTGCCGGATTCTATTGCCCCCATCAGACCATTGTTGACAAGGGCGCGAAAATCGGATTCGTTTTTCCGCATCGCCATGCCATAAGGTTCGTACGTATAGAACGGACCCGCGATGACCCAATCGCCACGATTGGGCGCCTTTCCAATCAGCCCGGCCAGATAGGTGCCGTCACTGCTGTAGGAATCCACCTTTCCTTCGTTGAGCGCCTGGAATGCGGCGGGCTGGTCCGGAAATTCCACAAGCTGAGCGCCCGGATATTTTTCCCCGAGGAATTTTGCGCTCGTCGAACCCTTCAGGACGGCAATGCGCTTTCCCGCAATATCCTGCACGCCCCTGATCGGGCTGCCTTTCTTAACCAGGAACTGGGCACCTGTCACGAAATAGGTCAGACTAAAGTCCACCGTCTCGCGCCGGGTACGCGTGTCCGTCATCGTCTCGGCAACAAGATCCACCGTGTTCGATGTCAGGAGGGAGATACGCGTGGCCGGTGTAGACTCCTTCTTCTCGACCTTAATCTGCTTGCCCAGTTTCTTCGAGATCTCCGGTGCAATCGCTTGCTCCACCAGGTCGATCGAGAAGCCGACCCACTCTTTTTTGTCGTTAACGAAGGCAAAACCCTGCACACCCGTCCGCGTGCCGATTGTCAACACCCCTGTGCGGTTGATCTTATCCAGTGTCGTCTCTGCGAAAACGGGCGCTGAAAAACACAGCACAACAGCGATAGATGTCAGGAGAGAAAGTACCCGCTTCATGGTGTGACCTCCTTTTTATGTAACAGGATTTGAGCGCCAGGCTTTCGTGCTCGGCACTTTTTTGTGTATTGGCGTAGGGAACCCGCTTCGATCCAGATGCTGTTACCGTCGGACCTAAGCATCTCATATACGAAAAATCCACCTAAATCTTTGATCCGGGTCAAAAATCGTACAACAACTGGATGTCACGTGAGGATCACTGGATTTTAGCTTGTAATCTGGAATCAGAGCTAAAAGAATAGTTTCCAGCATTGCAGGAAGCACGTTGGTCCTCTGCACATCGATTTCAGGGAAAAGAGCAGAAGCGCAGAATAAGGAAAGGCCCTTGCGGGGTTCGCAATGGCCTCTTTGTTTTCCCAGTTACCCAATTTCCCAATCACCAGTTACTCTTTCTTGGATTCCAGGCTGTGCGTCTTGATCTTGCGGTGGAGGTTGCTGCGCTCCAAGCCGATGGTGTCGGCGGTCTTGGAGATGTTGCCCTCGTTTTCCTGGAGCTTTTTCAGGATGTACTTCTTTTCGAATTCCATCTTCGCCTTCCGGTAGGAATTGTGGGTGAAGATGGAGTCCATGGCCTCCTCGGGCTGCTCCTCCTTCGAAAGGGACGGGATGTCGTCGGCCGTGATCGTGTCGCCCTGCGTCATGATGACGAGGCGCTCCATGATATTCTTGAGCTCCCGCACGTTCCCGGGCCAGTTGTGATCCATCAGGATGTCGATGGCATCCCCGGAGATGGCCTTCGGCTCGACCCCCTCTTTGAAACAGAAGTCTTTCACGAACTGACCGGCCAGGATCGGGATGTCTTCCTTTCGGTCCCTCAGCGGCGCAATGATGAGCGGGATGACATTGAGCCGGTAGTAGAGATCCTGCCGGAAGTGATCGGCCTCCATTTCCTTTTCGAGATCCTTGTTCGTTGCGGCCAGCACCCGCACGTCCGTGTCGATGTACTTGTTGCCGCCCACCCGTTCGTACCTCTTCTCCTGGAGGATCCTCAGGATCTTGGCCTGGGCCTTGAGGCTCATGTCGGCCACCTCGTCGAGGAAAAGGGTCCCCTCGTGGGCAAGTTCGAACTTGCCCCGCTTCTTGGCCGTGGCGCCCGTGAAGGATCCCTTCTCGTGGCCGAACAGCTCGCTCTCGATGAGTTCCTCGGGGATCGCCGCGCAGTTCACCTCGACGAAGGGTTTCTTGGCCCGCTTGCTCAGATAGTGGATCGAACGGGCCACGAGTTCCTTTCCCGTGCCGTTTTCTCCCATGATGAGGATCCAGGCGTTCGTCGGGGCGACGATCCGGATCATCTCTTTCAGATCGACGATGGACTTGCTCTGGCCGATGAGCTCGAAGGCCGAGGTGACCTTCTGCTTGAGGAACTTGTTTTCTTCCTCGAGGCGGGCCAGATCGAGGGCGTGGTTGACGAGCAGCACCACCTTTTCCAGGGAGATGGGCTTCTCGATGAAGTCGAAGGCGCCGAGCTTGGTCGCTTTTACTGCGGTCTCGATGGTGCCATGCCCTGACATCATGATGACCTGCACCTGCGGGGTGTCGGTCTTGATGATCTTGAGGGCTTCGAGCCCGTCCATTCCGGGAAGCCAGATGTCCAGAAGGGCAAGGTCGGGCGGGTCTTCTTCGATGGCCTTGAGGGCCTCCTCGCCGCTTCCGACGGTCCGGACCTCATAGCCCTCGTCTGTCAGGATCCCCTGCAGGGACTGGCAGATGCTCTCTTCGTCGTCGACAACCAGAATCGTTTTATACATGGTCTCTTTTCCGGGGGTGGCCGTCTCACAGGGCCCGGATGTGTCATCCGGGCACCCCTTTGCCATGCATCTCCCGTTCCCGTTTGCTATTTTTTCAGCAGATTGTCGGCCACCCGGTCGTGGATCACCTTGGAGGCTGCCTCGTTGCCCATCAGTCCCACGCGGATGCCCAGTGAGGTCAGGTCCTTGTCCTTGTACTTCAGCTTGAACGTAACCTTTTCATCGTTGATCACGGCCACGATCGTTCCCCCGTCCGTCTGCTTATCCGGCACCACGTCGCGGCCCTTCATGTCGGCGATGGTCTTTTCGACGCCGGACCAGACGCCATCGACGGAGAAATAATAATCCGTCCGCATCTCCCCTTCCACGTAATAATAGGTTCCCGTGCCCCCCGCGACGGCAGCCCCTGTGACGACCAGGAAGGGACACCCGTAGAGGGAAAAACAACACGCCAGCAGGATCAGCGCAACAGCGGCTCGCTTCTGGTAGATCATACGTCTCACTCCCCTTTGCCTTGGTTCTCGTTGTTCGTTTCATCCGCGGGCTTTTGCGGCATTCCCTCCTCGGCGAAGGATTTCAACCCCTCCGCCAGGGTCAGCAGCTTCTTGTCCACGCAGTAACTCACCGTGTTTTCCGGGTAATTTCCCTTCTCATCGGCCACTCCTGCAGGCACGCCCGTGAGCAGTTCGATGCCCTCATCGATTGTCTTCACCGGCCAGATGTGGAACTTCCCCTCGGCCACGGCCTTCACGACGTCCTTTCTCAGGATGAGCTCCGGGACATTGAGCTGCGGGATCATGACCCCCTGTCCGCCCGTGAGGCCCCGGGTCCTGCAGACGTCGAAGAACCCTTCGATCTTCTGGTTCGCGCCCCCGATGGGCTGGATTTCGCCTTTTTGATTGACGGATCCCGTCACGGCGATGTCCTGTCTCAGGGGCAGCTCCGACAGGCTCGACAGGATCGCGTAGATCTCCGTCGAGGAGGCGCTGTCCCCGTCCACCCCGCCGTAGGACTGCTCGAAGCAGATGCTGGCACTCATGGTCAGCGGCTTTTTCTGGGCGTACTTGCCGCGGAAGTAACCCTCCAGGATAAGGACGCCCTTGTCATGGGTGCGGCCGGAGAGCTTGGCCTCCCGCTCGATGTTGATTACGCCGGAGCGGCCCATGGAGGTCTCGGCCGTGATCCGCGAGGGCTTCCCGAAGGCATATTCCCCCATGTCATAGACGGAGAGGCCGTTGACCTGCCCGACGACCCTGTCGTTTGTGTCGATCAGGATCGTGCCGTCGTCGATGAGCTCCTGGATCTTCTCCTCGATCTGGCTGACGCGGTTGATCTTTTCCTCGTAAGCCTTATCCACGTGCCTGTCCGAGACGAGGTCGCTTCCGTCCTTTTTCGCCCAGTAGTGGGCCTCGCGGATGAGGTCGGCGATCTCGCTGAACCGCGTCGAGAGCTTCTTCTGCCTGCCCGACAGGCGCACGCCGTCCTCGACGACGGTACATACGGCCTTCTTGCCGAAATCGAGTAGCTTCCCTTTGTCCACGATCCGCTTT
>CAZUBX010000100.1:0-9626 GCA_964619035.1 uncultured Syntrophaceae bacterium | reverse complement strand
ACCCGCGACCCTCAGCTTGGAAGGCTGACGCTCTAGCCACTGAGCTACTCCCGCTCATCCCTGCTCGGAACTGACTCACCGGCCTCCCGCAGGAGCCCGATAAAAAAACAATATGGTGGAGGGGGGAGGGTTCGAACCTCCGTAGGCTGCGCCGGCAGATTTACAGTCTGCTCCCTTTGGCCACTCGGGAACCCCTCCTGATCTAATGATCAATACGGGCAACCTGGAGCTGGCGATGGGACTCGAACCCGCAACCGGCTGATTACAAATCAGCTGCTCTACCTGTTGAGCTACGCCAGCCATTTCACACAATCTTTCAAAGAAATCCAACCCTTATAACGCATGTAGGCGCACGCCGGGCGTAGAAGCAATGAAGGTTAGTGTCAAAAGGGGTTTTTGTCAAGGGTTTTTTTACAATAAACGTAAGGCTAAAGGCGAAGGGCTAAAGGCAAAAAACAGTCACTTTCATCCTTTTCTTCACCCTTAGCCCTTAGCCCTGCGCCCTTTGCCTATTCTTCACCAAACACATCGGCTGAAAAGAGATAGATCTCCGTTTCGGGGTCGCGCCAGGCGTCGGGGGCCAGCCCGGCCTTTCGGCAGGTCTCCTTCAGGAACGTGTCGCGCTCCCAGCCGTATTCCGTCGCCACCTGGGGAAGGAGCAGGCCCGCGCGGCTCCCTTTGCGCACATAGAGCCCGTGGGTGCCGACCTCGATTGCGCCCACGTCGACGATCTTGCGCAACGGGGAGAGGACGGAGATTTCGAGGCGGATCTCCTTCAGCTCTTCTTCCCGCAGCGGCTCAAACCGGGGGTCCTGAAGCGCCGCGGCGACGGCCATCTCCTCGACGGTCTGCGCCAGGGGCTTCTTCGCCTCGATGAAGCCGATGCATCCCCGCAGTCGCCCCCGTCTCTTGAGGGAGACAAAGGCCCCCCTCTTTTCTTCCAGGGTTCCCTGCCCTTTCGCTGCCGGCGGTTTTTTCCCCGCCAGCTCGGCCTGGATGGATGCGCGTGCGATCCGGAGAAGCGCCTGCTTCTCGTCGTCGGTAAGCCCCATGTCGATGCCGATTTTCTTCTTTGCCATCGCTTTTTCCCCCGGGTTCTCCCTGAAGAAAGCCGCCGAGAGGTACCCTACCACCTGGCGCCGCTCCCCCGTCACGTCCCCGGAGTTTGCGTACTGGAGCACTTTCACACCGCGGGCCCCCGCCTTCTCGGCATAGAGCATGGCCGTCACCACAGGCCCCCCTCCGCAGGCCTCGCAGCTCCCGTCCTCGAGCTCGCGCGAAAGCCTCCGGTGATCCCGTTTCTGCACGAGGTCGACGAGCGCCTGGTCGAGGCGCTTGGCCTGGTCGTAGGTGTGGAAGTGGGAGAGGTCGGAGCTTCCCACGACGAGTACGTTCTTTCCCTTTGCGGCCCCGAGGATGGCGTCGGCAACGGCCTCGCAGGTCTGGTAATCCTGGGTCCCCATCACGATGGGGACAAAGGCAAACGTCCCGAGCACCACCTGCAGGAAGGGCAGCTGGATCTCGACGGAGTGTTCGGCCGCGTGGGGCTTTCGGTCGGAATTCAGGACGGGGTCCGCCCCGAGGATCGCGCCTGCCAGCTCGCTTTCGATGGGGACGACGCCAAGCGGAGTTTCATATCCCCCCGAGGGCCATACCGAAGCGCCGCGAAAAAGAACCCGGTGGCTCGGCCCGATGACGACCACGGCGTCATAACGCCTCCCTTCGAGCAGCCGGTAGCCATGAGCGGCGATCTGCCCCGAGTACACATAGCCGGCATGGGGCGACACGAGCCCCACGACAGGCCCCCCGAGGGCCTGCTCGGGAACCTTCTTGAGATAACTGCGGATATCGCCGGTGAGTGTTGCCGGATCTCCGGGGTACCACGTGCCCGCGATGACGGATTTCCGGATGTCCCTGTCCATGAACCATTCCTTTGCGGTCAGGCCGGTTAACGGTCTTGCGGATTTACCGGGTTGGTTTGCTGGAACTATAATGGTTAGGGCCGGGGGCGCCCGGCGGGGCATTGAGCGATCTTCCAAGCCTGCATTTATAGATAATCTTTATAGAAACAACCGACGTCCTGTCAAGGGGGAAAAGGGGCCCGCTGCCACTCGGATGGGCCCGGGGGCAAAAAAAGATTGACTAAGAAACCGGGGCTGTTTAAAAGTAAGCGATTTAAAAATGTTTCGATCCAGGCCGGTTTTGCATAAAATCCTGTCTTCCCACGGCCCCATCGCCCCGGGAAGCTCGAAGTTCGACCAGGAGGTATAAACATGGGGGTTCGGTGTGCAGTCAATGGTTTCGGCCGCGTCGGAAGATATCTCGTCAGGGCCGCCCTCGGGTACGATGACATCGAGATCGTTGCCGTCAATTCGAGGGCAAAAGCCTCCATCCTTGCCCATCTTCTCAAGTACGACTCCGTCCACGGTAAATTCCCGGGCGAAGTCTCCAGCACCGACAAGGCACTGATTGTCAACGGCCGGGAGATCCGGATCACCAACGTCACCGACAACTGTGCGCTGCTGCCCTGGAAGGAACTCGGTGTCGATATCGTATTGGAATCGACGGGCGAATTCAGGAAAAAGGCGGAAGTGGCCCCGCACCTCGAGGCCGGCGCGAAGAAGGTCATCATCGCCGCCCCCGGAAAGGGAATCGACGGCACCTTCGTCATCGGGGTCAACGAGCAGACCTATGACCCGGCAAAGCACCACGTCGTCTCCAACGCCTCGTGCACGACGAATTGCCTGGCCCCCGTTGCCAAAGTGCTCCACGACGCCTTCGGAATCAAGAGGGGCTTCATGACGACCTGCCACGCCTACACCATGGACCAGAGGCTTCTCGACGGGTCCCACAAGGACCTCAGGCGGGCCAGGGCTGCCGGTCTGTCCATCGTCCCCACGACGACGGGGGCCGCAAAGACCGTCGGAGAAGTCATCCCCGCCCTCAAGGGAAAGCTGGACGGGGTCGCCCTGCGGGTCCCCACACCCAATGTCAGCTGTGTGGACTTCGTCGCCGAGGTGGGTCGCAGCGTCACGATCAACGAAATCAACGACGCCGTGAAGGCTGCGGCGGCGGGCAAGATGAAGGGCATCATCCAGTACTGCGAGGAGGAGCTCGTCTCGGTGGACTTCGTGAGCAGCCCCTACTCGGCCATCTTCGATGCCCCGCTCACCAATGTCCTCGACGGCAACCTGGTGAAGGTTTTCGCCTGGTACGACAACGAAAGCGGCTTCGCCTGCCGGATGCTCGACCTGGCAAGGTATATGGCAAAACGATTTTAGCGATCTTTGATATTTACGAATTAGAGCCCATGATTGCATAAACCATCCTCACAGAGAGGGGGTAAGCCATGGACGAAACATCCTTGATTTTAATATTGATTGTCCTGATATTGACGGTCGGGGCGTTCGGCGGACTCGTCTCTTGGCTTCTTGCATGCGATGTTTGGAGCGCGCGGACACTGTTCATTGATATTATTTTGGGGATCGCCGGGGCAGTGCTGTCAACATCCATTTTGTCGCCAATTATGCGCGCATGTAAGAATGATCCCCTGGGATTGCTCGAAGTCGCCTCATATCTGCTTGCATCTGCCATTGTTGCCAGGCACGTAATAAAAAGGATTCCAAAGCGCCTTTTCTGATCGGAAGCGAAGTATGCGTAAATCTCTCATCATCGGCAACTGGAAAATGCACAAGACCGTGGCGCAGGCCGTCGAGTTTTCCCGGGTGTTAGCCGGGGGCTTCACGGCCGTGGCCGATCGCGATGTGGCCATCGCACCGCCCTTCACGGCCCTGCAGGCCCTGCAGGCAGTCCTGAAGGATACACCCATCGCCCTGTGCGCCCAGGACGTGCACTGGGAGCAAGAGGGGGCCTTCACCGGCGAGGTCTCGGCGCCGATGCTTCTCGATGCAGGCTGCCGCTACGTGCTCATCGGGCACTCGGAGCGCCGCCGATGGTTCGGGGAGTCCAACGAAGACGTGAACCGCAAGGCGAAGGCGGCGCTCAAGGCCGGCCTCTTTCCCGTAGTCTGCGTGGGAGAAACCCTGGATGAGCGGGAGGCGAACCAGACCTTCAGCGTCATCCGGCGCCAGCTAAAAGAGGGATTGAATAATATTTCCGCCAGTGATATAAGGCGCTCCATTGTCGCCTACGAGCCCGTCTGGGCCATCGGGACGGGAAAGACGGCCACCCCGGAGCAGGCGGAAGAGGTTCACGACTTCATCCGGCAGTTCCTCGAGCGGATTTACGGGAAGGAGCTCGCGGCCGAAATCCGGGTCCTGTACGGGGGTAGCGTCAATCCCGACAACGCGGGAGCGCTCATGGTGCAGAAGGACATCGACGGGTTGTTGGTGGGGGGCGCGAGCCTCGATGCGGGGTCCTTCCGGAAAATCATCCATTATTGAACTGAAGGGGTTTGAACGTTGCATATCTTTATCAGCATTATCCACGTCATGGTTTGTATCTTTCTGATCATCATCGTGCTGCTCCAGCGGGGCAAAGGGGCCAGCATGGGGGCGGCCTTCGGCGGTTCGAGCCAGACACTCTTCGGCAGCTCCGGTCCCGGCACCCTGCTCGGGAAGATGACGACGGCTGTTGCCGTCGTGTTCATGCTCACGTCCCTGTGGCTCGCTTACTTCGCCGTCCACAAGGGAAGTTCCGTCATGCAGGGAGCGGCCCCGGCACCCATTGAGCAGACTGCGCCCGCTCCGGTTGCACCCCCGGCACCGGCACCGGAGAAGAAATAGCGTTGCGGTATTGACAAAGACGCCCGAACAGGCTAATAAAATTTTCACAAACTGCCGAAGTGGTGGAATTTGGTAGACACGCTATCTTGAGGGGGTAGTGGGGAGACCCGTCCGGGTTCAAGTCCCGGCTTCGGCACCAAACACAAGGCGGCATGGACCATCCGGTTCATGCCGTTTTTTGTTACCTGCGCTGCGTCAAACCTTCTTGCCCCTCCCTCTTCTCACCTTCCGCCCCATAAACCCGCCGCCATCGCATCAGACCCCGTCCGATGGCAAAATCAGACGGTGGCCGATTGTCGCGATGCCTGTCCGGGTATACGGTACAGACGACTGAAGAGGAGCGCACAAACACCCACACTATCCTGAGGAGGATTTGACGTCATGAGAGACGAGCAGAGACGAGACAAAAAAGCCGACGCGGAACTCGTGGCAAAGAACATGAAGCAGATCAACCGGGAAATCGAGCTGAGTCTCTTCTTCCTGAGGCACGGCTGCCCGGGCTGAAAAAGACAGAAGTTGAGATGTTAGGAAGACAGGAAGTTGGCGAAACGAAAAGAGCGGGGCTTCATCGGCCCCGCTCTTTTCGTTTCACCTGTCGTGGCTCTTATGCCGCACCTCAGGGCTTCATCGTGCCCGTCTCGTTGAAGCGCACGTGCCAGCTGAACGCCTCGTCGAGCAGCATGGGGGTGTGACCGCCCACCTTCTTCCTGGCGCGGTTGAAGTAGTCCCACAGCATGGGCCGGTATTCGGGGGCCGCGCAGTTTTCGATGATGAGGGGCACCTTCTCCTTCGGGTCGAGGCCGCGCAGGTCCGCAACGCCCTGGTCCGTGACGATCATGTGGACCTCGTGCTCCGTGTGGTCCGTGTGGGTCACGTGGGGCACGACTCGGGAGATGGCGCCCTTCTTGGCAGAGGCCGGCGTCAGGAAGACAACGAGGCCCGAGTTGCGGGAGAAGTCGCCCGAGCCGCCGATGCCGTTCACCATCGTCGTGCCGAAGGTGTGGGTGGAGTTGACGTTGCCGTAGATGTCCACCTCGAGGGCCGTGTTCATGGCGATGAGCCCCATGCGGCGGGCAATTTCGGGGTTGTTGCTGATCTCCTGGGGCCTCAGAATGATCTTGTCGCGGTAGGCCATGATGTTCTTGTAGAACCGCTGGAGCCCCTCGGGCGAGGGAGACAGCGAGGTGCCGGAGACGGCGCTGAGCTTGCCCGCGTCGATAAGGTCAAACATGGCGTCCTGGATGACTTCGGACCAGACTTTCAGGTTCTTGTAGTCGCTTTCAACAAGGCCCGCCATGACGGCGTTGGCCACGTTGCCCACGCCGGACTGAAGCGGCGGCAGTACCTCGCCAACGTGTTTCTCCAGAAATTTGATGAGGTGCCGGGCCATGGCCTTGGACTGTTCGTCGATGGGGGCCAGGGGCCTCGTCTTGTCGCCGATGTCGCAGGGAACGATGGCCACGATCTTCCTCGGGTCGCAGGGCATGTAGATCGTGCCGATGCGCTGGTTGACGTCCGTTATCGGAAGCGGGTGCCGAGCCGGCGGATCGGCGGGAATGAAGATATCGCTCATCCCGACCAGTTCCATGGGCTGACTCGTGTTGACCTCGACGATGACCTTCTCGGCCTGCTGCAGGAAGGTGGGCGAGTTCCCCACCGATGTGGAGGGAACGATCCCGCCGTTTTCCAAGATGCAGACGGCCTCCACGATGGCCACGTCCATCTTGCCCAGGAAGCCATAGCGGAGCTGCTGCGCCATCTGGCTCAGGTGGATGTCAAAGAACATCGTGTCGCCTGCGTTGATCCTCTTGTTGATGCTTTTCCCCGTCTGGTAGGGGAAACGCTTGGCGATGGCGTTCACCTCTGCCCAGGCCTCGTCGAGCTCCACGCCGACGGAAGCGCCGGTGAGCAGGGAAAAGCGCATCTTCTCGCCCTTCTTGATCCTCTCGGCCACGGCCAGCGGCACCGCTTTGGGGTACCCGCAGGGGGTGAACCCGCTCGTACCGATGATCATGCCGTCCTTGATGTGTTTGGCGGCCTCCTCGGCCGTCGTGATTTTGGACAACAGTTCCTTGTTGAATATCCTGCTCTCGATTCCCATCTTGGCATTGCCTCCTTGTCCTGGATTGAAACCGCAACTCCCCGCGTCGACGGTTGCACATCCTCCGACAGGTAATGAAATAGAAAGAAATGCGGGACCCCGCGAGGGCCCGCCCTTTACGCTAGTAGCTGTTGTTGATGATGCCTTCCTTCTTGAGCTGCGCGATCGTCTCGTCGCTGTAGCCCAGGAGGGCTTTCAGGACCTCGTCGGTGTGCTGGCCGAGAAGCGGCGCCGGCGCGTAGACCTCGCCGGGGGTCTCGGTCATTCGGATGGGCGAGTTGGCGATCCGCATCTTGCCCACGCGGGGCTGGTCGATCTCGACGAGCATCTTGCGATAGGCGATGTGCGGGTCCTCGCAGATCTGCTTCAAGTTGTTGATCGGCGAATAGGGAAGCCCCTCCTTCTCGAAGATCACCTCCCACTCCTCCGTCGTCTTCGTGGCCATGATCGGGTCCAGGATCTCGTTGAGAGCCTTGCGGTTCTTGGTCCGGGCCGGGTTGGTCTTGAAGCGCTCGTCATCGAGAAGCTCGGCCTTGCCGATCACCTTCGCAAACCGGACAAACAGGGCGTCCGTCCCGATCGCCGCGATGATGTGGGAACCGTCCATCGTCTTGTAGCCTTGGAAGGGCGTGATGGAGGGGTGGATCCCGCCCAGGGGGCCCGGGATCTCTCCCTTGAGTGTGAAGCGGGCGACGGCGTTCTCCAGCGTGGAGAAAAGGCTGTCGATCATGGAGATGTCCACGTGCTGGCCCCTTCCGGTCTTCTCCCGATAGCGGATGGCCGCCAGGATGCCGATGGTGGCCTGCATCCCCGAGATGATATCCCCCACGGAGGAGCCCACCCGGCAGGGCGGGCCGCCCTCGGGGCCGGTGATGCTCATGAGACCGCTGTAGGCCTGGGCCACCATGTCGTAGGAGGGCCGCTCGGCGTACTCCGGGAGCGAGTCGTGGCCGAAGCCGCAGATGGAGCAGTAGATGATCCCGGGATTGATCTTCTTGAGATCCTCCCAGTGAAGGCCCATCTTCTTCATCGTCGTGGGCCGGAAGTTCTCGATGACCACGTCGGACTTCTTGATCATCTCCATGAGAATGTCCTTGGCCTTCTGGTGCTTGAGGTTCAGGACGATCCCCTTCTTGTTGCGGTTGAGACTGATGAAGTAGCCGCTGAGATTCTTGTCCACCTCACCGGCGAAGGGCCCGAACTCCCGGGCATCGTCGCCGTGGGGCGGTTCGATGTGAATGACCTCGGCCCCGAGGTCGGCGAGGATCATGGTGGTCGTGGGGGCTGCAAGCACGTGGCTCAGGTCGATAACGCGGATCCCTTCCAGCGATCTGGGCATATTAACTTTTCCTCCTGATGCTGTCTTGTTTATTATGATTCCTTGGGGCGGGGACGAGGATGCACACTTTCATGCGGGATTTCATGACGATCGCTGCCTTCCCATAGACTATCGGCGTGAGCGTCAGGGTCCACCCCCCCTTTTGTTTTGCACCGGTCTACACAATTTTCCCCCTGCATTTCAAGAGAATATTTGAGTCCCAACGATTGCGCCGTGCACTCGAAGAGCCTCCGGAAGGCCGCAGTGCTCTCCGCTAGCCGTTGCAGCAGAAGGATTTGCGGCCCCTGTCAGACAAAGCCCGACAGGTACCCCTCGGCGAGTCCTACATCAGAATCAGACGGCTCCCGATAGTTTTCACCCTGCCCCGATGCTAGATACGCGGCGAAACAATTCCCCACGTACGTTGCACCTGTTTTGCCGACAGGGCGCGCAATCACAAGCAGAGTCGGTCATGCTGATTTGTCCTCGATGCGACGGAAAAAATTTCTGGCGGCTGGCCACGGGACAGCGCCGGTGCGGTCAGTGCGGTCTGACGCGAAAGTTCGACAAGACCTACTGGAACTCCACCAAGATGTCCCCCTACTGGAAGGGCCGTCTCCTCGAGTATTTCTGCCTGGGGGTGCCGGCCTACCGGCTCCGCCTCCAGGTTCCGCTGGATCTCAAGACGGTCCAGCGATGGTTCCGGATCCTGAGGATCGCCATCTACCGGCACGAGATGAAAGAGATGAAGGCCCTTCTCGCCAAGGTGGACGCCGGGTTGGCGCTTGCCGGGGGCAGGGTCCAGATCCGGCAGGATTTCTCGGTGTCGGCCGGGCGAATGGCCCTGGGAATCTACAAGGGAAACGGGCGGGTCATCACGCTGCCAGTGAGTCTGCCGGCAGGAGAAGCGGGCGTGACGGCAATCGACGAGGCCGGTCGGCTCCACTTCTGTAACGAAACCCTGGCCTGCACGTACCTGAACATCCACGGAAGCAGTGTCGTCGTCAACGGAGAGAAAGGGACCCGGCGAGGTCACGAGACCCCGGAGGACATCGAAGGCTTCTGGGCCTTCACCCGACAGTGGCTCAAGCACTACCGCGGCGTGCCCAGGATGTACTTCCCGCTCTACCTCAAGGAGATCGAGTGGCGGTTCAACCACCGCAGCGAGAACCTCGTCAAGCTCATCCGCAACCACCTGGACCAGAGGGTCACCGCAGAATCGGAGCTTCTGCGGCCCTGAGGCCCGGACAACACAGCCCCTGAAAAGGCACGGACATGCGATGCGACACGCCCGGCATCCTATCAGCAATCACAACCGTTTCACCCATAGGGTAAGCAAGGAGGAAGACAATGGCTGAACATCCCCAGATGAAGAAGTGGAAGGAGCAGGCGGCAAAGGAGCTGAAGGGAAAGCCTGTGGAGGCTCTCAACTGGGAGACCCCCGAAGGGATCACCGTCAAGC
>CAZUBX010000099.1:0-9766 GCA_964619035.1 uncultured Syntrophaceae bacterium | reverse complement strand
CCATGCCCGCAATGACGATCCCAGTGCCCATGCCGACCACGCCGAAAACAAAAAAGATAGCAAAATCAAAGCCTCCCGGTGCAAAAAAGCGCCGGTGTCTCAACGCCATTCTCGGGGAGAACCGGACGCTCAAGGCCTGGTTGCGCACCGGGAAAGGTTCCCCGACTGAGGCCTTTGTCATCCTGGCCGACGGGCTCTCCTCGAAGGACCGGGAATTTCTTGCCTCCACGGCCGACCTTATCGTCGACCCGGGCGAGGATCTTATCGGCCTGATCGCCAGTCTGAAGCGCGAGAACAGGCAATTGAAGTCGCTCAGTTTGAGCGACGATCTCACGGGGCTCTACAACAAGCGGTTCTTCTCGATCCAGCTCGAGATCGAGATGGCACGGTCCCGGCGAACGGGAATGCCCTGCAGCCTCATGATCATCGACTTCGACAATTTCAAGGAAATCAACGACCGGCTCGGACACGACGAGGGCGACCGGTTTCTCATCCAGATGGGCGGGCTCATCCGCGAAAAGCTTCGTCCCACGGACTTCGTCTGCCGCTACGGCGGCGACGAGTTCGCCGGCATCATGCCCGCCACGTCGCTTTTGGACGCAATCGGCATCGCGAAGCGCCTCCAGGAGTTCACGGCCCACTTCACCTGGAAGATGGCCGTCCAGGTCTCGGCGAGTTTCGGCCTTGCCGCATTCGAGCCGTCGAACCCGATGGATGCTGAAGAATTCTTCAGACGAGCCGATAGTGAATTGTATCGGGCCAAGAAGGCCGGAAAGAACCGCATCAGCCACCCCGCGCAGGCTTCGACCCAGGCCCGCCAGCGGGAGTCGGTCGCGCACGAAGAGCGGGAGGCGCTGTTCAGCCTCGAAACGGGCGCTTAGACACGCCGGGGAAAAGACCGTAAACCATGACGACAAACCCATCCAAAAGCCCCATCATCGCCACCGTCACGAGCGGCAAGGGCGGCGTTGGCAAGACCTTCGTCACAGTCAACCTCGCTGCGACCCTCGCCGCACAGGGCCGGAAGGTCCTCGTGGTGGACTGCGACCTGGGGCTCGCCAACGTGGACATCATGCTGGGCGTCCACCCCCGGCTGACCCTGAAGGATATCCTCTTCGGCAATGCCCTCCCGGAAGATGTCATTATCCCCGTCAAGGGCGGGTTCCATCTCCTGCCTGCCTGCTCCGGCGTGCGCGAGATGGCCCAGCTGCTCTACGAGAAGATTCAAATCGTGAAAACCGTGGTCCTCTCCCTGGAGGGCTACGATGTCATCCTGCTCGACACGGGCGCGGGGATCGCCGAGTCGGTCCTCCAGTTCAACCTGCTGGCCCCCCGCAACATCGTCGTCCTCAACCGGGAACTCACGTCGATCACCGATGCGTACGCCACAATGAAAGTCCTGCATCAGGTTTTCGGACGGGACACCTTCAGTCTCATCGCCAATGCCGTGGCCGACGAGCGCGAGGGTGAGAAAATATTTCACCACGTCGACGGCATCTGCCGGCGGTTCCTGGGGTTTGCCCTGGACTACCTGGGCCCCGTCTTCCGGGATGAGGCGGTGCCGCGATCCATTCTCCGCCAGGAGCCTCTCGTCCTTGCCGACGCCGGATCGAAGACGGCGGCCTGCTTCGGCCGGATCGCCGGGGCCGTGAGCCACTGGGGGCAGCCCCAACCCCGGGGGCAGGAGATTCCCGGAACGGAGATCAGCGCCCGGGGCATATTGCATTGAGAGAAGCCACAAGCCTAAAAAAAGTGTCTACGTGCTTGAGTGTCTAAGTGTTTGAGTGAAGAAACCAACATACGGCAGTTCCTGGCCCTGTTATGACCTCTTTTCTTCACTCAGACACTCAGGCACTGTTTTTTCACGTAGACACTTTTTTTGTTCCTAAAATATTCATGGACATTTCATGAAAACATGCTAACTTTAGATATTGAGCAATATGTTCGCGGTTTCATGGAGGTTTTCATCGATGAAAAATGCCAAGGGTAAACTTTTAGGGACCCTCTGCCTCATTCTGATGCTGTTTATCGTCTTTGGCCCCTATGGCGACAGCCGGGTGTCGGCTGTCGACTCATCCACGTACAAAAGCCTCAAGCTCTTCAACGAGGTCCTCGATATGGTCGAGAAGAACTACGTTGAGGAGGTGAAGCAGAAAAAGCTGATCGACGAGGCCGTCTCCGGGATGATCAAGTCCCTGGATCCCCACAGCGCCTACCTGACGCCGGAGCAGTTCAAGGAGCTCCAGGTGGACACGAGCGGGACCTTCGGGGGGCTGGGGATCGTGATTGCCATGCAGAACGACCAGCTCACCGTCGTCTCACCCATCGAGGACACCCCCGCGTTCAAGGCCGGGATCAAAGCCGGCGACCGGATCGTGAAGATCGACGGTCAGATCACGAAGGGGATGACCATCCAGGACGCCGTGAAGAAGATGCGGGGCCCCGAAAACAGCAAGGTGACCCTGACGATCTTCCGCAAGGACATGAAAGAGCCCAAGGATTACGTCATCACCCGGGCCGTGATCAAGATCAAGAGCGTGAAACACAGCATGTACGAGGGCAACATCGGCTATATCCGCATCTCCGCCTTCCAGGAATCGACGGTGGATGAGCTCCGGACGGCCCTCCAGCAGGTCAACGGCAAGTCCAATACCCTCAAGGGGATCGTCATCGACGTCCGGAACAATCCGGGAGGGCTCCTCGACCAGGCCGTGAAGGCCTCCGACGCTTTCCTCAAAACGGGGACCATCGTCTCGACGAAGGGCCGCGTGAAGGCCATCGAACACAAGTTCGTCGCAAAGGATGACGGCACCGAGCCCACGGTCCCCATGGTGGTCCTCGTCAACGAGGGCACGGCCAGCGCCTCGGAGATTCTCGCGGGAGCCCTGCAGGATAACGGCCGCGCCATCGTCCTGGGGATGCAGACCTTCGGCAAGGGCTCGGTGCAGACCGTGATCCCCCTCGAAGACGGCTCGGCCCTGAAGCTGACGACGGCCAAGTATTACACGCCAAACGGCCGCTCCATCCAGGCCGAGGGCATCAAGCCCGACATCGTCGTCGAGCTCGCGCGTCAGGCCGAGGGCCCCGAGACAGCCGAGGCCCAGATGCTGCGGGAGAAGGATCTCAAGGGCCATATCAAAGGCGAGCGCGAAGGAGAGCCAACGCCCGCCCCAGACAAGGATAAGGATAAGGACAAGGACAAGAACAAGGACAAGGACAAAAACAAGGACAAGGACAAAGATAAAGACAAGGAGAAAACCGATCTCCAGCGGGACAACCAGCTGAAGAGCGCCATCGACATCCTCAAGAGCTGGGAGGTATTCAAGCGCATCGGTAAGAACTGAAAAGCCCGGTACGACCCTTGAAGCGAAGGAAAAAAAGGCGATCCTCCGGCAAGCGGGGCGTGAGGACGGCTCTCGCTCTCCTGATCGCCTGCATAGCGGGGATCGTCGCCGTCTGGCTGATACCCGACGGCGATCGCAGGAACGCTCCGCCCCCTCCACAGGCCTTATCGACGGGGGAGAAAACCGAAAATGCCGCCGAACCGGAACGGATCGGCAGCCCCCCTGCCCTCGTGAGGAAGGTCGAGAGGAAGAAGATCGCCATCCTCATCGACGACATCGGTTACGATCCCGGGGTCCTGAGAAGGCTCCTGGCCATCGAGGCCCCCCTGGCCTTCTCCGTCCTGCCGCGTATTCCCCACTCCAGGTCTTCCGCCGAGGCGGTTCACCGGGCGGGAAAAGAGGTCCTGCTCCACCTTCCCATGGAACCTCACGGCTACCCGGACCGCAATCCCGGGCGGGGTGCCCTTTTCGCCTCCATGACAGCCCGCGAGATCCGAAAGATCCTGGAAGAGGACATGAAATCGGTGCCCCGTGCCGAAGGGGTCAACAACCATATGGGCTCGAAGTTCATGGAGGAGCGCGAGCCGCTCCGGGTCGTTTTTGACGTGCTGCGCGGACGGGGCCTCTATTTCGTGGACAGCGTGACGACGGACGCCTCGGTGGCCCGGGAGCTGGCCGCAGAGAAGAATCTCCGGTTTACGCCGCGGGACCTTTTCATTGACGATGCCGAGGACCGGCAATGGGCCAGGGTTCACCTGGAGAGGCTTCTCGAGACCCGCAGCGAGTGGAACGAGCTTCTCCTGATCGGGCATCCTTACCCGGAAACGGTCGCCGCCCTGGAGGAAATGATCCCCAGGTTCCAGTCCCGGGGCATCGAGTTTGTGCCCCTCTCCGCCCTCGTCGAAAGCAGGCAAGTCCCCCGGACAAGCGGGCTTGACGGGAATAAAAACAAGAACAGGACACCATGAAAGAAAAAATTCGCAACGCTGCCATGCTGGCCATCGCCCTCGTCGCACTGATGGGCCCTGCCGCTCCGGCAGCGGCACAGGACACCGGGACCGGGGAATCCTCCGGAGAGGCCCCTTATCACTATTCGCTCGGCACGAAACTCATGCTGGACGGCAAACTCTCCGAGGCAGCCAAAGAGTATGAGAAGGCCCTCTCCCTGGACCCGAAGTCGGCCTTCCTCGCCGCGGAGCTGGCCTCTCTCTACGTGAAGATGGGGGAGCTCGACCGGGCACTCTCCGTCTGTGAGCAATCCCTCGTTCACAACCCCGGCCAGGTGGAAACCTACGGCCTCATGGGGAGCATCTACCTCTTCAAGAAAGACTACGACCAGGCCATCGGGGCCTACAAGCGCGTGATTGCCCTGGACCCGAAAAATCAAGACACCTATCTCTACCTGAGCGTGATCTACGCCGAGACAAAGCGCTACGAAGAAGCCGTAGCAATCTTGAAAACCCTCCTCGAGCAGGACCCCAAAAGCGTCATGGGGCACTACTATCTCGGCAAGATCTACGGGGAAATGAAGCTCTACAAGGATGCCTCGGCCTGGATGGAGAAGGCCATCGCCCTGAAGCCGGACTTCGAGTCGGCCCTCTCCGATCTCGCGCTGCTCCGCGAGATTCAGAACGAAAGCGGCAAGGCGCGGGAGATCTACAGGCAGTTGATCGAGGAGCACCCCCAGCGCATGGGATACCGGCTGCGCCTGGCAAAACTGGACATCCGGGAGAGGAAGTACAACGAGGCCATCGGGATTCTCAATGAGGTCCTGAAGCTGGACGGCCGTAACCGGGAGGCGCGCCTCACGCTGGCCCTTGCCTACATGGAAACCCAGAAGCCCGAGCGCGCCATCGAGGAGCTGAACGTCCTGCTGGCGAGCGCCCCCAACGACCAGGAGGCGCGCTATTTCCTCGGGGGGGCCTACGAGGAAAAGAAGATGACGGCCGAGGCCCTGAGGGAGTATGAGCAAATCCCGGCCACCTCGCCGCTCTACGCAAGCGCCCAGGTCCGGGCAGGGTACATCCTGAAGAGTCAGGGGAAAACGGGCGAGGCCATCGAAAAGGCGAAAAAGGCCCTGGCCGAAAAGAAAAGCGACGCGGCCCTCTACGGCCTGCTGGCTGCTCTCTACGAGGCCGACGGCAAGCTCGCCGAGGCCGAGACAACCCTCAAGGAAGGGCTCGCGGCGGCGCCGAAGAGCACCGACCTGCGCTACCGTCTCGGGATGCTCTACGACAAGACGGGGCGCTCCGACGACGGCATCCGGGAGATGGAGGAAATCCTGAAAGATGACCCTGACAGCCCCGAGGCCCTCAACTTCATCGGTTACAGCTGGGCCGACCGCGGGATCAAGCTCGACGAGGCCGAGGCCATGATCAAGAAGGCCCTCTCGTTGAAACCGGGCGACGGCTTCATCACCGACAGCCTCGGCTGGGTCTACTACAAGAAGAACCGGATCGACGAGGCCATCAAGTACCTGAAGGAAGCGGCAGCCCTCCTGCCGGAAGACGCAGCCATCGCCGAGCACCTGGGCGACGCCTACGCGAAGGCCGGAAAGCCCAAGGATGCCCTGGAACAGTATCAGAAGGCCCAGAAGCTCAAGCCCGACACGAAGGGACTGAAAGAGAAGATCGACGATCTGACGGCCCGCTCGGGATCAAAAAAATAACGGGCTGTAAAATGAGCTGGTTTCATAAAATCCTCCCCTGCCCTCCTTTGCCAAAGGAGGGATACTATGGAAACTCCCCCTTTCGCAAAGGGGGATCAAGGGGGATTTTTCTTCAACGAGCAACAAGGCAAAGAGTTCCCCTCCTGCTCTTCCTCGCCATGATCACCTTGCTGGCCGGGTGCGCCCATGAAAAGGAGATGGTCGTCTCCGAGGCCGACATGCCGCCCCCGGAAGCCCTTTTCGAAAAACTGACCTCCGATACCGCACCGGGAAAGACCCTCGTCGGGATCCTTCATGTCGCGGCAAGCCTGCCCGGCGAGCGCCACACCTTCAGGATCGCCGCGGCGGCAAAACGTCCCGACTGCCTGCGCCTGGAGGACCTGTCGGTCATCGGGCTTCCGGACTTCATGCTTACGGTGAAAGGGGCCGAAATCCGGATGTTCCTGCCCCGCTCGGGGGAGTTTTGGGTCGGGACGGAATCATCGGAGCACATCCTGCGCCTCTTCCCGCCGGCGGTGAAGCCCCTGGACCTCGTGGCGCTCCTTTACGGGCAACCCCCGGGCGTATCGGGCGCGAAGAGCCTGAAAGGTTCCGCAGACGGAAATCGCTTCCGCATGGACGTGTATGCGCGGGGCGCGTGGGTGCAGTCCCTGTGGGTCGATCCGGCCACGGGCCGCCTGGCAAAGGTTGAAATCGCCGACGGTCACGGGAAGACGGCTTACAGGGCCCTGCTTCACGACTTTGTGAAGATGGGTTCGCTTACCGTGCCCGCAAGAATCGAGATCGAAACGGAAGGAATGGCGAAGGTCCGCCTCTCCATCCGCAACACGGACATGGAGCTCGTCTCGCGGGACGACGACCCGGATTTCTTCCTCCTCAAGCCCCCCGAAGGCATCACCCCGCGGCTCTCCAAATAGAAAGGGCGCTCAACCTCACGGCCGGCGCCCTTTCGTTCGTTTCGTTTATTCGTTTATTTCGTTTGTTTCGTCCGGGAAACTTTCTACTTTTTCACTCCGTTTTCTTTTCCTGAAACCCGATGCCTGAGGCTTGAAGCCGGCGGCCTTTGGCCGCTACTTCTTCTTCAGCTCCGAAAGTTTGGCTTTCGCCACCCGCGCCTGGTTGGTCTGCGGGTATTTCTTGACGATCTGCTGGTAGACGATGGTGGCGCTCGCCTTGTCTCCGAGTTTCTGGAAGGCCATCCCCTGTTTCAAAAGCGCGTAAGGAACCTTGTCGCCCGATGGGTAATCCTTCACGACTTTCTCGTACTCCACGATGGCCCTTTCGTACTTCTCCTCGACATACCAGGTTTCGCCGATCCAGAACTGGGCATTGTCCGAATAGGCCGTCTTGGGATACTGCTTCAGGAATTTCAGGAATTCCTCCCGGGCCTTGACGTACTGGCCCTCTTTGAAGAGCTTGTAGCAGGCATTGTAGGTCGCCTCCACGTCATTCTTCGGCTCCGTCGTCGCCTCGGCGGCCCCGGCCTGTCCCTCGACCTTTGCACCGTTGGGGGTTTCCTTCTTCGCGATGCCGAGGAAGTTTTCGATGTAGCCGATCCGGAATGCCATGTCGTCCAGGCGGCTCTTGAGGTTCTGCCCCTTGCCCACACCGGAGAATTCCTTGTTCATCTCCTCGACCTGACCCCGCATGGTCTGGACGCTGTCCCGGACACTGCCGAAGTCCGCGCCCAGATCGGCCTGGTTTTTTCTCAGGTCTTTTGTCGTATCGCCGTAGTTCTTCTCGAGCGCATCGAGCCGGGTCTGGAGCTTCTGCATATCCGACTGCTGGGACGAGATCTTGCTCTCGTAGTCCCGCTGGGTCTTTTTCAGATCGTCCGATGTAGCGCAACTTGAAATCCAGAAAAGCAAGAGGGGAATCAGAAGGATGATCCGTGTTTTCACGATGTGACCTCCCATGTCGAGCTACTTCTTCTCGGAGTAGACGAATGTCGCGTTGCGGTTCTTCAACCAGCAGGCCTCTGTCGCTTCCGAGCAGAGCGGGCGCTCCTCACCGTAGCTGATCGTCTTGATCCGCTTGCGGTCGATTCCGAGGGTCTGCAGGTAGCGGGCCGCACTGTCGGCCCTGTGCTGGCCGAGGGCGAGGTTGTACTCGTTGGTCCCGCGATCGTCACAGTTGCCTTCGATCGTGAGGGTCTTCTTCGGGCTTGCCTTGAGCTGACCGGCCACCTTGCCCAGGATCTCCCGGGCTTCGTTGCTGAGCTCCACGCGGTCGAATTCGAAATAGATCCGAGAAAGGTCCTTGAGGCTCGCCGCATCGGCTGCCGCCTTGTCGCGCTCCGCCCGCTCGCGGGCTTCCTGGTCCCGGATGGCCTGCTCGCGCAGGGCTCGGTCACGGGCTTCCTGATCAGCCCGCTGCTTGGCCAGTTCCTCTTCCGAGAGCCCCGGTTTCGTCCCGGGTTTCGTTACGTCCTCCTTCGTTGCCTTTTTCGGGGCGCTGCAGCCGCTTGTCAGCGTGAATGCCATCACCAACGCCATGCATACAGCCAGAAGGATCCCGTATCGTTTCATGTGCACTCCTCCTTTGAACCTTGCGGTGAACCCTGCGGGCAAGATCAGGCAAGTGCCCGTAAGGAGATTGCTTTTGACGATATTGTCTTAAACCATACCTCCGGTGCCGTCAATAGAAATTTAAGTGGGGCGACCACGTGGGAGACACGTAGGAATCGAGCCCCTCGTGAATGACGCGCACGTTAGTGCCATTGGAGTTCATGACACAGACCCTGGACTTTGTCCCCAGGCGCGACACGAAGGCGATGTAGCGCCCGTCAGGGGACCAGGCGGGGTTTTCGCTGCGGCCGTTGGTCGTAAGCTGGACGGGCGTGCCCCCCTCGGTTTCCATGACCATGATCTGGAAGGTCCCGCCAGCCCGCCCTTCGTAAGCGATGCGGTTTGCACGGGGATGCCAGGCCGGCGAGGTGTTGTAGCCCCCCTCGAAGGTGAGCCTCCGGACGCCCGCGCCACTTGCGTCCATGAGATAGATCTGGGGCGTACCGCCCCGGTCCGAGACAAAGGCGATCTGCTTGTTGTCGGACGACCAGGTGGGCGAGACGTCGATGGCCGGGTCACTGGTGAGCCGCGTCATCCGGCCGTCGGAGAGACCCAGGATGTAGATCTCCTCGCTGCCGTCCTTGCTCGAGGTCACGAGCATCCGTTTCGAGTCGGACGACCAGGTGCCGGGAAGATTGAGACGTCCGTTCGAAAGGATCTTCCGTGCCGTCTGGCGGTTGAAATCCATGGCGAACAGGTCCGGGGCGCCGTCCTTGTAGGAAAGAAACGAGATCTGCTTCCCGTCGGGCGACCACTTCGGCGAAAGCGTGATGGTGCGGAAGTTCGTGAGCTTCACCGGCTCCGTGCCGTCGAAGTTGACGTAGTGGATCTCCGACGTACGGTCCTTCTTGCCGGCAAAGGCGATCTTGGTGTCGAAAAGGCCCTTCTCCCCCGTGAGCGCCACGAGGATCTCCTGGGCAAACCGCACGACCATCTCCTTGCGCTCTTCGAGCTTGCCCGTGTAGCGTTTGCCCACGATGAGCTTGCCCTGCACCGCGTCGAAGAGGCGGCACTCCAGGGTGAGGTCGCGGCCGCTCACGGTGAACCCTCCCGTCACGAGCGACTCGGCGCCGATGCCCGTCCAGGCCGGAAACTGGATGTTCTCCGTGGAGATGCCGAGTTTGGTCTGGTCAACGAGAAAGGCCTTGCGGTCGAGGATGTTGAAGAACCCCGTGATCTCCAATGTT
>CAZUBX010000098.1:0-9836 GCA_964619035.1 uncultured Syntrophaceae bacterium | reverse complement strand
ATCAGATGGATTATTATTCCGGGAACCGCCGGAGAAATTGCGTATGCTTTTTGCATTAAAGTAGTGTGCTATGACTTGGCCGGCAAAAAAGAAAAACACAGCCCTTGTCCTCGACGATGACCCGAACGTGCTTCAGGTCCTCGGCGGCTACATGAAAGCCTTCAATTTTGATGTCGAAACGACGGAGAACCCGCGCATGGCGGTGGAGCTTTGCCGGAAGAACCGCTTCGACATTATCCTGTCGGATCTCATGATGCCCCAGATGAACGGGCTCGACTTCCTGCAGGAAGTCCGTCAGGTAGACCCCGACGCGGCCTTCATCATGATTACCGGCTACCCCTCCATCGATTCGGCCGTGGAGGCCATCCGGCGGGGTGCACAGGACTATATCACCAAGCCCTTCAAGATCGAGGAGATCAAGCTCAAAATCGACAAGGCCCTCCTCGAAAAGAACCTCAGGACCAGGCTCCGGCACCTCCAGGGGATCACCTGGGCCCTCATCATTTCCATCCCCCTCTGGCTCATCCTCGGGATCGTCTTTGCACGGTCCATGAAATAAGCCGCGAAGCGGGCGCTTCGCGCAGGCTACAGGCTACAGGCATCAGGCTTCAGGCAAGAGAAGAATCCAGAGTCCCGAGTCCCGAAGCCCTAATTCCTGCCTTTCGCGAGAAATTTCCGCATCTCCTCCAGTCCCATGCAGTTGATGACGTCCTGCGCTTCGAGCCAGCCCTTTCTTGCGATGTTGACGCCGTAGCGGATGTCTCCCAGGCCCTCCGCTTGGTGCGCATCCGGGTTGATGGCGATCCGGGCGCCCTGCCTCCTGGCGTACTTGCAATGACGCCAGTCGAGGTCCAGGCGATGCGGGTTGGCGTTGAGTTCGATGACCTTCCCCCGGGAAGCGGCAAAATCAATGATCCTTTCGAGATCCAGCGCATAAGGCTCGCGCGCAAGCAGCAGGCGTCCCGTGGGGTGGGCAAGAATGGTTGTGTGGCGATTGTCGAGGGCTTTCATAATCCGGGCCGTCATGTCATCTTTGCTCATCGCGAAGTGTGAGTGGACGGCGGCGATCACGAAGTCGAAGGTCTCGAGGGTCGCATCGTCGTAATCCAGCCGCCCGTCGGGCAGGATATCCGCTTCGATGCCCTTGAAGATGTGAAAGCCGGGGTCCTTCCGGTTCAACTCGTCGATGGCCTCGTGCTGCCGCCGGATCGCCTCCGGGGTGAGACCGCCGGCGTAGAAAGCCGCTTCGCTGTGATCGGTGATCCCGATGTACTCGAGGCCCATCTTCTTTGCGGCCGCAACGATTGCCTCGAGCGAACTCGACCCGTCGCTTGCTGTTGTGTGGATGTGGAAAATGCCCCGGATATCTTTTGCCTCCACGAGCGACGGCACCACGCCCGTCCCGGCAGCCTCGATCTCGCCCGTGTTCTCCCGCAGCTCCGGCGGCACCCACGCGAGGCCCAGGGCCGAGAAAACATCGTGCTCGCTTGCGCAGGGGATGAGGACATCGTCGCGAAAGAGGCCATACTCGTTCATCTTGATGCCGAGCTGCTTTGCGCGGCTTCGCATGGCCACGTTGTGCTCCTTGCTCCCCGTGAAGTGATGCAGGGCGAAAGGATACTCTTGTGGTGAGACGATCCGCAGATCGGCGTTGATCCCGGCCTTCAGGAAAACGCTTACCTTTGTGTCTCCCCGGGCGATGATGTTCTCCACGTCGGGTAGAGCCGCAAACCACTGCGAGAGGGCCTCCGGCTTGCCCGCAGCGGCCAGAAGATCGATGTCCTTGACGGTTTCATTGCCGCGTCGGATAGAGCCTGCAAGGCTCGCGGAGAGCACTCCGGGGGCTCCCTTGAGCATGCCGAGCAGCACCTCCGCGGCGATGAGGGCTTCGCTGTAAAGGTGGCGCTCCTTGTATCGCTTCAGGTGCTCGATGCCCGTGAAAATCTTCTGCTGGGTCTTCTCCCCGAAACCGGGCAGTTCGACGAGGCGGTTCTCCATGCAGGCGTATTCCAGCTCTCCGAGGGTCTCAATGGCAAGCTTTTCGTGGAGGGCGCGGATCTTCTTCGGCCCCAGGCCGGGGATGCGAAGCATCTCGAGATGCCCTGGGGGAATGGAGGCCTTGAGCTCATTGTAATACTCAAGGCGTCCCGTCATGACGAGTTCGGTGATCTTTTTGCTGAGGGCATCGCCGATGCCCTTGATGGACGTCAGGCCGCCCCGCCGCACCAGCTCTTCGAGGTCCTCCTCGAGGGTCTCCAGCCGCCTTGCCGCATTGGAGTAGGCGATGACCTTGAAGGGCGACTCCCCCTTGATCTCAAGGTAAACGCCGATCTCTTCGAGGATGCGGATGATGTTTATTTTGGAAATCAGTTCGGTCATGCAGCAGTATTTTGTCATTGCGAGCGCAGCGAAGCAATCTCGAATTTAGACGTGAGATTGCTTCGTCGCTAACGCTCCTCGCAATGACAGGGGAGGAAAGCACCTCGCAATGACAGAGGGGGAACGCTCCTCGCAATGACAGAAAAGGAAGGCTAATTGCAACGTTTCCTTTTTTGTCATTGCGGTGAGCCGAAGCCCCGAGCGAAGCGTGGGGGGCAGCGAAGCAATCTCATATGTCATCGTAGATGTCTCTCCACCCGGTATTCTTTTGATTGATCAGGTCGACTTTCTTTTGTCGTGAACCGCCCTTAAGTTGCTTCTCTCGTGTGATAGCGTGTAATGGTTCGGTGAACGTCTCATAAAAAACGAGCTTGTTGGTATTATACTTCTTTGAAAAGCCATCTATCAGCTTATTTCGATGCTCGTAAGTCCTCCTCTTCAGGTCACTCGTTACGCCCGTATACAAGACAGTGTTTCTTTTGTTTGTCATAATGTAAACAAAATATTGTTTTTCCATACTAGATTGCCTAGATTGCTTCGTCGCTAACGCTCCTCGCAATGACAGAAAAGGAACGCTCCTCGCAATGACAGAAAAGGAACGCTCCTCGCGATGACTTTCTCCTTTGTCATTGCGAGCCGAAGGCGAAGCAATCTCGTCTTCAGGTTGCTTCGTCGCTACCGCCCTTGCAATGATAAAAAAAGGGCTCCTTGCAATGACGTCATATAATAGCTGGTTTTCCGGAATTTCTCGTGGGGAATTTTGCAGGGGTCAAATTGGAGTTAATAAAAGACGCCCCCGATGAGGCATCGGGGGCGTCCTGGAGGGCGTTCAGAACAAGAGTCTACTTCTTTCTCCTGATTGCGGCGAGGCCGAGCAGACCGGAGCCGAGAAGGAGCAATGTGATGGGTTCGGCGACAGGTCTAATTGACTCAACGACAAAACCGGCATCCTGATAATCGAAATCCGTCCCATCTTCGTAGGAGAAAGCAGCACCAAGCAAATTCGGCTGGAAGCCCAGTACGCGAGCCTGACCACCGTTAAGACTGTCAACGGTATAATATTTTGTGCTGCCAACCTGGAAATAAAATCCAAAGAAATCTTTGCTTATGTCGCTAAAAGCAATTGAAGAGACCAGAACTCCATTGTCAAAACTATTAATCGTGCCGGAAGTCGAAGTAAGCCAAGTCACAATTGCTGTATCCCCTGCTTCTTGACTACCCGCAAAAATTTGCGATGCAACGGCAGATGTTCCGTTCCAGCCAAAAATGCCAATCGTCTGTGCGCCAGAGTTTGATGTCCATTCAAACTTGAATTGCGGATTTATAGAGTTTGAGCCAGGGAGACCTACTTGAAACATGCCAATCTTCAGTTGTTCTGTTGCTGCATTTACTACACCCGTCCCAAATATAGTATTTAACTCCGTCTGTAATGAGTTCTCTCCCGAAGCTGCTGCATTAATGGTAACAGGTCGTGTCAGGTTTGGATCCAAAAAATCAGCCATTGCACTCCCTGTCGCCATCATCAACATTGCCACCGCAAGCATTGCCGTCATCTTTTTCATTTTCTTACGCCCTCCTTTTTAATCCTTCTGATATGCAGTAGTGCAATTGACGGACCACGCGTGAAAGAGAAGTGAAGATGAGTACGCAAGGATCTGATATTGAATAATAATTTATCTATTTTACGAATCGGATCGTTGAAAGCAGGGCGAGCCGCCAATTCAATAATTGTTAAGTTTACCGACGATTTTTTCTCAGATAAAAGTGCTGCGGGACAGGAACAGTCGATTTTGTTATTTTATTGCGAGCACTTGCAGGAAAATGGATTCAAAAGCAACAGTTGTAAACTATACGGACAGTGTGGGGTGAGTCAGTCGGGCAGGGTGTGAAAATGTTCTCAAGTATTCATATAATATATAGTATTATCAGTAAATTAGGAAGTAATTGAGACATTTGATGAAACTGTAAATTCTGGTGACATTGCAACCTGTGCAACATTTGTATCTAGCATCTAGTCAGGTTGCAGGATTCAGCTCTGCCCCCATCTCCGAGGCGAGTATTTTCAGGGTTTCCACGGGGATGCTGTCGCGGAGGTCTTCGATGTCGATCTGCATGACCTCGCAGAAGGCGTGGACGAAGGACTCGTACATGAGGATCAGGTTGTTGACGCCGCAGTCTTCCAGCCCCGATTTCATCCCTTCCTCGAGGGTCATCACGATGAAATCGTCCTCGGCAAGGCCGAGGGAGGACTTCCGGATCTGCTCGAGGTACTTGACGGGCTCGATGGAATCGTTGGCTAACATCCAGTTGAGCTGCAGGCAGATCAGGTAGCAGTATTCCGCCCGTTCACAGACCTCTTTTTCCGTGAGCATGCCTTGTCCCCTTTTACACGGTGTTGTAGAGACGATCGCCCTTGCGCGTCCGGTCGAAGCAGTAGGCATCCGTGCCCGGGATGATCACGCGCACCGTGGGGATGCCCGTCTCCGGCCTCGTCAGGTCAACGGCGATCACTTTATCCAGGCCTCGCTCCCGAAGCCTCCCGACGCAGGCGTTCAGGTCCTCGGTGATGTCGTTGCTGTATCCGATTTCCATGTCGGTGAGGTTCTTGATGCTCCGGACGACGAAACGCGGGTTGTCTCTCGATTCGTCGTGGGTGAGATAAAGGGGGCTGGTGTCACGAAGCCCGTCAGCGCCACTCTTGACGAGGAAGAGCGCCCGCGTGGTTGCCATCTCCATGAGCGCCCTCCCCATGGCTACCTTCGGGTCCGTGTGGGAGCCGAACCCCTCGATCGGCAGCGTGTCGCCGTGCCGCACATCCTTGCAGAATGCCGCCACGACCGGTATGCCGATGTCGGAGGTGATGTCGCGGGAAACAATCTCGATCCCGGCTTCCTCGAATTTCCGGGCGATGTCGATCAGGAACTGCTGGTCGGGCTTGTTCACGAGGACTACCGGTTCGCCGTAATTGCTGGTGTACTTGGCGATGCTCCAGGCGTCGCGCTCGACGATCTCCGTGAGGGCGTGGAATACGGCCTCCTCGATCGTGTTGCCCGATGCCAGGCCGTTTGTGTGGGAGCCGTAGAGGAGCCCCTCGTCGCGGTGGAAGGGGTGGTAGACCTCTTTTGCCGGGACGAGGATTTCCTGATCGTTTGAGATGTCGTGCCCCCAGGTCCAGTGCAGGTCCTTGTCGGGCCCGTAATCGCTGAACTGCGAGAGGATGAGCGCGGTGGGGTCGAGGGTGTTATGCTTTTTTCGCAGGGCGTTGAAGCTTCCGACGATGAGCCGGTCGGCCCACTCCTCACGGAACTCGGAGGAGTAGCGCTCGAGCGATTCAAAGGTGAGGGAGCACTGGGCCTGGATCGCCGAGACGCCTTTGCCGGTGTGGAAGGTCTTCGATTCATCGGGCCGGAGGCGCCAGCAGGTGTATACGGGGATGCCGATACGGTCCAGTCCGGTTGCGTCGCGGAAGTCTCTCATCCCGAGGAGATCCCGCATGCCCTCGACGAAGTGCAGCGTGTCCTCGGGAAACTTCGAGCGGTGTGTATCGTGGATGTAAACCTTCGGGCAACTCTTGAGCTTGATGGCTGACATGGCCCCCCCTGCCGTCGGAAACTGGTGTAATGAACGATATTTCGGGAGGGAAAGTCAATCTAAAAGAGAGGGACCAGGGACGAGGGTCGCGCGAGTACCACAATTTGTCATTGCGAGGAGGCCGTCAGGCCGACGCGGCAATCCCAACCAGAAAAAATCGAGATTGCTTCGCCTTCGGCTCGCAATGACAAAGTGCGTAATCATTCCCTAATCCCCATTTTCCAGTTACATAATTACTTAATCAACTAATCAACCAGTTATTCCCGCGAAGCGCCGGGCAAGCCTCTCCCCAGGAGGGGGGGGAGAGGGCAATCAAGGAAGAGAGAGGTAGTTGGGACTAGAGATTCTTTGCGGCCCAGAGCGCAGCCTGGAGCCGGTTTGGGACTTTGATTTTCTTGAAGATGTTGTAGATGTGCGTTTTCACGGTGTGGGGGCTGATGCAGATCCGGGCGGCGATCTCCTCGTTCGTGGCCCCGGAGACGACCATGCTGAGGATCTCGAGCTCGCGCTGCGTCAGGAAGATCACGTCCTTCTTGGAGGACTCGCCGGGTGCGCGTTGCGACTGGATGCACTTGGCCATGATGTCGCGGGAAAGCCACATCTCGCCTTTGAAAAGGGTCTGGATGCCCTTCATCATCTGATCGACGGAATCGGTTTCGTAGAAGAACCCCCGGATGCCCCACGAGACGGCCCTTTCCTCGATGCCGAGACCGGGCCTGACGTTGAAGAGGGCGACCATGCACTTCGAGAGGATGCGCCTTCCCGCCACGGCCAGTGCCATGAAGTACTTCACGGGGTCGCGCTCGGGGCAGTCAAGGAGAACCAGTGTGAAGTGCTCGGGTTCCTGCGGATTGACGGAGATTGAGCCGGGATCGGAAGCGATTTTGCATATAACCCCGGTACTGACGGTCAGATAGTTGGCCATCAGATCGCACTGCAGTTTTCTGGCACTGACGATCTGGATCGTTCTCTTGCTCAGCGAGTCCGCTTTTGCCGTCTTGCTTTTCATAACGCCTGATGCTGATTAGGACCTGATTAATAAAAAACTAATACTCTAGTAGTAGAACTAGCATTTTCCGTTCCACTTGATAGAACAGAAGCCATAATTATATATTAATGTATGATTACTTATACTTGAACTCTATCCGGGGCGGTTGTCTGACGGCGGGAAGGCTGGACAGTTATTTGACAGACAGCGCGAAGCGCTCGGGCTTCGGGACAAATACCCGGCTTCGGGCCTCGGGATAAGAAAATAGAAAAAGAGTCATTGCGAGCCGAGCTTCGCGAGGCGTGGCAATCTACGTTTGAGATCTGTTTCCGAGATTGTCTCAGGCTTCAGGATAAGAAAAGAGGGAAATCGTAGATCGCCACGGGCTTCGCCCTCGCGATGACTGACTTGGTTTTTACTTTTTTTGTCCTGAAGCCCGATGCCTGAAGCCCGAAGCCGTCGCGAAGCGACTTCAGCCTACGCCCCATGCCTTGGCCGGGATCGGGGCGATGACGTAATCTTCGCTGAAGCAGATGGCCATCCCGCCAATCTGGCAGCGCATGACGGTCCCGAGTATTCGGATACGCGCGTTTCGCGGGTTTTTGAGCTTGTTTTGGCTATCGTAGGAGAGACGCAGTTCGAGCCGCACTTTCGTGCCTTCCGACAGGATGGCGTCCGTGCGAAAATAGGCGCCGCCGGCGGATACGTTCACCGTTTTGAGTGAGATTTTTCTCTTCGCCGAGGTTCTCGCCAGGGTCTCGACTGCCGCAGGGACCACGAGATCGTAACGCTCGTATTTCCTTCTCTCAACCATAAGGGTTCTCTCTCGATATCTTGTATGGAGGCAGTCTATCGCGTAGGGGACGAAAAACAAGCCGGAAAAAAGTATGATTTTGTCTAAGAAAATATCATGAGAAAAAACGGGAAAAGTAATCGTTTAAGGATTAGATGAAGAAAAAGCAAAACGAGAAAGGATTTCAATATACGAGTACTTGTGCTATTCTCTCGGCGCCGCAAGTTATTGACAGCAGTGACTAATGTGACCCGTGTGACTAATGTAACCAAATCAGACGATCAGGGTGCGGAGAGTACATTGCCGCGGAGCGGCAGTGCAAACAAGTGTCTGAGTGAGAAGAAGTGCCAGAGTGTCTGAGTGAAAAAAAGGGACCAGGGACGAGGGTGTAGGGACCAGAAAATAAAAAAATGAGTCATTGCGAGCCGAGCCCCGCGAGGCGTGGCAATCCACGTTTGAGATATATTCTTGAGATTGCTTCGTCGATTATCTCCTCGCAATGACCAGACAGACAAGAAAGACGGGATTCCGAATACCCAATACCCAATACCCAATTCCCAAAGCGGAGGCATGATGAAAGTTGACGTAAAAAAGGGCAATCCGGCAGCCTTTCGCGGTGAGGCGATTGTGGTCTGTCATTTCGAAGATTCCCGGAAACTCGAAGGTGCGGCGCTTCAGCTGGAACGCAGCTCGGGCGGGCTTCTGGGCGAGGTGATCAAAAGCGGGGACTTCACCGGAAAGCTTGCCCAGGTGTCCGTGATCTACACGCGGGGCGCTCTGCCGGCGCGGCGAGTTCTGCTGCTCGGCCTTGGAAAGAAAAAAGAATTCGACCCGGAGAAGCTGCGAAGGGCCTTCTCGAAGGCCGCCCGGGCCATCCGCGAGCTGGGCATCCCCGGGTTTGCCGCCTCCCTGGTTTCGGTGGACGGGCCGCGCAGCCTGGAAGACCTGACGGAAGCGGCCGTGGAGGGTGTGCTTCTCGGGCTCTATCGGTTCACGCACTTCAAGACGCCTGATAAAAAAGAGGAGCGAAACGTCAAGGCCTTCACACTTCTTGCGGCAGGCGACGGCGAGACCCGCCGGATGAAGGCCGCGGCGCAAAGGGCCGAGATCGTTTCAAAGGCCGTCTGCTACGCCAGGGATCTCGTATCGACGCCCTCCAACGAGATGACGCCCACCGATATGGCCCGCAGGGCGAAGGACGCCGCGGCATCTCCGAAGGTACGTCTAACCGTCCTCGACAACAACAAGATGGAAAAACTGGGGATGAATGCGCTTCTCTCCGTGGCCCGAGGCAGCATGGAGCCGGCCCGGTTCATCATTCTCGAATACGAGGGGGGCAGCCGAAGTGAAAGGCCTTACGTGATCGTCGGGAAAGGCATCACCTTCGACAGCGGCGGGATCTCCCTGAAACCCCCCGACAAGATGGAGGAGATGAAGGCCGACATGTCAGGCGGGGCTGCCGTGCTCGCCGTGATCAAGGCCGCCGCGGAGTTGAGGATTCCGCTGAACCTCGTGGGACTCGTCCCCGCCACCGAAAATCTCCCGGGCGGGCGCGCTTACAAGCCCGGCGATGTGTTGCGTTCCATGTCAGGACAGACGATCGAGGTGATCAGCACCGACGCCGAGGGGCGGCTCATCCTGGCTGACGCCCTGACCTATGCGGCACGATTCAAGCCGAAGGCCATCATCGACATGGCCACCCTGACGGGGGCCTGCATCATTGCGCTCGGCGATGACGTCATCGGCATGATGGGAACCGATGACGGTCTGAAAAACGATCTGCGCCGTGCCGCCACGGAAACCGGCGAGAAGCTCTGGGAGCTTCCCATCTGGGACGACTACGCCGAACTGATCAAGAGCGACGTGGCCGACATGAAAAACACGGGCGGTCGGGCCGGCGGGGCCATCACGGCGGCCGTCTTCCTGGGCAAATTCGTGGGGGAGATCCCCTGGGTGCACCTGGACATCGCGGGGCCGGCCTGGCTGAGCAAGGAAAGGCACTACATCCCCCGAGGCGCCTCGGCGGTGGGCGTGCGCCTCCTGGTGCGGTTTCTGCGGGACAGGGTCTCCGTGAATAGATAGTGC